>CAZPPB010000034.1:0-28052 GCA_964588355.1 uncultured Spirochaetaceae bacterium | reverse complement strand
ATTGCAGCCGTCGAGGTACGTTGGGCTGCTACATCTCCTCGAACTGGGTGTCGTCCTCCAAGAATTCGCTGAACACGTAGACGATCGCCCCGGACTTGCGCACCCGGATTTCGGCGAAGCCACCGGAGACCAGCTGTTCCAGAGCTTTCTTGGCCTCCTCGATGGGGATGTCCCCCTCCAGGGCGACTTCCCCGGGAGTGGCCACGCCTGCGTTGTTCTTGGCGGTGCGCAGGATGACCTTCTCCAGAGATTCCTTGGGACTCGGCTTAGCCTGTCGTTTTGAGATGTGGGGATCCGAATCCGGGTACAGGATCTGTCGATAACCTAGCTTGAGGTTTTCGTCCCGCACCATTTTGGGTATATATAAAAGATCGAACAGTGCGCCGATTCCGGCCAGACCTCCCGTGAAAAGCCAGAGCAGACCCGTACCGAAGCGGCCTAGGTAAAACCTGTGAAATCCAAGGACACCGAATCCTGAGACAAGCCAGAGAAAATAGGCGGTGGAGAGATTGTACAATTTGAACTCCTGAGCTCCGATTAGTCGCAAACCATTGATACCACGTTTGTGCCGGATCCTCAAGGTCGGTCCGCGCTTACCGCAGATCGACTCTTTTGGATCGAGCCGCGATCCACCGGCGGTATAAGCGCAGTGCACCGGCCGGATCGGCCAGTGATCGGCTTGCCAGACAGCCGCTGGGCGGTCTTCTCCAAACCGCCTCGTCTGCAGTACAGTAGGTGCCATGCTGCATATACGAGCCGTAATCTTCGATTTGGACGGGGTGCTGGCGGATTCCGAAGGCATACACATCCTGGCCTGGGAGGAGATTGCCGCGGAGTATCGGCTGCCCGAGGATCGCCTGCCCCTGCACGACTGGATCGGCTACCCGGATACGGAGATCGTCAAGGATGTGGTCCGGGATCATGGTTTGTCGGTCACTCCCGAGCATCTGCTCGAGCACAAGCGCCGGATCTTTCGGCGGCTGATCGCCGAGCAGCTGGAAGCTGTCCGGGGCTCTGTCCAGGCGCTGTCCGAGCTGAAATCCCTTCCCCTTGGCTTGGCCACATCCAGCTCCCGATCCGAAGCCGAGCTGATGCTGCGGATCCTGGGCATCACGGACCGCTTCCGCACCATCGTCACCAGTGATGACGTGGAGCGCACAAAACCCGAGCCGGACAGCTACCTGCTGGCGGCTGAACGCCTGGGCGTGGCCCCTGAGCACTGCGTGGCTGTTGAGGATTCATCTTCCGGCGTGCAATCGGCCCGAGAGGCCGGAATGACCGTCCTGGCGGTCACCAACTCCCTGCCGGCCGAGCGGCTCACCGCCGCCCACCAGATCTTTGCCTCTACCCCGGAGGCGGTCGGCTGGATTACCTCTCGTTTGTCGTGAATGACAGCGTCTAGGTGAGTGCAACCCGCTGGCCGTACTCCGGCACGAGGGGCTGCCAGCCTTTATCCTGTTTGATCTTCTGCGCCAGGACCTGGATGGCCTCGGCCTCCCCATGGGTGAGGAACAACCTTCGGGGCGGACGCTCCAGGCCGCCGAGCCAGCGCAGCAGGGCGGGTTGATCCGCGTGGGCGGAGAAACCGCTGATCTTGCGGATTCCGGCTCTGCGCCGCCACGTCTGTCCCAGGATACGCACCTCTTTGGCGCCGCTGAGTATGTAACGCCCCAGGGTGCCTTCGGCCTGATAGCCCACGAACAGGATCGTGCTTTCCTTGCGGTAGATGTTGTGCACCAGGTGGTGTTTGATCCGGCCCCCCGTGCACATGCCCGATCCGGCGATAATGATCGATGTACCCCGGATGTGGTTGATCGCCTTTGACTGGTCCACCGATCGGGTCATCTTCAATCCCGAGAAGCTGAAAGGGGAGTGCCCCTCCTGCATCATATCCTGCATCGCATCATCGAAAAGCTCGGGATGATCCTTGAAAACCTCGGTCACGCTGATGGCCATCGGGGAGTCCACGAAGACCGTCAGGTGCGGGATGCGGTCGGCCTGCAGCAGCCGGTTGAGATGGTACAGCACCTCCTGGGTGCGCTCCAGTGCAAAGCTGGGAATGAGCAGGTTGCCGCCGGCGTGGTTGGTGGTGTTGACAGCCTCGGCCAGGAGATCATCGATCTCTCCGGGGTCCTCGTGAGTGCGGTCGCCGTAGGTGGATTCCATAACCAGGTAGTCGCTTTCAGAAAACACCGTCGGATCTTCAATAATCGGTTTGTCCCACTGGCCGATGTCACCGGAGAATACGACGGTTGTCCGTGCTGCGGCTGAGGCGTCAGCGGACCCCCCGTCCAGCTCCAGGCGGATCATCGAAGAACCCAGGATATGTCCGGCCTCGAAAAAAGAGGCGGAGATCTCCTTGGTTATGCCGACAGGCGAGTTGTAGCCTACGGTTTGCAGCAGAGGCAAGGTGCGCTCGACATCCTCCGTGGTGTACAGGGGCTCTTCGGGATGGGGTCCTTTCCGGCCCTCCCTCTCGTGACGCCGGCGCTTGAACTCGGCGTCTTCCTCCTGGATGTGGGCCGAGTCCAGCAGCACTATGCGGGTGATCGCCGCGGTGGCCGAGGTACAGTAAATCGGACCGCTGAAGCCTTCCCGCACCAGCTTGGGCAGCCGCCCGCAGTGGTCCAGGTGGGCGTGGGTAAGCAGCACCGCGTCGATCGACCCGGGATCCACGGCAAAGGTTGCCCAGTTGCGCTCTCTGAACTTACGTTCCTGATACAGCCCGCAGTCCACCAGAACCCGCTGACCCTGATGCTCTACGAGGTAGCAGGAACCGGTTACGTTTTGGGCTGCGCCGAGAAAGCGGATGCTTGTTGCGTTTTCCATGGGGGAGACCGTCCTTTCAGATACTATGGGTACAAGCGGCTGATCGTGCGGGGGAAGGGGATGGCCTCCCGGACGTGATGGGTGCCGGCCAGCCAGGTCACCGTCCTCTCCAGGCCGATCCCGAAGCCCGAGTGGGGAACCGAGCCGAAACGGCGCAGCTCCAGGTACCAGGTGTAGGCCTCCTCGGGGAGCTTTTCTTCGTGGATGCGGGCCAGCAGCTTGTCGTGGTCGTCCTCCCTCTGTGAGCCGCCGATGATCTCCCCGTAGCCCTCCGGGGCCAGCAGGTCGGCGCAGAGCACGGTTTCGGGATTGGCGGGGTTTTCCTTCATGTAAAAGGCCTTGGCCTTCTTGGGGTAGTTGACCACGAACACCGGTTTCTCATATCGATTGGAAAGCAGGGTTTCCTCTTCGGCACCCAGATCGCTGCCCCACTCGATCTTCTGCCCCTGCTGCTGCAGCCATTTCACCGCTTCCCCGTAGTCGAGGCGGGGGAAGGGCGGGGTGACGGCTTTCAGTTTTTCCAAGTCCCGCCCGAGGGCCTTCAGCTCCCCGGGGCAGCGGGAGAGGATGTCCTGCACCAGGGTGCAGATCATGTCCTCCTGCAGCTGCAGGTTGCCCTGGTCGTCCAGGTAGGCTACCTCCGCCTCGAGCATCCAAAATTCGGTCAGATGGCGGCGGGTTTTGGATTTCTCAGCCCGGAACGTGGGGCCGAAGTTGAACACCTTGCCGAAGGCCATGCAGGCGGCTTCCAGATACAGCTGTCCGGTCTGGGCCAGATAGGCGTTGCCCATATCGAAGTAGGGCACCTCGAACAGGGTTCCGGCGCTCTCACCGATCGAGCCGGTTAGGATCGGCGTGTCGATCAGGATGAAGCCACGGTTGCAGTAGAAGTTCCGAAGAGAGGTAATCGCCTCATGACGAACCCTCAACAGGGCGCCGGGCAGACTGGAGCGCAGCCAGAGGTGTCGTTTCTCCAGGAGGAAATCGATGCCGTGCTCCTTTTTCGCTATCGGGTAGTCCTCCTCCGGATTCTGTACTGCCGTCAGCCCGGATACGGAAAGCTCGTAGCCGCTGGGAGCGCGCTCGTCTTTGCGCACCCTCCCGCTCACCAGCACGGAGGCTTCCATCTTCAGCGTTCCTATGGTTTCAAAACTCCGGGGATCACATTCGCCGGCAACGGCCACGCCCTGGATGCGCCCGGTTCCGTCCCGCAGCTGGAGGAAGTGGATCTTTCCCTTGGAACGGAGGTTGTACAACCAGCCGGCGATGCGGATCTCCTGATCCTGATAGCGGGCGATGTCGGCGATGCTTACCGTCGGTAGGGTGTTCTGTTTCATTCGATAACCTTGTCTCCGTCTTTGCTGACGCTGATCTCTCCCTTTTCCTTCTGCAGCTTGATATAGTCAAGGAAGTCGGCAACCGCCTTGTCTACTTCCGAGCGGAATACTGCGCCCATTTCTTCGTTCTCCGCCAGGACCGAAGCCCAGCGACGCGCCGAGAGGTTGCTCTTGATCCGGTCGATCTGCTTCTCTGTCAGGCCCTTGCACAGCAAGGCCAGCTCATTGTCTGAAAAATCCCGCAACACGGCCTGCAGATCCCTGTCGCTGATCCGCAGCAGAACGTCCAGAGTGAACAGTTTCTTCTCGATCTCCTCTGCCAGAGACGGCTCACTCAGCTCCAGCTGTTCCATGATCTCCCGCTCGTTCGCGTACTTCATGTTGCGCAGGATCTCCGCCAGCACCGACTGGCCATCGATCTCCTGCGTGACGATCTGTCCCTGCGCCCGGATTTTCTCTTTGAGGGCGCCTTCGGCCTGGCGGAGGACCTCCGGGTTGATCTCTTTGAGCGCGGCCATCCGTTTGACCACCTGCAGCTGCAGCTCCTCGTTGAAGGAGTGGAGAATCTCGGCAGCCCGATCCGGAGACAGGTGCGGGAGGATGGCTGTGAGAACCGGCGCGGATTCATCCTTCAGCAGCACCCGAACCTGCTCGAAGTCAAGGTCCATCAGAAAGGAGAAGGGATGGGGAGCGGTTCGATTCTTCAATTTGCTTACCAAGGCTTCGGCCTTGTCCTCATCGAAAGCTTTGCGCAGGATGGCCTCGGCCATACCCAAGCCCCCCCGGGCTACCAGATCCTGCGTCTTGATCAGGTAGCCGAACTCCTCGAGGATGTTGGTCGCCTCGGTTGCCTCGATCTTGTCGACCTGGGCGATCTCCTTGGTGATTCCGGCTACCTCCTCTTCATCCAGGTGCTTCATCACCCGGGCGGCCTCCTCCTTGCCGAGGAGCATGAGAAAGCGGGCCGCTTTCGAATAGCCCTTGTCACGAAGACTGTCTTTGACGTCCCTGGGATCCAAGGTCGGTTTATCCATGATGGGCCTATGATAGCATCCCGGTCCGGGGCGGGTCAATTCGCGTCGTCGATTCGGGTGATCAATTCGACAGATTCGCCGCGGGCTGACCGTCCAGCTCGAGGTACATGCTGTCGAGCAGCTCCGGCAGGGGCAGAGGCTGGTTGTACTGGAGTCTGTAGTTGTCTTGCCAGTTCAAACCCGTGCCGAGGGATTGGTTGCCGATCAACTGCCCGGCCCGGCGCGGATCTCCGTCGCCCGCGAGGATTCTGTGCATCTCTCTGAGCACGGGCACGGTTTCACTCTGGGCGGTTTCCCAGAGCTCGGGGAAGCTGTCCCGGTGGCGCCATTCGCTGTTGCAGGGATGGGTCCAAAGGCGGTTCTCTAAGTTGAGAAAATCGATATCCTCCGGGACTTCGAAAGGATGGAAGAGAGCCAGACGGCGCTTGTCGCCGTGGGTGCTGCGGTCCCGCTCAAAGGCCAGCGCCCTGTATTGGAGGTTCAGTGGATCGATGAAGGTATAGAAACCCATTGAGTCGATGTAGGCGTTTTCCACCCGCCGTCGATCCCGCGATTTGAAGCGGGTGTTAGGATAGGTCGCGTTCAGGCTTTTCACCAAAGTCTTGATGATCCCATAGGGAAGCATGGCGCCGCAGTCCAGAAGCGGAAGCAGGCTGAACTCGCGGATGTTCAGTCCCCTTTTCATCTTCAGCATCAGAACATCTATGATCCGCTCCAGAAAGATGTGGCAGCGATAGTAGCGTTCGCTTTCCTCCCGATGCGCTTCCACCCACCCTGAATGATAATCGATGAAGGGGTGCGCCTTCTTATCCAGGAAGGCGTGGGTCGTGAAGCCGAGGATGTAGGCCCTGATCTGGGGAAGCTCTTCATGCCTTGTGGCTTCGAGGCGGCGGAATTCATGGATCATGTGGGTCACCAACCGTCCGTATCCCTCCCTGTGGGCGTTTACACCGAATTTCAAGCCAGTCGGTCTTGTGCGCTGGTTGTGATAAAAAAAATCGGGGCCTTGCGCCCCAAAACGGAAGATATTTCCCTGTTCATTGAGGATCTCCTCCGCATTATGGCCCAGAGCTTCCTGAAGAGAATCTTCTGCGAATATCAAATGGCAGATCTGTGAAGGCATCGCTAACCTAAATAGTAATAACTAATTTGTTTATCGGCAATATTTTAGCTATATGCCAGCAGCTATCTACCAGCGACGGGGGGCGAAGCTGGAGGAATTCGACAGCTCTTCGAACAACTGCCGCTCCCGGGAACTGAGGTTTTTCGGCACCTCGATGCGGATACGGACGTACAGGTCTCCGTGACCACCGCTTTTTTTCGGGAACCCCTTCCCCCGTAGACGCAGGTGCCGGCCGCTCTGAGTCCCGGGCTGAAGCTTGACAGAGGCCTTGCCGCCGATGATCGGGACGTCAATGCGCGCTCCCAGGGCCGCCTCCCAGGGTGTGACCGGTGCGTCCAGCTCCAGATCGACTCCGTTGAGCCGGAAGATTGGGTGGGGGGCGATGCGCACCCGCAGGTACAGATCTCCCGGTATTCCGCCGTCTGCGGCCGTTGCACCGCCGTCTGTTCCTCCGCCGGGAACCGGTCCTCCCTGCCCGCGCAGACGAAGGCGCTGCCCGTCGGTCGTGCCCGCGGG
Organism: uncultured Spirochaetaceae bacterium; assembly: GCA_964588355.1. GTDB lineage: Bacteria > Spirochaetota > Spirochaetia > SZUA-6 > DRHE01 > JAFGQJ01. Next base: position 21,213 of record CAZPPB010000034.1, on the reverse strand, counting down.
GATTTTAACCTCCAGGGTCTTGGCGTCCCCAGTCGGTCGCCCGCTTCTCGCGTCCCTGAACTCCAGGGTTACACTGCGTTTCGTGCCCCGGTAGGCTTCCTCCAGAGGAATAGTGATTTCCGCTTCCTGATCCTGACCCCGCAGGGTCTGAGTGCGGGTTCCGGCTTGTCCGCCCGTACTGCCGTCTAAGCCGCCAATCCCTCCGCCGAACAGGGTCTCGAAGAAGTCACTGAAACCGGAGAAGGGGGTGTCCCCGAAACCATCGAAGACTCTGAAGGAGTATCCGTTTTCACCGCTGCCGGTGGCTTGGCGGGAACGGAATCCCGAACGGGACCCCGAACGGGTTCCGGTTCCGAAGTTGAAGAACTCCCAGCCTGGAGGCGGGGTGAAGTCCTGCCCCGCCTTCCAGTTCTCGCCGAGAGCGTCATAGCGTTTGCGTTTTTCCGGGTCCCGCAGTACTTCATAGGCTTCGCCTATGCGCTTGAACTTGTCCTCCGCATCCGAGCTCTTGTTGATGTCCGGATGGTACTTGCGGGCTTGTTTCCTGTAGGCCGCGTGGATCTGTTCCTGACTCGCGTCCCTGGGGACCCCTATTGTTTCGTAGTAATCCTGATACTTTACAGCCATGCTTCAGGTACTAATTTACCTCTCCGAAAATTCAGCGTCAATCACTTCGTCCTCGGATCTCTGCCCGGCTTGGCCCTGATCGGAGGCCGTGGCGGTTCCGGGCTGATGCCCATGCCCATTTCCACCGTAGGCGCGATAGGCTCCCTGGCTGTGGCCGGCTGAACCGGGTCCGCCGGCGGCGTGTGCGCCGCCCGGGCCGCCTCCCTGGCTGTATGCCGAGGCGGAGATGTTGTGCGAGGCCTGCTGCAGCTGCTCTTTCATCTCCCGCAGGCTTTCCAGAGGTGCTTCCTCCTGGATCGACCGGCGGATATCCGAAATCAGCTGCTCACAGCGAGCACGCTCGTGGGACGGCACCTTGTCGCCCAGGTCCTGAAGAGCCTTTTCTACCTGGTAGGCCAGGCCTTCGGCCTGATTTCTCTCCTCCACGGTTTGCTGGCGCTGTTTGTCCTCGGCCGCGTTGGACTCGGCTTCCCGGACCATCCTGTCGATGTCGCTCTGATCCAGGCTGGTCGATCCGCTAATGGTGATCTTCTGCTCCTTGCCGGTGTCCTTATCTTTGGCCGAAACGTTGAGGATCCCGTTGGCGTCGATATCGAAGGAAACCTCGATCTGAGGCACCCCACGGGGAGCGGGTCGGATCCCCTCCAGTTTGAATTGACCCAGCGTCCTGTTGTCCCTGGCCATGGATCGTTCGCCCTGGAGCACCACGATGTCCACCGCGGTCTGATTGTCGTCGGCGGTGGAGAACACCTCGGCGCGCCGCGCCGGAATTGTGGTGTTGCGCTCGATGACCCGGGTCATGACCCCGCCCAGGGTTTCCACACCAAGGGACAGGGGGGTGACGTCCAGCAGAAGTACGTCCTGTACGTCTCCCTGGATGATCCCGGCTTGAGCTGCGGCACCGACGGCTACCACTTCGTCGGGATTGACCGACATGTTGGGCTGTTTGCCTGCGGTCAGCTCTTTCACCAGCTCCTGGACCGCGGGGATCCGAGTGGAACCCCCGACCAACACCACCTCATCGATGTCCTTGGCACTCAGCTTGGCATCCTCCAGGGCCTGTTTGACCGGGCCCCGGGTGCGCTCCACCAGATTACCGGTGAGCTGTTCGAACTGGGCGCGGGTCACGTTGATCATCAGATGCTTGGGTCCATTCGCATCGGCGGTGATGAAGGGCAGATTGACCGTTGTCTGAGCCGTCGCGGACAGCTCGATCTTGGCCTTCTCCGCTGCCTCGTACAGCCGCTGCAGCGCCTGGCGATCCTTGCGGATGTCCACGCCCTGCTCCTTCTTGAACTCGTCGGCCAGCCAGTCGGCCAGGGCCTTGTCGAAATCGTCTCCACCCAGGTGGGTGTCTCCCGCGGTGGCCCGGACCTCGCAAAGACCGTCTCCGACCTCGAGAATCGACACGTCGAAAGTGCCGCCGCCCAGATCGAAGACCATGATGGTCTCGTTCTTCTTCTTCTCCAACCCGTAGGCCAGAGCCGCGGCGGTGGGCTCGTTGATGATGCGCAGGACCTCCAGTCCGGCGATGCGGCCGGCGTCCCGGGTGGCCTGACGCTGGGCGTCGTTGAAGTAGGCCGGTACGGTGATCACCGCCTGCTTGATCTTTTCACCCAGATAGTTGGATGCGTCATCCACCAGCTTGCGCAGAACCTGGGCGGAGATCTCCTCGGGGGCGACCTGTTTGCCCCGGATATTGAAGCGGACCGCGTCGTTTGGGCCCGATTCGACCTTGTAGGGTACGATCTCGATCTCGGAAGCAACCTCGCTGTACTTGCGTCCAACGAAGCGCTTGGCCGAGAAGATCGTCCCATCGGGATTGAGAACGGACTGGCGCTTGGCCAGCTGTCCCACCAGGCGCTCTCCCTCCTTGTTGAAGGCCACCACCGACGGGGTGGTGCGGGCGCCTTCGCTGTTGTGAACGACCACCGGTTTTCCGCCTTCCATGACGGCAACAACGGAGTTGGTGGTTCCCAAATCTATTCCTACTGCTTTTGACATAATATACTACCTCCTGTCGGCAGAGTATCTTCTTGTTGACAATGAGACTGCAAGTTTCATGCCAATCACTTCAAAAGTAGAAAAATATAATTTGTTGTAACGTAATGACTTATTCAGCTATGTAAATGTATGTATAGTAAATGGGGCAGGGTTGGGTTATTCTAACACAACATATTGTGCCATTTTGTCATAGCGGGTTATTTTGACCCAATTTGTTCTGGCTGGAAACGATGCGAAAACCGCCGTTTACAGCAATAGTTCGCATAGGGAATAACAAAGGTAGCTTGCGGGGTGGAGGCATGGCAATCGCTGGCACAGCAACCTCTTCCATCTCTATGGTTTGGCTTGTTTTTGAGGTCGCACTTACGATGGGTATGTGCTGACGAGTACCAACCTGGGGCACTGCCCAACCGTTAGAGGGTGGAATCACGACCCCCGGAATTGCACATTGGCTCCTGGACTTTTCTCTTGACGCCTGTAGACAAAATTGGCGATAATATGCTATATAGACCATTGAGTTTTGGGATAGCAAGCGCTATTTGTGCTTGTAATTCCTTAGTATACAATAAAATAATGCCGCTGTAGCTCAGTCGGTAGAGCAGTGGACTGAAAATCCACGTGTCATCAGTTCAATTCTGATCGGCGGCAACAACCCCGCTTCCCGCGGGGTTTTTTTATGCCTGGGGCCGGTGATATGCCTGGGGCCGGTGAAAGGGGATTGATGGTGCGGTGCGCCCCTTCTTCGGTTGGATCCGGATTTAAAAGGAGGTGGTAGGCGTTCAGTTCAGCCGCCGAGTTGTGTCTGGGCTGCTTCGATGAAAGCCAGCATATTCTCCAGCGGAACGTCCCCCTCCACGTCGTGGGCAGGTGACAGGATGAAGTCGCCCTGAAGTCCGTGTTCGATCAGTCGTTCAGTTTCAGCCCGGACATCCTGGATTGTACCGTAGGGAAGCGTCTTCTGGGTGGATAGACCGCCGTGGAAGCTGAGGCGTCCTCTGTAGTGGTCCATCAGGGCGTGGATGTCCATAACCTCCGGTTGAAACGGGTTGAAGCAGTTCACACCGATGGATACCAGGTCGTCAAAAAGCTCATCGACATCTCCGCAGGAGTGGATGAACACGCAACGCCCTTCTTTCCTGACCGCATCGTACATCCGTTTTAGCTCGGGATAAAGGAACTCCCGCCAGAGCTTCGGTCCCATCTGCAGACCCCGCTGCTGTCCCCAATCGTCTCCGAAATACACCGCGTCGATGTCATGGCTCATCGCAACCTGTGTTTGAGATATATTGTATTCGCTGATCGTACCGAGCAGCTCCCTGACAAAGCCCGGGTGGTCATAGAAATCCATCATCATGTTGGCGAAGCCCCGGAGTGTCCAGGCCCGCTCCCAGAGGGAGAAGCCGATCTGGAAAACCCGGAAGCGGTCCCCGTGGCGCTGGATCTTGTCAGGGATGTCGGAGAAGTAACGCGGGTCTTGCGGGTCCGGAAGGGAGTACCCCTGGAGCGTCGGCCTTTCCAGGACGCAGCCCCGGACATCCCCGATGTCCTTGTCGATGCTGCGATCCCACAGCACACCGAATACATCCCGTACCAGGTCGGGTCCCACATCCTCGAAAAAACCGATCTCCCCGCCGAGCTTGAGCAGGTGATTGCCCAGAACCTCCTCCAGATCGGAATCGATTCCGTAGTGGTTGTAGAGCTTATCTTTGGCCTCTTTGGTAAAGCCGAAGGACCAGGGCACATAGTCGGGCCGTTTGTGTTCCAAAACAGCCCGGATTACATCGCGTTTGCACATCCTCCGCTCCAGTTATAATGGGAACTCCTCGAGCTGGACCGACCACCCATGGAAGAACCTTCGCGGAACATGATAATCTATTGAACGCGATTTACATAGCCGATGATCCGCTATGCTGTCGTATCCCCGTGCATTGCCCCTTTTCGAGGCTCCGGGTTTCCGGATACACTCGAGCTGGGCAAAGGATTTCGGATGGACGAGAGAGAGAACATCCTGCGGGCCGTACGGTTCGAACGGCCGGAAAGCATCCCGATGATCTTCCACATCAATCCCGCCTGCTGGCATCACTACCCGCAGAGCGCCCTGCAGGATCTCATGGAAGCCCATCCCAGGCTCTTTCCCGACTTCCGGCGTTCCGATTACCCGATCGAGCCGGAGTTGCTTCCCTACGCCCGTGCGGGTGTGGAGTTCACCGACCCGTGGGGCTGTGTGTGGCAGACCACCGACGACGGCATCGTTGGGACCGTCACCGGGCATCCCCTGGAATCGTGGAAGGACTTCGACAACTTCGAGCCGCCGGACCCCGATCGGTTCGACCATTGGGGGCCCGTCGACTGGAGCAAAAAGGCCCGGGAGGCCAGTCAGCTCGGATTCAAGAGACAGATCGCAGCCGGGGAGATCGGCCACGGGCATACCTTCCTGAAGCTGACGGATCTGCGGGGCTATCAGAACCTGCTCTACGACATGACCGATGAGGAACCCCGGCTCCAACGGTTGATCGCGATGCTGGAGGAGTTCAACTTCCGATTGGTGCAGAACTACATAAGGGAGGCCGGGGTCGAGTGGATGGGCTATGCCGAGGATCTCGGCATGCAGATCGGACCCATGCTCTCCCCGATCCATTTTGAAAAATACATTAAGCCTTCCTACCGACGGATCGTCGCCCCGGCCCGGGAGGCGGGCTGCATCATCCACATGCACTCCGACGGGGACATACGCCCTCTGGTCGATGATCTGGTCGATGTGGGTTTCGATGTGTTGAACCTCCAGGATCTGGTGAACGGGATCGACTGGATCAAGGAAAAACTGAGCGGTCGGGTGTGCGTCGATCTGGATATCGATCGCCAGAAGATCACCTACGGGGGCACTCCCGAACAGATCGACGCCCTGATCCGGGAAGAGGTGCAGACCCTCGGTTCGAAGCAGGGTGGGTTGATGATGATCTACGGTCTGTACCCGGGAGTGCCCCTGGCCAATGCCCGGGCCTTGATGAATGCGATGGAACGCTACATGGGCTATTTCGCCTGACTGCCCCGGGACCATTTCCGCCCAGGAGCGGCCCAGGGCAGCCGTGCCTGTGCCCGAAACAGGTTGCCCTCAGATCAGGATGCTGGCGGCGGCCTCCCGGGTCAGCTTGTAGTGGGAGTTGTCCAGCTTGCCGATGATGTCCAGTCCGTAGGGACAACGGGGCAGGCAATCCCCGCAGGCCGTACAGGCATCGGCCTTGACGTCGAGCTTTGAGTAGGCGCCGCGGGCCTGGTCCCGGTTGTCGAACCAGAAGCGCAGGCGGTCGCGAAGGGCGAACTCCGGGGTGCTGCGGATCCTGCGGTCCCGCATCTGCCGGTCGTACCACCCCTCGTAGAGAAACACCTTAGGGATGTTGATCCCCTCCGGACAGGGAAGACACTCGTCGCACAGGCGGCAGACACTGTTGCTCAACACGGGATTGTGGGTGAAGATGTCCTGCTTTTCCTTCTCGCTCATCGGTTTGAACTTGCGGACGATCTCCAGATCCGTCTCCAGCATGGCCATGGTATTGAAGCCGCAGGCCAGCACATCTATGGGAAGCGACAGGGTGTAGCCCAGCGCCTCCTGCGGGTACTCCCACAGCAGGCCGTCTGCAAAGGCCTTCATCCCGATCAGAGCCACTCCCTTGTCTTTGGCCAGCGGGATCAGCCGCTGCTCCTTGACTGGGAAATTGAAGCGATCGTAGAAGTTGAAGCCCGTCATCAACGCGTCCAGGTGGGGCTTCTCTTCCAGCGCTTTGATCAGGACATCCGGCTGACCGTGCCCGGTGATGCCCAGGTAGCGGACCTTGCCGCTTTCCCTGGCCTTGAGAAAGGCCTCCATCGCACCGCCCCTGGAGAAGATCTGCTCCAGATCCTCGTATCTCAGGACGTGGTGAAGCAGCAGGCAGTCGACGTGATCGGTCTGCAGGCGGCGCAGGCTCTCTTCGATGGTCTTGGCGGCCCCCTTGCGGTCCCTGAGGTGGCACTTGGTGACCAGGAAGCACTCCTTCCGGCGCTCCCGCATCACCAGACCGATTTTCCGTTCTGATTCCCCCGCCCCGTACTCAGCGGCGGTCTCGATGTAGTTGCCCCCCTCGTCGAGATAGCGGTTGATCAGAGCTGTCGCCTCAGCGTCGGATACTTCCAACAGGTGAAAGCCTCCCAATCCGAGCACCGAAACCTCGTCTCCGGTTTTGCCGAACTCTCTCTTAGGTAAAGACATTACTCCTCCTGAATGATGGGTTCCAAGCGGACGATCCTGCACGTCCGCCTGCGAGCTACTCTTTCACCGCGCCCCCTGCCAGCCCCGCGACCAGACGGCGTTCGATGAGGTAAAACAATACCAACACTGGGATGATCGCCAGGAATGCCGCCATGGTAAGCAGCTCCCACTGGGTGCTCCAGCGGCCTACGAAGTTGTACAAGCCGAGAACCAGAGGCATCTTGGGCTTGGATTGGATGAAGCTTAGGCCGAAGAGGAACTCGTTCCAGGCATAGATGAATGTGTAGATCATGGCCGTGACTAGACCGGGAACGGCGATGGGGATCATAATGCGGGTGATGGTCTGGACCCGGCTGCAGCCGTCGATCAGCGCCGCCTCCTCGATCTCCATGGGGATCGATCTGAAGTAGCCGTTCATCATCCAGATGGTGAAGGCTATAGTGAACACGGTGTTGGCGATGATCAGGGAGAAGTAGGTGTCCAGCAGATTCAGTCCCACCATGATCTTGAACAGGGAGATGATCACGATCACTGGAGAGAACATCTGGATGACCAGAAAAAGGTACAGAATCAGACCCCTGCCGATGAAGCGCAGTCGGGCTACCGCGTAGGCTGCAGGGACGGTCAACAGCGTGTTGAAGATCGTGGCGCCTACGGCGATGATGATGCTGCTCTTGAAGTAGATGAACAACTCGAACTCGGTCCAGACTGTGATGAAGTTGCCGAGGTGGATATCCTTGGGGATCCAGGTCGGAGGCGAGGCGTAAACCTCCGTGCTCGATTTGAGCATGGTAGAGATCATGGCGAAGAAGGGAAACAACAGGAACAGCAGCAGCACGATCGTCAGGACGATAGCCGGGATCTTTTCGCGATTTTGCCGCTTCATCCCGTACGCTCCTGCTTGAAGTACACCCGGGCATAGATGATGCTCAAAACCGTCAGGATGATGAAGGTGACAAAGGCCATTACGGCCGCGCGGCTGAACTTGAGCCACTCAAAGGCGGTCTTATAGATAAAGGTGATGAGGATATCCGTGGCACCCGCAGGTCCGCCCCGCGTCAGGATGTAGATCGTGTTGAAGTCGTTGAAGGTCCAGAGGGAGGACAGCAGGGTCGCGATCAACACGATATGGCGGATCCCCGGCAGGGTGATGTAGAAAAATTTTTGGAACCAGTTGACCCCGTCGAGGTCTGCCGATTCGTAGAGATCTTCGGAGATGGCCTGCATGCCGGCTAAAAAGACCAAAGCCATGAAGGGAATCCCGATCCAGATGTCCACCCAGATCGTGGCTGTGAAGGCCGGTATGGGGTAACCCAGCCACGTCGGCGGAGTCGGCCACAGGCCGGTGGCCTTGAGGGTGTAGTTCAGCAGTCCGTATTCGGGGTGGTACACCCAGCGCCAGATCATGGAGCTGATCGGCACGGCGGAGGCCCAGGGAATGATGAACAGCATGCGGGCGATTTTGCGGCCCCTATAGTTCACATTGAGAACCAGGGCTATGACCATGCCGAAAAACGTTTTGGTGGCCACTGCCAGCACGGTCCAGATCATGGACCGGCCGGTAATCTCCCAGAACTCCGGATTGGTCATCTCGTTGACGAAGTTCTGAAGCCCGGCAAAACCGGTGAACTGACTGAGCTTGTTGGTTTTGAAGAAGGCCATCAGCAGCACGTAGGCGATCGGGTAGAACATGAAGGCCAGGAGCACGGCCACTGCAGGGAGCAGCAGGATGTAGGCTAAACGGGCCTCAGGATTCCACAACTTATGCTTCAATGATAACGGAGCATCAGCCACTTTCTCCCCCTTCGAGAGTCGTGTTCATACCATACCACATCGTGAAGTTCGATCGCAACTGAAAAGCCCATCCGGAGCATCCTGCGCACACCCCAATCTGAGCGTGGCTACAACGTCCCGGGTTCAGAGGCGACAAAAAAAACGGGGAAACCCCGGAGCACCCGGGGTTTCCCAGTGCAGGACTGTTCTCGGCCCTACATGCCTCTCAGCTTGTCGATATCTGCTGCGGCTTCATCGAGGGCTTTCTGGGGAGTTTTCTTTCCCAGGTGCACCTCGATCTCTGCGTCGAAGATGATGTCGGCGAACTCGGCCCAACCCTCGATCAGGGGCCAGCCTTTGGCGTTCAGAGCCGCTGCGTTCAAAGCCTGGTACAGGGGCGTCTGGAAGGCGGGAAGCTTCGCCGCCGACATGGTAACCGGCGGGAAACCGACCAGTTCGTCGAACTTGGCCTTCCATTCATCCTTGTAGAAGAAGTCGAGGAATGTTCCCGCCGCCTCGAGGTTGGTGCCGGAGAACATAGCCACCGAGTCGGTGATGATCAGCGGAGTAGACTTATTGCCTTGAAACGGGGGTATCTGGCCGTACTTGGGCTGGAAAGGCGCCCCCGCTGCCTTGGCGGCGGATTCCACCCAGGCGCCGATGAAGGTGTATCCGACCTTTCCCGTGTAGAACAGGGGGTGGGAATCCATTCTGTCGAGGGCCAGATAGCCCTCCTGCACGACCTTGTCTTCCTCGGCCAGCTTGTTCATGAAAGCGAGGGCTTTGACCCCGGCAGGAGAGTTCACAGTGCATTTGCCGTAACTGCCGTCAGCTTTCGTTTCGAAGAAATCCCCCCCGGCGGCGTAGAGGTAATAGGCGAAGTCGGTGAGCTCGGTGTGCTTCTTGCCGGGCATGATCAGGGCATAAATGTTGGGCGGATTGTTGATCTTCAGGCACTGCGCCCTGAGCTCTTCCATGGTCTTCGGTACGACTGTGGTAATCTTGGGATTGTAGGCCATGATGCGGGCTCCCGCGGCGATGGGCAGGCCCATCAGCTCGCCGCCGACCTTGGCCTCCATGGCCCCCGGGGCGATGTTGTTCACAGTCGCGGAGCTGAGGTACTGCGTGACCTCATCGACCACGCCCATTGCCATGAACTCGAGCAGCCAGCGTGTTCCGATGACCGAGATCTCCGGTGGTTTTCCGCCGGCGATCGAGGTGGTCAGCTTGTCATACATCTGGTCCCACTCTACCGGGACGATGTCTACCTCGATTCCGGGATGTTCGGCATTGAAGGCATCCTGTAGGCTGACCCTGAAATCGTCGGTCAGGCCGTCATACAGAGCCCAGAAGAAGGTGACCGTCTCCTTTTCCGGTTTCGATTGTCCTCCGCTAAAGGCGATTCCCGCGGTCAGGAGCAACAAGAGCAGGATGCTCGAGACGAGTTTTAGACGTTTCATAATGAAACCTCCCTTTGTGTTTTTGATTTCAATCCCAACGGGATTGTTCTGTACCTATCAGTCTGAACCACCCCGATTCCGTTGTCAAGGAAATAGTTATGCATCCGGAGCATGTTTCTTTGATTTCCCGGCTGCTGCGGCCTCTATTTCAGATGGCGGTCGAGCCAGTCAAAGGCTGCGACCTGCATGGTGAGGTCGAACTGGTGGGGTCCGGGATGAACCGCCCGCACGAAGGCCTGCGGCGCTCCGGCCTTGGCATAGACCTGCTCCAAAATCCCCAGCGCCCGCTCGACCTCCTGCCCTTCGAACAGGGGATCCTGTGCGCATGCCAGGACCATGGCCGGCAGGGGCGCGCGCATCCCCAGCACCTCGGGGAAATCCATGTAGCGACACAGGAGAGGGATGTAGACCATCCAGGTGTGGGTGTAGCAGTTGTTCAGGATCAGATCACGCCATGTGGTCATGAAGCCCGCCGTAACGGAGCAGCGGATGCGGTCCTCCAGTCCGGCGAGGTAGTTGGTTCTCAAGCCCCCCAGGGACAGGCCGCAGCAGCCGATGCGCCTGCCGTCGACCTCCGGCCGGGCGCAGAGGATGTCCAGGGCCGCCCGATCTTCGGCCACGAACAGGCCGGGCCAGGTGAAGCCGGCGGAGAGGAGAGACTTGGCGATGATCTCTTCGTGCTGGGCGCCGAAGGCGTTGTATTTTTGTATCGTTTCACTCGCCTCCCCTTCACCCACGTCGTAATCCTTGACCGTGAATCCTCTCTTCAGGTCTTCCGGCTTCAGCTCCTCGATATCCATGGGCCCTGCCATCATCCGCCTGACCACGTGCCCCGGAAGTTCGGAGGCCCGGATCCTGCGGCTTCCGAAGGGAAACACGTCGTGCACCAGCACCCCGTAGCCCCTGCGGGCCAGTTCGTTGGTCCAGGCAGCGCCGCCGTAGTACAGGCGCTGGTGCTCCGCAATGAAGGGGTGCACTTCCGCGGTGTTGCGGAGGATCTTCCGCTTGCCGAAGTATTTCACCGCAGCATGGTCGTGCAGAGCCAGAACCCCCGGCAGCGGGCCGTCGTGTCCGCTGGGCTTGAGAAAGACCGCTTCGGTCTTCGGACCGTACGGCAGCTGCCAGGTGAGTTCCTGGAAATCGAGACCATCGAAGCTCCAGCGGCGGCCCGGGCGAACGCTCTGCAGCACCTCCGGCCCGATCCGCGGCTGGGCCAATAGCTCGATCACCTTGTCCCTGGCTGCAGCCCGCCATGCTTCGATGTCCTCCCACGCGGGATTCAGGTATGAAAGGGTTCTTTCCCACTGCTCGGCGCTCTCCGCGGCCCACTGCCCGTAGGACCCGATCATATTGGCTTTCCCCCGTTTTTCCGCCACAGCCTGTCCTCCTGTCTCAGATCATTGACTCTTCAGGTTTATTTCAACACGGTTGTCGCCGTGTATCCGTACGGTGTAGTGCGCAAGCATATCCGCCAGCCCGGTTCGGCTCAGCTGTCCGAGGACCCCTCCCGGGTGCTGCACGGTGGAGGCGGCATTGGCCGCGCCCAGAATCGTCGAGTGAAGAACGGGTAGACCCTTGAGGTGGAAATAGAGAAAGGCCGCCTGGAAAGAGTCTCCCGCCCCTACTGTGTCCTGCACGGCTGCCGGAAGTGGGAAGGCCGGGCAGTGATACAGCTGCTCCCGCTCTCTCAGCACGATCCCGGCGGGTCCCTGCTTGACGACTACGATTTCCGAACCCGGACTGGCCTTCATCACCGATCGCAGCGGGTCCCGTTCACCGGTCAGGAACCGCGCCTCCCTCTCATTGAGAAAGACGATGTCCGTCTGCGGGTAGATGCGTTCCTGTAAAAGCCTCAGGTTCTCCGGGCTCTCCCAGCCGTCACCGGCGTTGGCGTCGTAGGCGGTGCGCTTCCCGGACTCCCGGGCGTGGGCGAAGACTTCCTCGATCTCCCCCCGCAATGTCAGAAGTTGGAAGTAGTTGCAGGAATAGACCAGCTGCGATTTGGCTGTGAATTTTCGGTAGTCCAGGTCTCGGATGGACAATTCCCCCAGCGGACCCAGATAGGTAGCCACCTGCCGCGGGGTCGATTCCTGGCGGTCGGTGAAGATCAGGGTGTAGTAGCTCCTGGTGTTTTCCAGCAGACGGATCCCTTCGGTTTCCAACCCCCGCTCTGAGATCTCCGCAAGCAGCTGCCTGCCGTCGGGGTCGTCCCCCAGTTCGGTGAGGAAAAAGACCCTGGCGCCCAAACGGGCCAGCCCGCAGGCGAAATAACCCGCCGCACCGGCGATGGTTCGGCTGGAGTCTCGGATGATGACCTCTTTGCCCCCCTCCAATGGCGGGGAGGCGTAGATATAGTCGTATCCCAGATCGCCGATGACGGTGACCGTGGGTTGCGCAGCGGGATCTGCTTTGAGTGACTGAATGAGCTCGGCGCCGATATCCATGGCCTTCAGCGTTCCGCAATCACTTCGGTGCGGCCGGTTCGGCTGTAAACCTGAGGATCGTAGACCCTGATCCCCTCTACCACCCGGTGGATGATTCCCGATTCACTGGGATTGTCCGGCCGCAGGCCCAGCCGCAGAGAGGCGAACAGCCCCAACAGCTGACCGACAATGACATACACCGGCGGAACCAGATCATCCGGTACCGCCTCTACACGGGGTCCGTACTCGATCGTGTAGTCGGACATCCCCCTGATCTCCTTCGGAATGGTGTGGGCGACGGTCAGCACCGCCTTGCCGATCCGTTTTTCCCGGATTTCCCGCAGCAGGTCCAGCTCGTATCGTTGTGCGTATCCGTCGGCCGCAAGATAGGCTACGACCAGGGTGTTCGGATCGATCAGCGCCTGCGGGCCGTGGCGCAGACCCGCAAAGGTGTCCCAGGCACACATGACCCGGCCGGCGGTCAGCTCCTGGAGCTTGAGATGGGATTCTACGGCTGTGCCGATGTTGCCGCCGTCGCCGAGGAACACGGCCCGATCGAATCCCTGCCGGGCGATCTCCTCGGCAACCTCCGGTGCAGTCTCGAGCATGCTCCTGCCGGCGCGGAGCAGATTGTCAAACTCCGTTTCGTAATCACTGAACGAAAACAGGTGGCTCAGCATCTGGCCGGCGATGACCATGTTGGTGAAGGAGGCGGTCATCGCCAGACCGCGATCGTTGGTCTTTTCATCGAGGAGCACAGCCATGCCGTCGGCACGGCCGGAAATCTCTCCGAACAGAGCCCCCTGCCGGTTGCAGGTGATCGCCAGATGCCGAACACCCTTGGACAGCATGTCGGCGATCTTCACCGCTCCCAGGCTTTCCGGGCTGTTTCCCGAACGGGCGAATGACAGCAGCAGGGTGGCATACCCCTGGATGAAGTAGTCCCGTGGGGTGGTGACGATTTTTGGAGTCGAGACCACGTTGACGGGAACACCCCACCTGCTGCGCAGCGGGGCTTCGAGGCAGTAGCCGACAAACTCCGACGTCCCCGCGCCCGTGCACAGAACCGAGACCCTGGAGTGCTGCTTGAAGCTGGAGAGAAAGCCGTTCAGCTGTTCACGCTGCGCAGCGAATCGTTCGAACGTATCCCTCCATAGTTCCACCTGACCGTGGATCTCGGGCGCCGTGTGGAGGACTCCTCTGCTATTCCTTTGCTTGCTGCTCAACGCTGTGAGTCTGGTTAACGCGGTTTCCATTGCCTCTCCTCTTGCTTCGTCGAAAATTTCGGATTCACCGGCAGTTCAGGGCTCATACTGCCAGTGTATCTCCCGGGCGTAGCGCTCTGCGATATCGAGCAGACCGTGATACAGCTCCCGGATCTCCCGGTCGCTCCAGCTGTCGGTCAGCCAAACTATGGGAATACCGACCACCTCCGGGGCCAGGCCGTCGGCGATCTGCTCATACCCCTGGATGATTTCCGCCGGGGTTTCCTGGTTGTCGAACATGAACTCCACGATCCCCCGACCCTTGAAGGCTCGTTTGATCTGCGGCAGCTCGGCCCGGGTGTAGCGGAAAGAGCAGTTCAGGCCGTTGAGGGGCGGGCGGTGATCCAGGTACAGGTCGATGGAAGGGTGGGGACCGCAGTTGTGAATTCTTCCGCCGGGCCAAAGCTGCAGGATCTTGTTGTTGTACGGTCGGCTGAAGGTTCGAAAAACCTCCGGTGAGTAGGAGGCGCACACGTCATCCGAGACGAAGCCTTTATGCCCCTCGGGAGCCCAGGCGGGTGCGAAGTCGATGCAGGTCAGGCGGTTGATATCACCCACCGCCGCCAGGATGTCCTCATAACAGCGGATCTGGACCTTTGCCGCCAGGTCCAGGAGGTGATGGTAGGCCTTCGGGCTGTCGTAGAATGCCGTGTAGAGCAGATTCGTGTCCAGCAGATCCTTGGCCGTGTTGATGGGCCCGCCCAGGTCGATCCCGGTCAGGGAGACATCCCCCGGCAGGTTGTCGGCAAAAAATTTGAGCCAGCGCAGATTGAAGGACATCAGCCCGCTGTGCCGATCCGGCAGCTTCAGGCCGTACACCTGCTCCATGTCCCGGATGGGATGGTCGGCCACCCCCGGCGCCTGGTTCGGGTCCTCGCTCCAGTGGGCCTGCAGGCCGAACATCGTGGCGATGGTGATGTACCCCGGCCATACCCGGGCGGCGGGGATATAGTCGTCGGGCAGCAGCCTCAGGAGACGGTCGATGGAGCGGACATTCACCTCGAACTGAACCTCTCCGCTCTGACACTGTTCCCGGAGGCTGTAGGCGCTGAAATCGTCGAGGAAAAAGTTCAGAGGTATGTGGTCCACCCGCTGATACCGCCACGTCCGGCGTACCCGCTCTTTTCTTCGCTCAATCTGCTCGTGTTGGATATCCCTGATTCCTTCCATCGATTTTCCTCTTCGACGCCGCGGCGCTACAGCTCCGCGAGCAGGTCCGTATGATCGATCAGGTACTGGATCCCTCCGATCAGACTGGCCCGGTTTTTCAGTTCCGAAACCTCTATACGGGGCATCACCAGAACGCGGTCCTGGATCTCTCTCAAAATCAGATCAGTCAGCAACGCCCCGGCCCGGGAGAAACCGCCTCCCAGGATCACCAGCTGCGGAGCCAGCAGGTTGATGATGTTGCACAGCGCCATGTTGAAGTAGGCGAAGGCCTCTTTGAGGATCCTGCTCGCATCGGGATCGCCCATTCGGTAGGCATCGAAAATTATCTTACCGCTCTGGCGTCCCGTTTCGCCTTCCAACAGTTCGGCGATCCCGCCGCCGCTTTCCAGACGGAGGATTTCAGCCGCACGATCCTGCAGAGCTTTGCCGGAAACCCTGTTCTCCAGACACCCGAGCTGGTACGGTTTTACCGAGCAGATCCTGAACTCATCCAGGGAGGAGTAGAAATAGCCGATCTCCCCAGCGGCAGCCCGGCTGCCATTGTAGATCTTCCCGTCGATCATGACCGCGCAACCCAAACCGTAGGCGAAATCCACATACACGACGCTGTCGTATCCTCTGGCTTTTCCGGCGATCTTTTCGCCCAGGAGGGAAAGCTTGGTCGAGTGGTGCATCAAGACGTCGCGCTTGAACACCCTTCCAAAAAAACCGCCCAGATCCTGGCCAGCCGCCTCCTGGTAGCTGGGCGTCCACTTGAGAGCTTTTCCCTTCTCCACGTAGACTCCGGGAGCTATGCAGATGATTTTCAGCAGGTCCTTCTCATCGATCCGGATTTCACTTATTACAGCGAAGAGCTCTTCCCTCAGCACGGACAGCCGTTCGGCTAGGCTGCTGATATTTTGGAATATCCCCTCCCGGTGTCCTACGAACCTGCCCTTCAAGTCGGAAACGGCGATCCGATATCCCGTGCGTCCCATCTCGAAGGCCAGATGATAGCGAAGATCGCCGTTGAATCGCAGCAGGATCGGTTTGCGGCCGCCGCTGGATTGACCTTCCCCGATTTCACTGATGATGCCGCGGCCCAGTAGTTCGTCGGTCAGGCTGGAAATGGCGGGTTTGGAGATACGGGTGTGTCTGACGATATCGGCCCGGGACAGGGGTTCATTCCTGATAACCGTGTCCAGGACCAGCCGGAGGTTGTTCTCTTTTACGTGCACCTGGGACTGCTTGGTAAGCAAGGCCGTGCTCCTCGAGTCCCCTACCTCATTTTTCCTTGACAAATGCCCAGAGGTACCGGATAATACCTAGATAGTAAGTCCAGTTAACTAAGTTGTCAACCTGACAGCTTCAATCGATAGGACGGCTTCAGGCAATAGGACAGCTTCAGTCGGCAGGGCATCTTCAGGCGGTAGGGTGGACATGAATTCCCGAGAGCGGATGTTGACGGCTCTTTCAGGCGGCATTCCAGATTATACCCCTTGTTCCTTCATGCTCTTCTATATCCTCTACGAACAATGCGCAAGCGATGCCGAGTTCGTGGAGAAGCAGATCGATCTGGGCCTCGACGCCTTCGTCCACGTCGGACAGCTGAACCACAACCTCCACCTGTACGGCGGACTCGATCCCCGGGTCCAGGTCAAGGAATGGGTGGAGCAAGGTGACGGGCGTAAAACCTTCTGCCGGAGGTTGGATACACCGGCAGGCCCCCTCACCGGCAGGATCGGGCAGCGGGACGGCTGGCCCACGGAAGATGACTTTCCCCTCCTCAAAGACTGGCTGGTGGGTCGGGCGGAGGAGGTGCTGGTCAAGCCTGAAGAAGACCTGGAGAAGCTGCCGTACCTGTTCGGACCGATCAGAGACGAGGATATCGATGTGCTGCGGCAGGAAGCGGCTGAGGCGGACAAACTGGCCAGGCGGCACGGATTGCTCCAGGTCGGGGGGTGGAAGGGGGCGGTCCGCCCGGGGCTGCAGGTTGATCCCGGAGTCATGGGCTGTGACGCCATGGCCTGGCTTTCCGGTTTCGAGGATGTCATGATCCTGAGTTTGACAAAACCAGAGGTGATCCGGGAGTACCTTCGGGTCATCCACGAGTGGAATCTCAAGCAGATCGAGGTCTACCTGGAGGTGACCCGGGCGGATCTGATCATCCGGCGGGGTTGGTATGAGAGCACCGAGTTCTGGACGCCGGAGGTGTATAGGCAGATCGTCGCCCCGACCCTGCGCGCCGAGGCGCAGCTGGTGCATCAGGCGGACCGCAAATACGGCTACATCATCACCAGTGCTTTCGCTCCCCTGCTGGAAGATATCATAGACAGCGGTGTAGATGTGCTGATCGGCCTGGATCCAAAGGAGGGCAAGGGCACGGATCTCGAGTTGGTGAAGGGCAGGTTTCAGCAGGCAGGCAGGGCTCTGTGGGGTGGGGTCAGCGGGCCGATGAGCGTGGAGACCGCAGACGGGGAGGAGACCGAGCGAGCTGTGTGCGAGGCCCTGGAGATCCTGGGCAGGGGAGGGGGATTCATCCTCTCCCCCGTGGACAATGTGCGGGACAATCCGGAGAACGCCTGGAAAAACACCCACCGTTTCATCGATACTTGGAAGAGAAACCGATAGAAACCGGTGCGCGGCAATCAATCGGATTGTGAAAATTGCAAAGAGGATCCTGAACTACTCTTTTACAGCCCCGGCGGTCAGACCCTTGACAATATAACGCTGGAATATCAAAACAAAGGATATCGGAAACAGTACTGTCAGTACGGCAGAGGCGGTTATCTTCCCATACTCAATCGAATACTTCGTGAAAAATTGTGCCAGTGCCAATGGCAGCGTGTGAAGCCTGTTAACATTAATGATAGCCATGGCACCCATGAACTCCCCCATTGAAAAAACAAAGCAGATGACTCCTGAAGAAACCAATCCCGGCAGGGAGATGGGCACGATTATTCGCAACAGTGCACCGACCTTCGATGCTCCGTCTATACGTGCGGAATCTTCCAGGTCCTTGGGAATCGTTTTGAAATAGCTGTACAGAATCCAGGTAACGATCGGCAGTAGCCAGGATGTCTGCATGATGACCAAACCCTGGAGTGTATTGGTAAGACCCACCTGCTTGAAGATCAGGTAGAAAGGAATGAGAACGGCAACAGGCGGTAGCATCTGTGCGAAAATAAGAGCGACGAATATCGTATTGGAACCCTTGAACTTCAGTCTGGCGAAAGCGTAGGCGGCAAAGATCCCAAAAGCAATACAGACAACTGTCACAGACACCGCTACGATCAGGCTGTTTTTTAGTGCCATGGCAATATTGACTTTTCCAACGCCCAGGATATCGATGTAGTTGTCGATATTTACATTTTTCGGGATGAAATTAGGTGTTGGTGCGTACAGTTGTCCTCGAGGCTGGATGCTCGTCATGACGATCCAGTAAAACGGGAACAGGAAGAACACCATCGTGATGGTCAGGAAGAAGTAGAGGATTATTTTGTTGATTGTTTTTCGGCTGTATAGTTTCCTCTTCATGTTACGCTATCTCGTTCCTCCTCATCAGAGTGACATATCCTATCGTTACTAACATCGCGAACAAGAGGATCACGTAAGATATGGCTGAGGCATAGGATAGGTGATAGAACTTGAAGGCGTTGTTCCAGGCAAACAAAGTCGCGTTTGTTGTAATATTTCCGGGCCCGCCTTTGGTAAGCACGAAGAACAGGTCGAACGAATTAATAGCCAATATGGTCCCAAGGATCGTAGAGATAAACAACGGATAGCGGACCATGGGAAGGGTTATCCTAAAAAATGCGCTTATCCCGCCGGCACCATCCATATAGGCGGCTTCATAGAGATCTTCGGGTATTGTCTGCAACCCGGCAAGAATGATGATCGCAAAGAATGGTGTTCCCTGCCAGACATCCGCGACTACCACAAAAGGCATCGCAAAGATCCTGCTCGATAGAAACGGGATATATTCCTCGATGATTCCAAGTCGAGCCAGCAAAAAGTTGATGATACCGACTTTGGAGTGAAGCATCCATTTCCACATCAGACCTACCACCACAAACGGTGTGGCCCATGGAACGATGATCAATGCCCTGGTTATGCTTCTGCCAAGAAAGCGCTCTTTCAACATAACCGCTATCAAGGTGCCCAGCACCAATTTGACGAACACTGTTGAAAAAATGAATTTGGCGGATACCTGGGCCGCATTGATGAACTCCGGATCCGTAAATGTCTTTACGTATTGGGTAAACCCGACGAAATTGTAATCTTTGATATTGGCAAACTCCACATCCCCGAAACTCATAATAAAAGAATATATGAGGGGGTAGGCGACCACGCCTATGACGAGGAGAAACGTGGGAAGTATGAGGACAGCAGCAAGTTTGGCATCGCTTCGTTCAAAATCAAACAATCGTTTAATGCCTTCTTTCACTTTTACAGGACTCCAAAATGTGATTTTGTAACGATCAAATCATCAGGATGTTTCGTTTTCGATTCGCTGTTTGCCGGTTTTATTATCGCCTCACAGAAAGCAGAACGGGGGTATCCCCGTAGGAATACCCCCTCTGAAAAAATGCCAATAATTTCCAAACTTTCCCTCTATCCGGGAATTCTATTGCGGCACCGATTCCTGAGCCTGTGCAAACGCCTGTAATCTGGCAAGGGCTTCTTCTATAGGTACTTCACCCAGAAGAGCGGGATGTACCTGTGTTGCAGATTCGAGTCTCAGTTCGTAAGTGGTAGTAATGGGCGGGAACTGATCCGCCAAGTTCTTCTTTACCAGGTCTATCACAGGCAAGAACGGAAGGGCATCAATGACTTCCTGATCTTTAAATTGTTCGGAGTACACAGGGATGCATTTATCTACGATTGAACGTTTCTTGGTGTTTTCGTAGGTTGCAACGTACTTTATGTATTCAGCGGCCAATTCCGGATTCTCTGCAGATTTGGGAATAAGCAGGTACTCGTGACCGTCGAGTGTTCCGGTCATGCCCCTTTCCCTCCCGGGGAAGGCAAAATAACCGGTATTTTCATATTGCTCATCAGCCAGGAAACCCGCATACATCTCCCACATCGCCATCATGGCGATATCGCCCTGGTCGAATAGTGAAGATACTTCCTGCTGCAGCTGGACCAGTACGCCCGGATCGATAAGATCCTTATCCAGTAACGATTTCATGAACTTGACTGCTTCAACCGTTCTTGGATCATCAAAATTGAACACCAATTTGCCGTTTACCCAATTGTATTCTTTTACGCCCGATGACTGCATCGTGAGAATGAAGTTCAGGAAGAAGTTCTCAGTGGTCCAGTCTGCAACGTAGTTGTAGTTGCCATTGAAGTCGTTCAATTTCTTGAGTGTTACTATGAACTCATCCCAGGTCTCCGGAATCTGAGCAGCCGCATCGGCGAAGATGGATTTGTTGTAGAACATGATCTGGTAGCTGGGGAGGAAAGGTACTCCCATGACCTCTCCCCTGAGAGTCGAATACTCGACCAGTTCCGGTACCATTTTATCGAACATGTCAGGGAACAGATCGGTCAGCGGTGTCAGCTTCTCCGGGAACTCTATCCAGGCATTTTTCCCATTACCCATGACATCGAGCGGCTCGTCGGTTGCCAGGATCTGGGCCTGTTGGGGAAACCAGACATCCCATCCGATTTCGTTGTAGTCAACCTTTACGCCATATTCCGCTTCGAACTGTTCTGTTACTACACTCAGTCCTGACATCGCGATATCTGGCGATAACTTGACAACGATTGTCTGGCCTTCCCATTTGCTCATCCCTGTTTTAGGCGCTTCCTGTTTTCCTCCGGCATACAGGGACGCGGCTACCAGGATCACTAAAGCGATTACGAACCATCTTTTCATTTTGTTTTTCTCCTTTTCCTAGTTATGATTTTTCTGTCAGTCAGGTGGGTCTTGGGATAGCGTCGTTTTTAATCACCCCCTTTCATAGTCCGCCTATTATCCACCCTGATGCAGCATATACTACATGCCGTCGGTTGTCAATGAAGGGCAGTAATCGGGTGGGAACGCGGAAACCGGTTTTCGTGAGAGCAGTGACGGGGGCAACGAAAAAGTCCATTCCCATAACCCAGGGCGCGAAACCTGCCAACATTGTTGAGGTTCTTGCAGGTGCTGTGTGGGGCCAGCCGGCCCTTCGAGGAGTCCGGCGGCTGGCACGAGCAGGCAGCCCCGTGCGTTTCCGCGGAAACGTCCTGGCCATCCCGGGCCGACGGGATGGTGA
>CAZPPB010000033.1:0-28291 GCA_964588355.1 uncultured Spirochaetaceae bacterium | reverse complement strand
TATAGCAGAACAAGGAGTGTTTGAAAGTGTTTGGGGACACGCCAAACTTGGTCGCCGTACGAGGTGCCGAAAGTGTGCCATAAAATGTGCCACGTTTAGATGCCCATATATGCTATATATGATGAATTTTACCATTCCCGCGAAAACTCCCTGAAATCGGGTTACATATGCTATATATGGACGGAACACTCTCTTCACACGGTAGAAGTCACTGGTTCAAATCCAGTATCGCCCAAATACCGCCACGATTGGGTCGGCCTTTTTTTTACTCGCCTTATAGCAGGCTACCGCCACTGCTTTGCATCAACATATAGTTGTCTGATGAACGCTATGGAGTTTTTCTTTCAGCCCCTTCCGCTTCAGCCTTTCTTCAAATGCGTATTTTTCACACACCACAGCCGTCGGCGGCATAGTGGGAACAGCGGTTCTCTTGATCACGTCTTTACAGCAGATTATAGGTGCGCCTTGCCTGTTACTTCATGACTACTCTTGACGGATGGTCTTGATGTGCTATCATCGAGTCAAGAGCATGGGGGGGTGCGGGTAGTGAAGCCGGCGGTCCTACTCCTATCCATAATTGTGGTGTGCTACTCGTGTGCGCTTTTTCCCGAGCGGCTGCCACCGGGAAAACGAGTCGTCCGGCAAGTCATTGAAGTAGGCATTTCCAAAGACGATCTTTACGAAGCAGTAAACAAGTGGTTAGTCGAATTTATAGATGTAAAGCGGTATCCCCCCAGATCGTTTTCCAAGGGTGTTCCCTCAGGCCCTTCAATCGAATACCAGGACAGGGACGGCGGGAGAATTGTTGCCAAAGCACAAATTTGGGTTGACTACCCGTCTGGCCATCGATGCCTCACGGATTTCAGGCTGACTATTCATGTGCAGCAAGGGCGATATCTTATTGTCGCAGAGGACCCGCGGTATTGGCACGCGGGTACAATTCCATGGGGGAATATTCGGTACACGGATGGAAAACGAGGTCCCCGATACTCCTTCCCAGGGTTCTGGAGCACAAGCGCTGTCAACACTGAAGAGGAATTTCGCGCATTCAAGTCAGCAGTATTGGAGGTGTTTGGATCGTTAGAAGCCGCCGTCAAACCGCAGGATAAGGGGGAGAGCGCGACCTATCGAAACCAAACACACCTCACCGCAGATATTCTGCAGTGAGGTCTCCGATCCCACCGGAGAAACTGGTACAGCAGTTTTTTGCACACGTAGAATAGTGTGCCACAAAATGTGCCACGTTTTAGATGGCCATATATGGGATATATGACGAACTCGGCTCGATTCTGCGTAAATGTTGTCCCCGAAATCGGGTCATTTATTCTCTACATGATCGGGACACATTCTCCAAACTCTATGATTCCAGCCTCTGGCTACCGGCAAGACCGATCTTCTTCGTATCTGCGCCCCTGAACTCATCGATCCAGCCACTGGGCTATCTTCACCAAACCCAGGAACTCCTTCCGATACCACTCCCGGTCCTGTCCGAGAGCCTGCTCCGCGAGTTCGAGGGCCAGCTCATAATCAGCCGATCCTTTATAGGTTGACTCTCTAAGGATCAGGGCAAAGGCGGCCACAGCCGCGGAGAAGCGATAGTTGTCCGAGGTTGCATCCAGAGCTAACGGATCGAAGAGAATAGGCTTTTCCATATAGCGGCTCTGCTCTTCTCCCGGTTTCTTGTACCTGAACTTGATCAACAGCAGTTCATTCGAGCTTTTGGCCCCCTCCCGGACCTCGGAGGACTGATATCTCAGCTCCCGTCGCGCTGCCTGGGCTCTGCTGCTCATTTTCAGTTCGTAAAGCACCGTGACCGAATGCCCGGCGCCCATTTCTCCTGCGTCTTTCCTGTCGTCTGCGAAATCCTCGGTTCGGAGTGTACGGTTTTCATACCCGATCAAGCGGTACGAGTCGACGATCGCCGGATTGAACTCGATCTGGATCTTCACGTCGTTGGCGATCGTATACAGAGTTCCTCCCAGCTCGGCGACCAGGGCTTTGCGCGCTTCCATCTCGCCGTCGATGTAGGCGTAGTTTCCGTTCCCGGAGTCCGCCAGGCTTTCCATACGGTTGTCTTTGTAGTTTCCCGTACCGAAGCCGAGGACAGTCAGATAGATTCCGGACTGCCTCTTCTCCTCGATCAGCCGCACTAGTCCACCTTGGCTCGACACACCGACGTTGAAATCCCCATCTGTGGCCAGAATAACCCGATTGTTGCCCTCTGGATCGAAATGTTGATTCGCCACGGAGTAGGCCAGCTGGATACCCGCTCCGCCGGCAGTGGACCCACCGGCCCTCAGTTTCTCGAGAGCGGCAAGGATCGTTCTCGTCTCACTACCGGAAGTAGGGGGCAGAACCAGCCCCGCAGCTCCCGCGTAAACCACAATTGCCACCCGGTCGATGCTGCGCATCTGCTCGGTTAGCATGCTCATAGCTTTCTTGAGAAGAGGCAACTTGTCCGGGCTGTTCATTGAGCCGGAGACATCCAGCAGGAATACCAGATTGTTGGGAGGAAGACGTTCAAATGCGATCCGCCTTCCCTGTAGACCTGCGTGGAGCAACAGGTGTTCTTCATTCCAAGGACAGTCGCTCAGTTCCATGGTGAATGAGAAGGGCACATCGTTATCCGGATCGGGATAATCGTAGCTGAAGTAGTTGATAAACTCCTCGATACGCACAGCGTCCTGGGGAGGCATCTTGCCGCGTTGAAGGAAACGGCGCACATTCGAGTAGGAGGCGGTGTCCACATCGATAGAGAGGGTGGAGAGAGGATTGTTCATAGCGCTGAGAAACGGGAGCTCCCCGATCCTGGTGTACTCTTCCGTGTTCCACCCTTCGGCGGGAACGATCAGGGTTTGCTCCTCCGGCTGTGCCGCGGCCCTTTCCTCCATCGCAGTCGGAGCTGCCATTTCCGCGCTTCCTTTGTTATGTACCAGGACACCGTCACGACCCACGAGGTAAGTGTGAAGTCCCTCTACCTTGAGATTGTAAACTGTGGTTTCTACACCCTGTCTGGCGATATTTGCGATGGCTAGCGGTCTGCCGTTGATACCGAAGAGGCGATCTCCTGGCAGCAGAGACCGAGCCTCCAGCCATCGACCCCGGGGAGTCTCCCTTCGTTCAGTGTAGCCAATTTCCGTGGCCGCAGGTCGCCTGTCGAGATCCTTTCCGGATAGTACCCAAACTGGATGATTTCCGGTCACCTGGATCGCCGTATCGTTAGAGCTAATACTGAGCATTTCACCTTTGAACTCGTGGACCTGGACCTGCAGGACCTTTCTTGAAACCCAACGCCGCTGCACAGGATCGTACGTATATACCCGGGATCCAGACTCGATCGTCTCGATTGGCACCAGCCCGTCTTCGGTCCAAACTCCGGTACCGGCTGGAAAACAGCCCCCTGAGCCACCCCCGCCACCGTAGTCCGCCACGGTGGCGATGGTGATTGTTGCATCACTGACCGCAATCCCGGATTGTGCAACAGCAAACGAATGGTCTCTGCCGACATTGAGGTCATACATGGTTTCTGTACCTGAGTGCTGTCGCAGCCTCTGCACTTTGACCGGACCATTCTCAGCCAGCACGAGCTCATCCCCAACCTCCAAATGCTCAGCGGCGACCCAGGCGGTTGATGTTGAGGCGCGAATGTGCGGTATGTTCTCGGAGGCCGGGATACCGGCAACCAGGAATGGGTGGTCTGGGGTTACTACCAGTTGCTCGTTCCCGGCTTGTACCGTAATCAGTTCACCCGAATGTGTGTGCTCCAATACCTCGAGCACCGGTTGATAAGACCATTCGCCCGTTGAGAGGTCCAGAGCGTAAACAAAACTGCCGGCGGTTACTTCCTGGATCGGAACAGGTCCAGATTGTGTCCACACATTCGTACCGACAGCAAAGGAACCCCGGCGAATCGAATTTTGGGATTGGTCCGCCGTGAAACATGCAGAGAACCCAAGTGCCACTACTATTGCCAGAACGGCGCCGATTTTGCAATATTTCATAAATACCCCCTATCCTTACTGTAGTATTTGCACAGACCGATGCAAGCGGCGATCGGACGTTATTGGTCTTACGAACATATGGAGGTATAGGCAAGTTTTGTACCATCCGCAACTGTGTGAATTATTCGCTGCACTGCAAAGACTTATATGGTTCCAACCGATGTCCATCACCATCAATCCGCATTCGGACTCTAGTGCCCAATCCTTCGGTAGGTCTTTGCAAGGTATACAATTGCTGACCTGCCCTCGAAGTCATCCATAAACGAAGGTTGATACAGGTCAATCTTGGCTGGCTTATAACAGTGGAATCAGACCTGGGATGTATCCTCGCTTTTTTCGCAACCGTACGGCTGCGCTAGTTGTGGCGGAACTCCCGCATCAGTTGATAGACCTCCACAACCTTTCCACTATCGTGACGGAGCTGAAAGAGCAGCCTCCGCACACGCGGCGGTTCATGCTTCCTTCTTAGGCCACCTTAGTGCAGTCCAGATAATAATCAGAAGAAGCACGATTCCTACAACATGACCGACTATGTAAAAAGCCCATGTCTCTCCTATTGTGGTTCCCATCCCAACAACGACATACAATACAGCAACGATGATGTTTATCCAGCGATTCACACCAGCTTTCAATAAAATAGACAGGATAACCATAAGACTGGGAATCATCATCAATAGAAACGCTCCCAACGCCCATGCTTGAGAAATATCAAATTCCCATACCTTTCCCGCTATTATATCCTGAATAGTTCCAGGTTTATAAAATCCAAAAATATCCACATAAATGTAGACCAATAGTAGCGTGCCCCATAGTGCTGCAAGTTTGATTTTAACATTTACCTGGGCATCTTCCAAAACTCTTGCGGCCTTTTTGTTTGCTGCCATTTCTTCCTCCCCACGTCCTCTTCGTTATTCTTTTCTATGGAATACTATACGCATATGATTCCATTTGCAAACCGACGAGGCCGCCTTGCTCGGGATATCGGGGAGGTGTTGGCGTCTTCAACTTGCGAAGTATATTTTTGCCCCTGTGACTGTCCATCACGATGATGTCCGTGAAGGTGCCTCTAACTTCGCAGGCAAATGCGTATAGACGTTGCTTCATATCGACTGACTCATAACGTTACAATTTTGGTGCACAAGCCCACGCAGTCTCTGCCCTGTCGGTCCCCACGTTGATTGAGTAGTGAGGTTCACCGGGTGGAATGAGGATAGCATCCCCAGCCTGAAGTTCATGATATTCTTCCAGGTTTGGTAGATGCATCATTATGTGACCCTTGATTACGTAGCAAATCTCGTCTGACCCCTCATGGCCACTATCCAGTTCAGCTTTTTGACCCGGCAAAAGGCTTCCGATGGAGAAGATCAACTTGTCCGTATGAGCATAAATCTTCGTGAACTCTTCTCCCTCCATGATAGGTTTGGTCTGGTTCGATCTGATGACTTGTGCCGCCATTTTTTTCCTTCCTCCTCTTGGTTATCTCAGTTTGCCCGCCTGTACGGAAAGTAGTTGGTTTCTTCGTAACCGTCTCCCCAACCGGCTGGCTCCAATTATCGGACTGTTTAGTCATTCTATCGTAACAATAGTTTTATGGAGCGAAACAGATCGTATGTTCTGTGTCTTCCGCATGTGTTTATCGACAATAGCCGAAATACCTTAAGACAAAGGGGATGTAACTTTCATTATTTGGTGAACATAATACGTGCGGGTAGAGTTGTTGCTGGTTGAATTTATTCTGGAGAGGATCGACGCACCGCAGGTGCCCCTTTGCTGCTGTACATTTGAAGGAGAAAGTGCTTTTCGATACAACCACGACCCCTTATAATGGAGAAGAGTCCTACTACCTATGGTCGCCGCCGATTGCTAACAGGGGATCAAGCATATGCGTGTATTGATTATCGAGGATGACCAGCAGATCGCCTCTTTCGTCACCAAAGGGCTGAAGCAAGCCGGCTTTGCCGTGGATCATGTCTCGGACGGGGAGGAAGGACTGCAGATGGCGGAGCTCAACCCCTACGATGTGATGGTCATCGATATCATGCTTCCGGGATTGGACGGCTTTTCAATAATCGAAAGCTTGAGATCCAAGGGGAATACGACCCCCGTACTTGTGCTCAGCGCTCGGGGATCTCTGGATGACAAGCTCAAGGGTTTCCAGTCCGGTAGTGATGACTATCTCACCAAACCGTTTTCCTTTTCAGAGCTCCAGGCCAGACTGCAGGCCCTGTTGCGCCGCACGACCCGCGGACAAAGTCAGAATGTCCTGAAGATCGGTGATTTAATGATGGATTTGCTGAGCCGAAAGGTCAGCCGCGGTGACCGGGAAATCGAGCTGCAGCCCCGGGAGTTCACTCTGTTGGAATATCTGATGCGAAACTCGGGGAATGTTGTCTCCAAGACCATGATCCTGGAGCATGTTTGGGACTACCGCTTCGATCCTCAGACCAACGTGGTGGATGTATTGGTGCACCGCCTGCGAACAAAGATCGACAAGGGTTATTCAATAAAGTTGTTGCACACGATTCGAGGCGTGGGTTATGTCCTTAAAGTCCCTTAGCTTCCGCTTCACCGCACTGTTTGCCGGAATTTTCATTGCCGGATCTCTCCTCTTGGCAATCACCACCTACGCTTTCCTTGCGAATTCCTTTCGTCGTGATGACTACGAGGAAATTCATTCCCGCCTCCTGGAGTTCTGGGCGATCTATCAAACGGGGAAAATCGAGCTGATTCGCAAAGAGCTGACCCTGGAGCGGCTGGTCATGGAGGAGAGGCTGTACATGCTGCGTATAGCCGGACGGAGAAACAACACTCTGTATCTGTACGTTCCCGCGCATTGGAGTGAATACCAACCCGGCCTCCTGGAAACGCTTCTCGTGATACGAGAGGGAGAACTCATCAAGCTACCCTCCAACAATGATCGCAGCTTGCTGGAGATCTCCTCTTTGAAGCTTCCCGACGGGAATATCTTGCAGATCGGAATCAGCACGAGGAGACGGCAGGAGGTGCTTCATCGATTTCGCCGCACATTCTTTTTTGTGTTCTTTCCTCTGGCTGTGTTGGCCTTTTTTGAGGGATTTCTGTTCTCCTCACGTTCGCTCAAACCCGTTCGCCACCTTGTGGAGGTGACGAAGGAAATTATAAATACCGGCAGGATGAACGCCCGCGTCCCCTCCCGGGGTTCGGGGGATGAACTGGATGAGCTGGTGGGGCTTTTCAACCGCATGCTGGCCAAGATCGATTCCCTGATCACGGGGATGCGCCAGTCCCTCGACAATGTAGCCCACGATCTTCGCACTCCCATGACGCACCTGCGTGGTACCGCGGAGTTGGCCCTTCAGGGTAGAGGAAAGGTCAGCGCTTATCAGGAAGCGCTGGCTTCCTGCGTGGAGGAGTCGGAGCGGATCCTCAACATGCTCTCCAGTCTGATGGATATTTCCGAAGCAGAGACTGGAGTCATGAAGCTGGATAGAAAGACAATCGATCTGTCTTCGCTCATCGACGATATGGTAGAGCTGTACAGCTACAGCGCTGAAGAAAAGGGTATCAAAATCACGCGGGAAGCCGGTGAATCGATTCCAGTCTCTGCGGATCTCAACCGCATCCGCCAGGTCATCGCCAATCTGCTCGACAACGCTATCAAATACACTCCGAAGGAAGGGTCTATAACGGTCAGTACCGGGCGGCAGGGGCAGGAGGCGGTGGTGACCATCCGCGATACGGGCCCGGGTATCCCCCCAAAGGACCTGCCGCACATTTGGGACCGTCTGTTCAGAGGAGATCAGAGCCGTTCCCAGCCCGGTCTGGGTTTGGGCTTGGGTATGGTTCGAGCAATCGTTCAGGCCCACGGCGGGCAGGTGGGGGTAGAAAGCAAACCTGGACACGGCGCAAGTTTCGTTGTCCATCTGCCGCTGTAAAACGACAAGCCCAGGTCCGATTTTTTATAAACCATATATACCCTTACAAAACTGTAACCCTCAGGTCAGCTGGCTGAAACGTATCCCCTGTATGTTGTAGCTGGACAACGAAACCATGGGGGTACGATATGAACCTAAAAACGTTTTTTAAAGCGAAGACAGTTCAGATTGTCTCTGTCGCCATTATCGGATTGGCCGTCGGTTTTTTCGGTGGCCGTGTAATAGAGAGGAGCTCCTCTCAATCTCCTGAAGCTGTGGATCTTGTGTACACACAAGAGCCGGCGCAGGCACAAGAGGGATTTCAGACCATGAACAATATCCAGGCAGCTTTTCGAGAGGTATCCAGCCAGGTACTGCCTTCCGTGGTGGAGATCGACGTGGTGAACGTCGTGCAAGCACAGCTTCCGAACATCCTTTCCCCCTTCGATTTCTTTTTCCCGCAGGGCAGTCCAAACGATCAGCCCAGACAGCAGGAGTTCCGGCAGGAAGGTTTGGGTTCGGGTGTATTGGTCAAACGAGCGGGGGAGAGTGTCTACGTATTGACGAACAACCATGTCGTGGGGGAGGCCGAGGAAATAACGGTCAAACTTGCAGATGGGCGCAGCTTTACGGCCAAGCTGGTCGGAGCGGATCCAAATAAGGATCTTGCTCTGGTGATGTTCACAACCGAGCAGTCCGTGCCACTAGCGGAATTGGGCGATTCGGATACCCTTCAGGTCGGCGACTGGGTACTGGCGGTGGGAAGTCCTCTGGGCTTTCACTCCACCGTGACCGAAGGGATCGTCAGTGCCATCGGCAGGGAGAGCCTGCCCGGTTCTGCCATCGCCTCATTCACCGACTATATCCAAACGGATGCGGCCATCAATCAGGGAAACTCCGGTGGTGCCCTGGTGGATATTCAGGGTCGTGTGGTCGGGATCAACAGCTGGATCGCATCGCCTTCCGGCGGCAATGTAGGACTGGGTTTCGCCATCCCGATCAACAACGCCAAATCGGCTATCGAAGATCTCATTACCAAGGGAAGAGCATCCTACGGCTGGTTGGGTATCAATATGGGTACCCTGCCCCTGCAGGATGCGGGGAGCAAGAACGGAAACGACCTCACCGGTGCGTTCGTGTACGGCGTGTATGGGGGCTCTCCAGCTCAGAAAGCCGGGATTCTGCCTGGAGATATGATTACAGCCGTCAATGGTGAGCAGATAACCGATTCTACCCAGCTGCTGCTGGTCGTGGGAAACCTCGAACCCGGCGTAACCGCTGATTTCACCATCCTGCGGAACCAGCAGCAGCTGGTCCTCACGGTGAATATCGCCGAGCGCCAGGGCGAACAGGCTTTGGCGGATCAGGCCAAACGGCTGTGGCCGGGCCTTTCTGTCGTACAGATTACCCCGGAGCTGCGCTCTAGGCTCGACCTTCCTCGCAACACGGGAAGCCTGGTCATCGGAGCCGTCGTCAAAGGCAGCCCCGCTGGTGTGGCCGGTCTTCGCGTCGGTGATATCCTCCGCAAGGTCAATGACCACAAGGTAGCCTCAGTGGCCGATTTCTACCGTGCGGTGAACGAACCGGATGCTCGGGAGTTCATGCTGGAGGTTTCACGCCAGAACAGTGATTACCGTATCGGGCTGGTCAGATGAGCGGAAGCACGAAGTAAAAAATTGACTGCCCCGCCAATAATACTGGTACGGCGGCTGGACCCCTCCCGGCCGTCGTGCGGCGGGGCGTCATTTTAGTGTTTTTGACGGGGGAGGTATGAAATGAGTGAAAAAACAGTGGGAAAAAATGCAGCCAAGGAGCCAATCCCGAAGGGCAGCCAGGAATCCCTGGAGGCTCTAAAGCAGCGGTTGGGTTTCTCTGAAGCCGGCTTGACCGAGGCCGAAGTGCAGGGACGGCTGGCCGAGTACGGGTACAATGAAATCCCCGAGAAGAAGAGAAATCCAGTGATCAAGTTTCTTTCGTATTTCTGGGGACCGATCCCCTGGATGATCGAAGCAGCTATTATACTTTCGGCGGTCGTCCGCCATTGGGCCGAGCTGGCAATTATCGCCGTCCTCCTGGTGGTCAACGCGGTGATCGGTTTCTGGGAGGAATATCAGGCGGGAAATACCATCGAAGCCCTCAAGGCCAAGCTGGCTTTGAAGGCCAGAGTAAAACGGGATGGATCCTGGACCACCATCGCAGCCAGGGAGCTCGTTCCGGGGGATTTGATACGTGTGCGGCTCGGGGACATCGTCCCGGCCGATGCCAGGCTCCTGGACAGCGATCCGATCCAGGTGGATCAGTCAGCTCTCACCGGTGAGTCCCTTCCAGTTCAGGCCGGCACCGGGGATACGGTGTATTCGGGCTCGGTGGTCAAGCAGGGTGAGGCGGCTGTGCTGGTTCATGCCACGGGAAGCAGGACTTTCTTCGGCAAGACAGCCAGCCTGGTGGAAGAAGCTCACACAGTGAGTCACTTTCAGCGCACGGTCTTGAAGATCGGGGACTACCTGATCGTCGTGGCACTGGCATTGGTTCTGCTGATCCTCGGCGTATCCCTATTTCGGGGCGACAATATGCTGACCACGATCCAGTTCGCACTGATCCTCACGGTGGCCGCCATTCCCGTAGCCCTTCCCACGGTGCTGTCCGTAACCATGGCTGCTGGAGCCCGTATCCTGGCCAAGAAACAGGCTATCGTGAGTCGCCTGAGCAGTATTGAAGAGATGGCCGGAATCGACACCTTGTGCTCGGACAAAACCGGCACCCTGACTCAAAATCGGTTGACTTTGGGCGAGGTGTTCACGGTAAATGGCTATAAACCGGAGCAGGTGATTCATCTGGCCGCCCTTGCCTCTCGTGCGGAAAACCAGGATCCCATCGATCTGGCTATACTGGAGAAAGACTCCGTCGATGGACAGGAGAAAGCCAGCCATTTCCAGCCTTTCGATCCGGTGCACAAGCGCACCGAAGCAACGGTATCCGACCCGCAGGGGGGGGTGTACAAGGTCACGAAGGGCGCCCCTCAGGTCATCCTCTCCCTTGCCGCAGACGGCGCACGAGTTGCCAAACAGGTTGAAGAGGCGATCCGGGATTTTGCGGGCCGCGGCTACCGTTCCCTCGGCGTGGCCTGTACCAACGAGAATCAACAGTCCTGGAACTTCGCGGGCCTCCTTCCCCTCTACGATCCACCCCGGGAGGATTCCAAAGAGATCATCGGCTCGGCTCGGGATATGGGCATCGACGTGAAGATGGTGACCGGAGATCAGCTGGCCATCGCCAGGGAGATCGGGCGGCAGCTGGATGTGGGAGAGAATATCATGAACGCCGACATATTCTCCGAAACTCGGCATCATGAAAGCGGAAGGCTGGCCGAGGCCATCGAAAAGGCCGATGGTTTTGCCCAGGTCTTTCCGGAGCATAAGTACCACATCGTGGATGTGCTGCAGCAGCGCAAACACATCGTTGGAATGACCGGGGACGGGGTCAATGACGCCCCGGCGCTGAAAAAGGCCGATGCCGGAATCGCCGTTTCGGGAGCCACCGATGCAGCCCGCAGCGCCGCGGATATCGTGCTCCTCTCTCCGGGCTTACGGGTGATCATCGATGCGGTCCGGGAAGCACGCAAGATCTTCAGACGGATGAACAGCTACGCCATCTACCGCATTGCCGAAACGATCCGAGTGCTGCTGTTCATGACTCTGTCGATCCTGGTTTTCAACTTCTACCCGGTAACGGCCGTGATGATAGTGCTGCTCGCCCTGCTCAATGACGGGGCGATCCTGTCCATCGCCTATGACCGGGTCCGCTATTCTCAGAAACCCGAGGCCTGGGATCTGCCGGTGGTGCTGGGCATGGCAACAGTGCTGGGTTTTATGGGGGTCATCGCTTCCTTCGGTATGTTCTATCTCGGAGAAAGGGTTTTTCACTTCAGCCGGGATTTCCTGCAGACGCTGATGTACCTCAAGTTGTCGGTTGCCGGACACCTGACGATCTTCCTGACGCGCACGGAGGGACCGTTTTGGTCCTCCAAGCCCGCGCCGATCCTTGTCGGGGCGGTGGTTGGTACCCAGCTGTTGGCTACGATCATCGCAGCTTTCGGGGTGTTCATGGCGCCCATCGGTTGGACCTGGGCGGCCTTCGTATGGGGGTACGCGCTGGTCTGGTTTTTCATCAACGATCTGGTCAAACAGGGAGCCTACCGGATATTCAGTGTCGGTCATCCCGGATTGCTGGGAGCGAGAGAGCGCCGGGGCTGATCGTTACATAAGTGTAAGGCATGAGAAAGGTTGTTGAAAAGCTGCCTTGTTAAATTGAGAAAAATGACCTATTACAGGAGGTTTCTTTATGATCCAAAAAACATTCCGAAAATCAGCAAGAATCGGACTCCCGATCCTGGTTCTGCTGGTGGCTTTGGTTGGATTCGGGGCGTCCAGCTCGTTGTATGCCGACGTCTACGGTTCCGCCGCGAACGGCTTGCAGTCCCTGGAGAGCATTCAAAGCTCCTTCCGGGCTGTAGCGCAGAAGGTGATACCCGCAGTCGTGGAGATCGATGTCGTCGACGTGATTAAGAGACCCGTCATGACAAATCCCTTCGAGTTCTTCTTCGGGCCCCAGGGGCAGAATCAGGCGCCCAAGGAACAGGAGTTCAAGCAGTACGGGCTTGGTTCCGGAGTGATCGTACGCAGGGACGGCAGCAAAGTGTACGTCCTCTCGAACAACCACGTGGTGGGAGAAGCCGACGAGATCAGCGTCAAGCTGTCCGACCAACGTCAATTCACCGCCAAGCTGGTTGGCACGGATGCGCGTAAGGACCTGGCCCTGGTGGTTTTCGAAACCAGGGACCCGGTCCCCATAGCCGAATTGGGAAACTCAGATGAGCTTCAGGTGGGTGATTGGGTGCTGGCAGTTGGAAACCCGCTGGGCTTTTCCTCCACCATCACCTCGGGGATCGTAAGCGCTCTGGGTAGACATTCCATGCCCGGTTCCAACACGGCTTCCTTCACTGACTACATTCAGACGGATGCGGCCATCAACCAGGGAAACTCAGGTGGAGCCCTGGTTAACATCTATGGTGAAGTGGTGGGAATAAATGCCTGGATCGCCTCTCCCACCGGGGGAAACGTGGGTTTGGGTTTTGCCATTCCCATCAACGATGCCAAGAAGGATATCGACGACCTGCTCAGCAGGGGCAAGGTGGAGTACGGCTGGCTGGGAGTCTTTATCGGAAATCTGTCCCAGGACGTGGCTGCCGACATGAAGCTGGAGGGAATCAACGGTGCCTTTGTGTCCAACATCTTCAAAGATTCCCCTGCAGACAAAGCCGGCATACAGCCTGGTGACTACATCACGATGCTCAACGGCATAACGATCGACAATGCCAACCAGCTGTTACAGCTGGTCGGAAACCTAAGGTCCGGGGAGAGGGCGCGTTTCGAGCTGATTCGCAACGGCTCCCCTTTGACGCTTACCGCCAGGATCACGGCACGAGGTGAAGACAATGAAATTAGCAAGCAGGCTAGCCGCGTCTGGCCCGGGTTGTACCTGGCCGACGTGAACAAGGATATCCGCAAATCCCTCGAACTGCCCACCTTGAAAGACGGCGCGGTGGTTGCGGCGGTAGAGCAGGGAAGTGCCGCTGCTGTAGCCGGACTGCGCCAGGGGGACTTGATCGAGTCGGTCAACGGCCGGAACGTGAAAAACGTTGCGGATTTCTATTCTCTGATCGATACAAAGAAAGACACGGAGCTCAGCTTCCGGGTGTTTCGCCAAGGCGTGGAGCTCGTGATCGGACTGGTCAGTTGAGGAAACACTACATATAGGTACTTGCTGCGGCCGGCACTGGAGTGCCGGCCGTTTGCATCTATGGCAGGATGAATAGATCCCCACTGAGGGATAGACGACAAAAGACAAAAGCGATAGTAGAATGAACGGCAATGGATGAGAAGAAGATCGGGCTGTTGTCCGCAGTTTCCATGGGTGTTGGCGGTATGGTCGGAGGCGGTATATTCGCCGTGCTCGGGCTTGCCGTCCAATTGGCCGCAGGGGGTACCTATATTGCATTCGCGATTGCCGGAGTCATCGCACTGCTGACCTCCTACTCCTATGCCAGGCTCTCTGTGGCCTTCCCGAGTCAGGGCGGGACGGTGGAGTTCCTCAATCAGGCGTTTGGCACAGGCGTTTTCACGGGAGGACTGAATATCCTGCTATGGTTCAACTATATCATCATGCTTTCGCTCTATGCGTATGCCTTTGGAAGCTATGGTTCAACTCTTTTCGCAGCCAGCCTGCAGCCACTAATGAGGCACGTGCTTACGAGTGGAGTCATCATTGTTTTTACCGGATTGAACATCCTGGGCAGCAGGGCCGTGGGCGAGGCGGAGGAGTGGATCGTCGGTGTGAAGGTGGGGATCCTGCTGCTGTTCCTGGTATTCGGATTGGGAAGGGTAGATCCGGCTAATCTGAAGCCTGCTACCTGGGCGCCGGCCTTTCGGCTGATCACCGGCGGTATGATCATCTTTGTAGCCTACGAGGGCTTCGAACTGATTGCCAATACTGCCTCCGATATGGAGAACCCGGGGAAGAACATTCCCCGCTCCTACGCCATTGCCGTTGGTTTTGTCGTCCTTCTCTACATACTGATAACGGTTGTGGTGCTGGGAGTGCTTTCGATACCGAAAATTGTTGAGGCCAAAGATTACGCCCTGGCTGAGGCGGCAAAGCCACTACTGGGTTCTCTGGGATTCACTGTCGTCACCGTGGCCGCCCTGATGTCCACCGCCTCGGCGATCAACGCGACCCTGTACGGTGCCTCGCGGGTGAGCTACATTATCGCGAAGGACGGAGAGTTGCCAACAACCCTGGAGAGTAAGATCTGGAATAGACCCCTGGAAGGGCTACTTATCACCGCGGGTGTCACCCTTGTGGTGGCAAACCTTTTCGACCTCTCCAGTATGGCCATGATGGGCAGCGCCGGATTCATCATTGTTTTTGCGGCTGTCAACGCGGCAAATTTCCGCTTGTTCAGGCAGACCTGCAGTCGGAGATGGCTGCCGCTTCTGGGTACCTCCGGCTGCCTGGCAGCCCTGGTGCTGCTTCTGGCACAGACCGCGATGGAAAATCCATGGAAGGTTGCCATCCCCGCGGCTATACTGCTGATGTCCTTTCTGATAGAGATCATTTACCGCCGAGTTTCCGGTCGAATCATCAAAAAGGTTTTTCCCTCACGAGAAATCGGATAAAACCCACAACCAGGCTATTTAACCTCCAGATGGAAGAACTTTAATTTCACTCCAACGAGAAGATTGAGGTCGAATGTGTATGCCTTCCAGGTTACGTAGCCGTCGTTATACATGACATCGTAGAGAAACAAGTTGAGATTGCTATCCAGCGTGGGCGCAAAATCACTCCAGGCGCCGCTCTTTTCCGCCCAGTCTTCGATCCACGTGTCGAACCAGTCAGTAGTATTGAATCGTTCATCGTAGTAGGTGTAGACGAGGTATTCCTTTCCATCCGCCGTTTCTGCCCGACTGTATTCGGACGCCTGGATCACGTGGGTCCACGACACAGCCTGGGATCCGATCGAACCCACGATCAATAACCCGAAGAAAAGGACTGCGAGTACGATTTTTTTCATAGTCTCCTCCTCGTTTACTTAACTCTGACTCGCCGATTTCTATCTGTCAAACCACTTTTCCTTTCGGCACGCCGAGAGAGGGGGAGAGAAATGCAGGTAGGAAGAATTACGGAAGTGAACTCAACGTATGACGGAGTGTGGGCAGCAGGCAAGTACGTGGACCAGAGGTAATCCTAACCCGTTTTGCAGAGATCGACGATAGCCGCGATGTGGATCGCCGTCGTATTAATGTAGTGGAGGCTGAAGTCCGCCGGTTTCAAGAGCAACGGGAGCTCCGTGCAGCCCAGGATCACCCCCTGGGCCTGGCACTCCCCTTCGATCCGCTCAATGATGCGAAGAAAACCGGCCTTGGTTTCCGGTTTGATGATTCCGAACTCGATTTCCGAGAAGATCCTGTCCTGGATGTACTCGATCTCCTCCTTATTCGGCACGAACACGTCCATACCCGCTGCCTGAAACGTACTCTGATAGAAATCGGACTGCATTGTGAACGCCGTACCCAGCAGGCACAATCTGGCAGCGCCCAATCGCAGCGCGTGATCGCGAGTCGCCGCCACGATGCTGAGCAGCGGCAGGGGCGTTGCCTGCTGCACCTGATCGAATACTTTGTGGGGTGTATTGGAGGCGATGGCTCCGAAATCCGCTCCGCCCCGCCTCAGGTTCTCGAATCGATCTGTCAGCATCGCAGCTATTGTATCCCAATCGCCGCCGCCGGCTCGCTCTGTAAACATCCGCAGATCCACACTTTCCACGGCGATCTCCGGGAAACCGAGGGTCTGGTAGGTGGGCTTGAACGCATCGATGATCCCTCTGTAGTAGTCGACCGTGGATTCCGGCCCAAGGCCGCCGACGATTCCAATTTTCTTCATATCCGTTCCTGCTGTTGTCGTGTCCATCATTGTATTGATTATATAGACCGATGCAGAGGTCGTCGAGAATACCGCTTCGAGTTTGTCGGAAGGAGGTTGTATTGAAATCTGCACCGGAGCACCGGAGCCCGGAACGCCAGAGAACCAGATCTTGCAATGCGAGGAATTGCAAATGCAGCCTCGTCCCATTAGGATGGGGGAATCATGATTGATCTCAAAACCATCAATACTGCCCGGGAGCGAATAACCCCCTACGTTCATCGCACCCCGATTCAGCGCAATCGCACCCTAAGTGAACAGCTCGGCACCAATGTGTATTGCAAGCTGGAGCTGTTTCAAAAAACCGGCTCCTTCAAGCCCCGCGGGGTTTTCAACAAGATGCTCACCCATCTGGACGAGGTTCGCAAGACCGGGGTGGTGGCCGTGAGCGGAGGGAATTTCGCTCAAGGCGTCGCCTATGCCGGGAGTACTTTGGGTGTACGCACCCGCATTATCATGCCCCGGCATACCTCCCGGAATTACCTGGATGCGACCCGGGCTTACGGTGGGGAGATCGAGCTTGCCGAAAGCATTACCGAAGCCTTCCAGCGCGCTGCAGAGTACGGCGGGCAGGGGTGGAGCTGCTACCACCCCTTCGATGATCGGGAACTGATCACCGGCCACGCTTCTATCGGAGTGGAGCTGCTCGAGGATGTTCCCGGGCTGACCGACGTGTTCGTGAGTGTCGGGGGAGGGGGACTTATGGGGGGAATCACCCTGGCGGTGAAACAGTTGAAACCGGAAATCCGGGTATGGACCGTGGAGACCGAAGGATCGGATACCCTGGGTCAGGCGCTGCAGGCGGGCCGGCTGGTCCGGATCACCCCCAAATCCCTGGCCAAGACCCTCGGCGCTCCCGAGGTTTCCGAGGATGCCCTGAGCATCGCCCGGGAGCACGGACATCGGCACGTGGTGGTATCGGACCGGGAGGCGTATCTGGCGCTGCGGTTGCTGATGGAGCGGGCCAAGGTCACAACTGAGCTGGCCGCCTCCTGCACCCTGGCCGCGGCGCAGAGGGTGGCCGACTCCTTTTCCCCGGAGGATCACGTTGCCCTGATTCTCTGCGGCGGCAACCTGTCCCTGGACACCCTGGCGGAGTACCGAAAGCTCTTCAGCGGTGATCAGGGCTAGCGGGGAGGGGCTAAGATCGGCTAAAAGGAAACCGGAAACAGTGCGCCGAAACCGATCACTAATGAGCGGTTCGCAACGGCATAGGTGTCGCCGTTTGACCAGGAATCGTCCGACGTACTCCAGATCACGGTTCTGTACGCGCCGGTGAGCTCCAGCTTGACGTTGCGGTTGAGGTGATAAAGCACCCGCTTTGAGGTTTTTGAGCAGGCGGATGTACGCTCCGGCTGTGAGGG
Organism: uncultured Spirochaetaceae bacterium; assembly: GCA_964588355.1. Classification (GTDB taxonomy): domain Bacteria; phylum Spirochaetota; class Spirochaetia; order SZUA-6; family DRHE01; genus JAFGQJ01. The sequence continues at coordinate 10,495 of CAZPPB010000033.1, read as the reverse complement.
AACGATAGCGGAACTCCAGATCCGTATCCTCGAACCGGCCTTCCAGCTCAACGAGAGGATCGAAACGACCCAGATCCAGCAGCAGCAAAGCGCGGCAGTCAGAAATCGTACTTTCATTTGCTTCCCATTATCCTTCCACAATACTATACCTTATAAAAGTAGTAATGTTAATAGATAAAAAATGTGGCAGCCGGGCTGCCGAGCTGAGGAAGTGGCCGAAAAAAGAGCCGGTCATCAGCATTTAAACCGTTTCGAGGTGAGGAATTAGAAAAAACTACCGATAAATGTAATGTCATGAGCATCCGCCTAAAAATCGTTCTGATCGTGCTGCCTCTGATCATTACCACCCTTCTGCTCACCGGAGCCTCCTCCTTCTTTTCAGCCACAAATGCGATCACTGGGATCGCCACGGAGTTCCTGGGCTTCAAGGCCGCGGAGTTCCAGAAGTACGCCGAGAGCCAGTGGCGTCTGCTGGTGGAAAACAACATGACCGAGCGGCCGGCGATGGTGGAGGCCACCCAGGCGGCGATTGAGAGTTACGCCAACAGCATCGTCCGCAGCGACACGGAGGTCATCTTCGCCCTGGAGGATGACCTGGACATAGCCATGCAGTCCGGAGAAATGACCGTCGAAGCGGATGAGCGGGAAGCCCTGCGGCGGATCGTGGAATCCCGGACCGACGACCTGATCACTCCCCGAATATCCGGAAAAGAGCGGGTGGCCAAGGGGTTCTACTTCGAGCCCTTCGACTGGTACATCGTGGTATCGGAGGAGCGGGACACTTTTTACAGCCGGGTGAATCAGATCACCCAGCGCACCGGCATCATACTTGTAGCGGCGATCATCCTGGGCGTCATCATGGTCCTGGTGTTTGCCGGCTACCTGACCAATCCGCTGACCCGGGTTGTCCAGGCCATGGAAAAGATAATCTCCACCAGTGACATGTCCAATCGGGTGGAGGTGGAGTACAACGACGAGACCGGCCGGCTGGCCCACACCTTCAACATCATGGTGGGCGCGCTGGAATCGGCCTATAAGCAGATCAAGCGCTACGCCTACAAAGCAGTGCTGGCTCAGAAGAAAGAGCACAAGATCCGCACGATGTTCCAGAAATTCGTACCCGCCGATGTCATTGAACAATTCTTCGCCAATCCCGAGAAGATGCTGGTCGGGGAGAATCGGGTGATCTCGATTCTGTTTTCCGACATCCGCAGCTTCACCACCATCTCAGAGAAACTGGAGCCCGATGATCTGGTCAACTCCCTGAACCGTTACTTCACGGTGATGGTAAACATCATCGACGCCAGGCAGGGCACAATAGACAAGTACATCGGCGATGCCATCATGGCTTTCTTCGGGGCGCCGGCGCGTCACAAAAACGATGCTCTGAATTCGGTGCTGGCCGGCATCGAGATGACCGAAGCTCTGGAGGGTTTCAATGCCCATCAACGCGAACTCGGCAAGCCGGAGTTCCACATCGGGGTGGGCATCAACTACGGGGTGGTAACTGTCGGCAACATCGGCACGGACAAGAAGATGGACTACACCATCATAGGGGACATGGTGAATCTGGCCTCCCGCATGGAGGGATTGACCAAGAAGTACAAGCAGCCTCTGCTGATTTCAGAGAGCCTGCATCGAAAGGTGCACGAGGAGGTGCCCTGCCGCCTGATCGATACCGTGGCGGTGAAGGGAAGGGCCAAGGGGGCCAAGATCTACTCGGCAAAGAAGACCCTGAATGAACAGGAAAACAGGGCCTGGACGCTTCACAACACGGCGATGGAGCACTACTACAAGAGGGAGTTCGACCAGGCGATCCGCTATTTTCAGGACGTGCGTAAGATTTTTTCCGATGATTACGCTTCGCAGCTGATGATCGAGCGCTGTCAACAGTTTAAAGCGAATCCACCGCCGGCTGACTGGAACGGCGTGGAGATCATGACGGAAAAGTAGGTGCAGATTAAACTACCCAGAGTCGATCATAGAATCGGGATACCATAGCGTGAGTGGGTTATTTCAACGAGCTCTTGAAATCCGCAACCATACCCAGGAAGAAATAGAAGGAGACGAGTTTGTCCTAGACGAGGACTCGGGCATCTCCGAAGAAGACCAAAAAGAGATCATCCAGGAGATCGAAAAGGCCTCTCAGGAGAGCCGGATCTCCGTTACCCCGGAAACCATGACCGTCAAGGCCGGGAAGAAGGGTTTTCTGTTTCCCCTCCTGGTGAACATCTTCTTCGTCTTGCTTCTTGCCGGAGGCGGCTACGCCCTGTACTACCTGTTCCAAAGGGGAGAAACCGTGCTGATGGAGGAGGGCGGCGCGATCGCTTCGGCGGAGGGCAAGCTGATCGCAGAGCTGCGGAAGGAGTCGGAGGCAGCCCTGCAGGCCAAGAACCGGGAAATCGATCAGATCCAGGCTAATCTCCAGAATATAGACAAGCAGCGGCAGGAGCTGCAGTCGAGCATGGACGAGAAAGTCGCCGCCCGGGAGGTGGAGCTGCGCAGCGTCCTGGAGGCCGAGCTGGCCGCGGAACGGGACAGGCTCCGACAGCAGGGGGTCGCTGAGGCTGATATCACCAGCCGATTGCAGACCCTGGAAACGGAGAAAACCGCCGAGTTTCAAACAGAACTGGAGACCTTCAGGCAGCAGGCCGAGGAGGAGCGCCTGCTGCAGGAGGAAAAGCTCAGAGCGCTTCAACAGGAGTATCAGCAGAACCTGGCCCAGGCTGAAGCGGATCGCCAGCGGGTTCGGGAGGAGGCGGATGCCCGGGAGGCGGAACTGCAGGCCCGGCTGGATGCCCAGACCGCACAGCTGGAACAGGCGACCCTGGACGCCAGGGCGGCGCTGGAAGAGCTGGCCGCTCTGCAGGAGAAGCAGAACCTTGCCGCAGGCCAGCTAACGGGGTTTTACAGCCAGGTGAAGCAAAACCTCCAGGAGGGAGACTACGACGGCGCCCGGGAGGATCTGCAGGCTATCAGGGAATACCTGGACGACCCCTCGGTGGCCACGCTGCCCAACATCCTGCAGCGCCGCGAGATCGAGCTGTTCGTCGTGGATTCGATCAGCAGCCTCGTAGAGGCGGAAATGCAGAGAACCGAGATGGATCCCACCTCCCTGATCGCCTCGGCGGACCTGCTCAACACCATGAAAAATCGGGTAATCGAAGGGGATACCCTGTTCCGGCAGGGAGATATTGCCGGGGCGGAGGCCAGGTATCGGGAAGCGTTGGACCTGATGCCGGAGATCAGCAAGGCCCACGCCTACTTGCTGGCCAAGGGGGATGAAACCGAACAGGTACGACGGCAGACCTTGCGGGATTTCCTGCAGCAGGCGGAAAGCGCCCTCGGCCGGGGGGATTATACAGCCGCCCTGGACGGATACACCAAGGCCCTGGCTTATCTGCCCGAAGACGCCGCCACCGTGGAGAAGATGATCAGCCAGGTACGCCGTGCCGGCTACGAGCTGGGTATAGCCCGGCTGCGCCGGCAGGACAGCTCCAACGCGGCCGAACCGCTGGCCGCGGCGGAGAACCTGTACAATCAGGAGCAGTACGACCAGGCCATTCTCGGTTATATCGATCTGATCGGCCGGTATCCGAACAGCACCCAGGTATCTTCCGCTTTGAAGGGGATCCGGAATTCCGTGCAGGCTATGGAGGAGCAGGCTCGGACAGGCGGTGTTACGACCTATGACGGCGAAGCCGTTGCCGCCCTGCGCAGCGATATCGCAGCCCTGGAAGCGAGCCTGGAGCAGAAGAACGGCGAGATTCAGGATCTGCAGGCGCGGCTGGACGCCCAGAGCCAGTCCCGCAGCGGCGATTCCACCGCCCTGGAGCGCAGCATCGAGGAGAAGAATCAGGAGATCGCCGCCCTGAAAGAGCAACTCGAAAATGCCCGCTCCGCGGCAGGCGTTTCCGCTTCCGAGTTGGAGCAGCGGTTAGCCGGCTTGACCGGGGAGCTGGAAGCTAAGAAGGAACTAGCCGAAACCCTACAGGAGGAGAAGCAGGGCCTGGAGCAGGAGATCACCTCCCTCAATGGCCAGATCGAGCAGATGGAAGCCGAGCAGACTGCCATGCTCGACAACCTGGAAGAGGAGATGCAGAGGAAGATCAACCGCCTGGAGAACGTGGAACGGCGCTACAACAAACTGGTGGACAACTACCGCAAATATGCCGAGCAGGAAGATGCCCTGGTTGCCGCTCAGGGGGAGAGGGGATTGATCCAGAGCAAGGTCCACCTGAATGCCTTTCTAACCGCCAGCGATGAGAGCTTCCCCGGCCTATGGGAGCGGATCAGGCGCTACGATGAGGAGTTCGAAAAGGCGGGCCGGGCCAGCGCCGCCGATGACCTGAGCGACATCCTCTTCGAGCTTTCGGTCCGGGACCGCCCCAAATCCCGCGACCTGTTCCTGGAATCAGAAAGGACCCGCTACCAGGACGTGCCGCAGATGGTCGACCTGATCGACGATCTGCGCGTGCTGGTAGGGGAGTAGAGACCGGGTTACTTCAGCTCTTCCAGCAGATCGGTCGGCAGCAAGTAAACTTTGAAGTACAGCTCGTCTTCCGCATCCCACATGCCCAGCCGGGCGGGTAGGGTGAACACCAGATAGCTGACTGGGGTTCCATAGAGGTCGAGCTCGATCTCATAACAGAAATGCAGCCCGCCGAGCAGAAAATCGAACTGCTCTTTGCCCTGCTCGTCGTACACGTAGCAGCGGTTATCCTCGAAGCTGAGCAGTTGGCGAGTCGTCAGAACGGCATTGATACGCCGGTCCATGTCGATGAGGGGCTTTAACAGCGGGAGGGCTGTCTCCCAGCTGTAGTTCTTGTACTTCCGCTGGGTGTTGGAGTAGTAGCTGAGAAAGCTGATGTTGGTATTGCCGTCGTGATAGTAGAAGGCGTTTTCGAAATCGTCGGGAAAGATAAACTCGATGTCTTCCCTGATGAAATTCGGAGGAGTTTTCAGTCCGCTGCTGGGATCCGTATCATAGCGAACCTCGGCATAGCGGCCGCTGCCGGCGAGGCGGCAGAAAAACACCTGATCGTCGTAATTGTCACTGTATGGGCGAGGCCATATGGAGGAACCGATGACCGTCGGGTTCTTGGTCGGGTCCCCGCCGAAGGCCTCGAGGTTGATTTTATCGCGGAGGTTATATTCGATTACCTGCCAATCGATCAGGCCTGACGGCGGCCCTGCCAGGAGGATGTAGCGGTTGGTCGTGTAATTATCAGAGTTGAAGCGGGTGAAGCCCAAACACAAGTCCCCTTTTATGGTTTCCGCGTGGAAGTTCAGGGTCTTGGGATTCTGGTTGGTGATGCCGGTTCCCCAGTCTTTGTATAGATTGAAATAATCTGGCACATACTCGACGTAGGACAGTTCGAAAGATCGCTCATCCACCGCAGCTATGAATCCGCTTTTAAACTCGTCCAGGCTGTTCCCTTTGTTGGGGATGAAGTAGACCTCGCGATCCATATAGTGGAAGTCCCACGACCAGATCGGCCCCACGGTGAGGTTTTCGGCCCCCAGGGCGACCATCTCTCTGGCCGTCTGGATGCCCAGAGACAGCCCTTCGTCGTAGGGCGGCAGGCGGCAGCTGAACAACGGGATCAGTGCGAGTGAAGCCAGCAGTGCTCGGGTTATGTTTCTCTTCATAAGCGAATCCGCAGTCCTAGTTTGAAATTGGCCAGATTGATGACACACCAGTTGAGCGGAAGATAACCTGAGAAATCGTTGTTCGCCGGAAGGGACAGGAGAAACAACAGCGTGCTGTCGAGGTCGCCGGTCCAGTACGCCACCGGGGCGTATTCGAAAAACAGTTTGTAGCGGGGTTGCCGGGAGTACTCGAATCCGATTATCGGCTGAATCCCGAACGGTGAGATCGGCTCCAAACCCCAGTAGCCTCGGGCCGTGATGATCCGCAAGAACGCGCCGGCGGCAAAGTACGGCCGGAAGAAGCGATCCGGGGCGTTGAGAAAGAATCCGCCCCCCAGATTGAAACGGCTCAATGTGTAACTGACAAAGAAATCGCTTTCATCGTCTTCCAGGATGAACCCGAAAAGATAGGTCAGGATTCCCGCGCGCACAAAAGCCATGTCCGGCAGCAGGAAGAAGTTGAAATCGAAACCGGGGAAGTTGCAGTTGTTGAGGTAGAAGTCCAGGGAAGCTCTGGAGCCGGGAGCCTGCTCCAGGATGACGGTCTTCTCGGGTTGATCCATGTAGATCTGGCCTTCCACGGGCCAGTATCCCGGCCTGGTCGCTCGAAAGCGCGTGGTGGAGGGAAGGGGAACCTGAGCCGTAGCCGCGCCGTTCTCCTCGGTTTTCAGCCGCTTCCGTCCCAGGCCTCGAATCCGGGTACCCGGCACAGCCTGGAAGGTCAAATCACCTGTCGTGTTTTCGATATTCAATGCCCGTTCGAAGTAGCTCCGCACCTCATCTTGCACCTCATGCCAGAACAGCAGCCCCAGCTCACGCGTCCCCCGTATGGTCTCCTTCTCCAGATCCAGCTCAAAGGCGATGATGCCGTTGAGCAGATCGAGACAGCGCGCCTCGAGATACGCCGTTTCGAAATCACCCCCGATGGCCACGTACAGCCATGAATCCGCTCCGATCCTCTCGGCGACGGCCGTTTTTATCTGGTCGTCTCCGGGAATGACGGTTTCCCGATGTCCGAGCAGCGCGACTTTTTCGCTGGCGTTGCTGAGCTTCGCTATAAGGGATTCGTAGAGAAGGGTCTGCTGCTGCGGCGTGAACTGCGAATCGGGAGCGGTTTCGAAGAACAGCACCAGCCGTCGAATCTCGTCCAGGTCGACGCTGTTTTGAGCGATGCCGCAGAAAGCGGTGAGGAGAAACAACGTCATGCAGACGGGTATCCGTGGAAGCCGCATATCAGAACCCCGTTTTCGCCTTGTACAGGCGCATGGTTTGCTCGTCGAAGAGGTAGTAGTACTCTCCGTCTATATCAAAATCGATTGGGGTTCGCTCATCAGGGGTGATGTAGAAACTCTTGATCTTCTGCCCGTTCAATTTGAGCAGCTGGAATGTCCCCCGCCTGTCAGTCCCTGCAACGATACCCTTGCGGGTGTAGAACACGGGATACTCGTCGTCTATGTTCTCGATTTTTTCAGACACGTAGCCCGCAGGACTGCCGGTGAAGAGGTCAGCCGGAGCAGCCACCAGAGAACCGGAATAGGCGCCTGCATCGGATCGGATGATGTGGAGGAATCGCTCCTCCCGGCCTCCGTCTTCGCTGCGCCCGTGGATGAACAGGTACACGGGGGTGATGCCGGCTCCCAGCACGGGGTCCCCGAAATTCGTGGTATCCGGCTCGTAGCCCAACCCGACCAGCCTGCGCTCCGCATATTCCTCAACAGTAGTGGTTGAGTTAGAAGGACTGCCCCAGGCTGAGCTGTATTCATCCGCGTAAAGGTAAGAATGCGACCCGTCGAATCCGCTCCACACGATGTAATTGTTGCCGTTGTGAGCGAACATCTGTTTGTCCCACGCATCGATATTGTCGGTCGGATACGGGTAGGAAGCGGTGAGAGGGTCTCCGGAGAATCTCACCCTGCCCACGACGAAGTCCCCCGTATCGGCTTCGGCCAGATGCAGCCGGTTTTGTTCCGATACAGTTTCCGAGACCTCCAGGTCCAGCGAAGTGTCGAACGCGTAGACGATCTGTCCCCCGGGGTTTCTTCGGACCACGAGGAACACGTACTCGCTCGTGCTGTTGCGCAGAACATACACGTCGCTTTCCCAATCGGTGTAGTTTTCACCCAGGAACTGCTCGATGTCATGTCCCATGTACACCGAAGCCACGGCCTGAGATAGATAGCCCGGAAAGGGGGACATGGAAAAGACAGCGACGAACAGATCGCAGGTCGTGAGAGAAAGAGCAAAGACAACAATTATCAATAGGAGCAGCAGGAGTCGTTTTACCATTTCCGGGCTACTCCCAAGGTAAAACTCGTCGGCCCCTCGCCGAAGGCGCTCATCCAGCCCCGGCCAAGTACGCTATCCACACCGATGCCGAGGGCGTATTTCTGCTCCGAACGAACGTACAGGATGTATTTGTTGAAGTTCAGCTCCAGGCCGACATTGACGAGATTCCAGTAGTAATCCGTGTAAACGGGCTGGTCCCGCAGCCAGAAATAGGTCACGATCAGCCCGAAACCGGTGGACAGGTTGATCCGCAGCGCTGCGTGCGGGCCGGTAAACAGATAGCCGCCGAGCAGCAACCTCAGATCGTGATGGAACACGGGTTTGCTGTCGGCCAGGTTGTGCTGAAGGTAGAAGTAGTGCTCCGCCGCGAAATACGAGCTGTCCGGGACGAAGTAGAATCGATGGGCCAGCCCGAATCCCAGCAGCTGGCCCATCGTCCAATTCAGCTCCGTAGCGCTGTGGGCCTTCTTGCGAAGCGGCTTGAGCTCAATAAGCATTTCCGGCTCTTTGAGCTTTATGGTTTCGACTCCGTCGTGATAGTCTTCCTTGCGTTTCTCGATCGTGATTTTCGAACCGACGGCGAAGGGAATAGGGGGGAGCAGAAGCTGGCCGCCCGTGATCCGGCCGACGAAACCCGTGTCCCCCAGGTAGATCTCCGTATCCTCGTCTTCGCACACCAATGCGATCTCTTCGACTACCGCGGATTTGACGTTTGGAGGCGGACCGATCAGACGAATCCCGGGGATCAGCTCGGCTACCGCTTCCCCGATAACGTTGTAGACCGAAAGATTGATGCGCGCGGTTTTGAACACCCCGGAGACCAGAGCGTTCTGGGCTACGTCGTAACATTTAATCTCCAGGATCAGCTGGCGCTCCTCTACGCTGTAGAAGCTGACCACGGCGATCTCGGCATCGACCTGCTCTGCTACCTCAACTGCCGTGTTGCCCTGATACAGTTCGCCAACCCGGATGCCCCTCTCTTTTAGCACCGGCTCCCACTCCTCCCGAGGGATGATCCTGAATCCGGCACTTGTCAGCTCGACGCGCAGCTGGTTGGAGATGATCGACTGGTACTGGCTGTTTTCCTGGGTGGTAGAGAGGTCGACGGTGGGGAAAAGACAGGTCTTGAACTCTTTGGCCCACAGAGTTGTGGTTATCCACAGAAAAAGGCCGGCTACCGCGGCTATTCGCGCTATACCCCTGTACTTCACAGTAAAAAGTATCCTACACTTCCAAGTATCGAACGATCCGTGTAAAAAAGTAGCACAAAACCGCAAAAAACCCAGGAGTTTATGGGCAGGAGCACCTCGATGAGTACATCCAAAGTAGCCCTGATTCGCTGCTCTACCTACGACGAGGCGGAGGTATTTGAAGCTGTGCGCAGCGGCATCGGCCTGCTGGGGGGGATCGGCGGTTTCGCCGCTGCGGATGAGCGGATCCTGCTCAAGCCGAACGTGCTGGCCGGGGATCCGCCTGAGCGATGCGTCTGCACCCACCCGGCGGTCTTGAAGGCGGTTGGACGGTTGTTTCTGGAGAGGGGATGCGCCGTCTCCTACGGCGATTCCCCGGGGCACGGGGATCCTCAGTCCCATCTTACGAGCAGCGGTCTCGCGACTGCGGCAGAGGAGTTAGGACTGGCGTCGGCGGATTTCGACCATGGCCGGCAGGTCGATTTGCCCGGCGCTCCCCGGACAGACAGTCTGCCTATTGCCAACGGCGTTCTTGCAGCGGACGGGATCTTCAGTATCTCCAAGCTCAAAACCCACATGGTCACGCGGATGACCGGGGCGGTAAAGAACCTCTTCGGCTGCATACCGGGACAGACCAAGCGCCGCTGTCACTTCACACATCCCACCTCCTTCGATTTCTCCCGGCTTCTGGTGGCCTTGAACCTGCTGCTCAAACCCAAGGTAAGGCTGCATATCATGGACGGCGTCATGGCCATGGAGGGAAACGGGCCGCGCAACGGCGATCCGGTCCACATGGGTGTGCTGCTGTTCTCCACCGATCCGGTTGCCCTGGATACGGTGATGTGTGATTTAATAGAGCTGGATCCATTGCGGATGACCACCAGCGGACCGGGCGGGCGTTTGGGTCTGGGCACGTATCAATCGGATGAAATCGAGGTCGTCGGGGACTCGGTCGCCGTTGCCAGACCCGGGAGCTTCAAGGTCAGGCGGGGGCCGATCAGAGACTTCTCAGCCCAGGGGATGCTGGCCAGGGTCGACAACCTCATCGGCCAGCGCCCGGTGCTGGACAAACGGAAGTGCGTGCCCTGCGGCCAGTGCGTTGAAGCCTGCCCGGTTGAACCCAAAGCCCTGGACTGGCACAGGGGGAACAGGGAGCAGCCGCCTTCATACAGCTACAGCCGCTGCATCCGCTGCTACTGCTGCCAGGAGATCTGCCCGGAGGGGGCGATCTCGGTCAAACGCACGTTCCTGCGGCTGTGACAAGCGGGGGCGCTTAAGAACGGCTCCCCCCGGTTTGTTCAGAACAGCTTACCGGTCTGGTAGTCCAGGAAGGCCTGGCGGATCTCCTCCTCGCTGTTCATGACGAA
>CAZPPB010000032.1:0-29418 GCA_964588355.1 uncultured Spirochaetaceae bacterium | reverse complement strand
CACACCCACAGGATGTTTACCGCCCAGGGTTTCATAGCAGGCACGACCATCCTCTATAGTAAATCGCGTAATCGCACCCTCGATTGCCCCGACTCCGCAGCGGATCTGGTATCCTTCGTAGGCTCCGCCTGCGGCGCAGGAAGCGGTCAGCAGCTTCTCCCGATTACCGATGACGATTTCCCCGTTGGTACCGATGTCGATGATCATTCCAATCTCATCTGCTTCATACAGCTCCGTGGCTATTATGTCGGCCAGGCAGTCGGAGCCTGCATGACCGCCGATCAACGGAGGACCGTACACAACCGCTCTTGGGTTGGTTTTCAGACCGATGCTCGAAGCCGGGCAGGTCAGTGTAGAGAGGTCCTCGGCCTCGAAGGGGATAAATCCCAGGCCGGTCACGTTTTTGCCGAAAGACAGATCCCGCATGGTACTGTTGCCCACAATCACGACCTCGTAGATGCGGTCTGTTACCCCCTGCTCTGCGGGCAGCAGTTTTTCCCACTCGACGAGGGATTGGTTGATCCCTTCGACCACAGCCTCCTGCAGCTCCGCCAATCCCCCGGGATGGTCGACGGTGTAGCCGATGCGGGAAATCACCTCGTTGCCATAAGCGATCTGGGGGTTTTTACTGGCCATGACATTGCCGACATTCTCGCCGTTTTCCAGATCCACGACCTGCATTACCAGCGTGGTTGTGCCGATATCGACCGCCAACCCGTACATCCCGTCCCTGTAAGGACCGAGCTCCTGCCCGTTTGCGTGCATCACCCGCTCACCCACCCGTCGAACGCACGGATCGAGCTCGACCTCGGTCTGGGCATAATCGGAGAGCACCGTGTATTTACCGAAATTCGGTATGAACACATAGATGTCCTGCCCGATATCCGCGATCTTTGCCTGACAGGCCAGGCGCTGTCCGTGATCTATCTTGTTCCTGCCCAGCAGGCGCAGCTCGGCGGCAGTCACCTCCGTCAGGGCAGTCGCACCCCTCTCTAAACGGACAGCATCCCGACCGCAGTCGCCTCTCCCGCCGCACTCGGAATCTATCTCCACCCCCCCGATTCGGCGGATATGCTCCAAAACGCTCTCCCCCAGTCGAAGCTCCACTCCGCTTCGGCCCCGGGCGTATTGGGGGAAGTACATTTTAGCCATATGCGCCTCCATGATTTTTCGATTTCTGGTTTGCAGGTATCTCCAGGAATTTGCCGGAGGCCGTGGCCCTGATTTCCCCGCCCTGTTCAAGGCACGCCCTCAGGAAGTGCAGGCGGTGGGAAGAACACTCGAGCCAGGCCCACACCCGGGCAGTCCGGCCGATATCCACGACATGCCGGAAGCGCAGGTTCAGCTCTCCCGTCATTCCAACCAGTCCATGGGCAAACAGGCAATTGGTCATAGCCGCATCCAACAGCGTGGCGACAAAGCCCCCATGAAGAGCATGGGGAAACCCTTCGTAGCAACCCGGACAGGTAAAAGATGCTTCCACCTGGCCTTGCCCATTCACCTTAAAGTGCAGACCAAGGCCCTCTCTGTTCTCCCGGCCGCAGGCCACGCAGTGGTCGTGCCAGGAAGATCGGGTCGCTTCGAGATTGCAGCGCATCGTTTCGAGGGACATTGAAGAAGAATGGATTTCGTGCATCACCAAAAACAATGCAAAACCCATGCCCCGGCTTCGCTGCCTTTCCAACGATCTGTAACTCCTGCGGCGCCCTGGATTTGTCCGATTTCTGGCTGCAAAGCTCCCGTTTTGTTCTTGCAACATGCAGAGATATCCCCTAGGATAAACATGCGGAATGCATGAATAGAAAAGGACAGTGGGATGCATCCTGACAGGTTGATGGACAACACAGACAGTGCGATTCTCGATTCGATCAATGAAGGGGTCTTCACAGTGGATAACCACTGGAGGATAACGACCTTCAATCGGGCGGCGGAGAGAATAACCGGAGTCAGTCGGCAGGAGGCGGTGGGGCGTCCCTGTTCGGAGATCCTGCGGGCGGATGTATGCAAGAAGGACTGTGCGTTGGAGCATACGTTTTCCGAGGAAGCTCCCGTGGTAAACGCCACCGCCTGCATACTCAACCATCTGGGAAAACGCGTACCGGTTCGGCTGTCAACCGCATTGGTGAGGGATGAGAAGGGAGAGGTCATCGGTGGGGTGGAGACCTTTCAGGACCTCAGTCAGATCGAGCAGCTGCGCAAGGAGCTGCAGGAGCGCTACACCTTCGAGGATATCGTCGGACGCAGCCCGGCTATGCGCAAGCTGTTTGATATCGTACCGCAGATCGCCGAAAGCTTCAGCACCGTGCTGATCGAAGGGGCCAGCGGGACGGGCAAGGAGCTGTTCGCCCGGGCGATCCATCACCTCTCCCCGCGGAAGGACAAGCGATTCGTGGTGGTCAATTGCGCGGCTCTTCCGGACACGCTGTTGGAAAGTGAGCTGTTTGGGCACAAGGCTGGGGCATTCACCGATGCCCGCCATGACAAGCCGGGTCGCTTCGTACTTGCAGACGGCGGAACGATTTTTCTCGATGAAATCGGAGATATTTCCCCGGCCATGCAGGTTCGGCTCCTCCGGGTTCTTCAGGACAGGATCGTCGAGCCCCTTGGTTCAATCGAATCGATCCAGGTGGATGTCCGTGTTGTGGCCGCCACCAACAAGGATCTGGTTCGGCTGGTCCGGGAAGGTCGGTTTCGTGACGATCTGTATTACCGCATCAGGGTCATCCAACTCAAGATCGCAGAACTTCGGAGCCGCAGGGAGGATATCCCGCTGCTGGTCGATCATCTGGTGGCCAAATTTACCCGTCTCCAGGGCAAGGATATAGCCGGTGTGTCGGATGAGGTTATGGCCAGGTTGATGGAATACGACTACCCGGGGAACGTGCGGGAATTGGAGAACATTATCGAACAGGCTTTTGTGCTCTGCCGGGGCGGGCTGATCGAGCTGCATCACCTGCCGCCGGAGCTGCGCCCCTTCGGTTCGATCGGAACCGCCCGGTTTCAGCCCACCTCCCTCAGGGCGATGGAAAAACACTTGATCTGCGAAACCCTCCAGCGCTACCGCGGAAACCGCGGCAAAGCGGCCCGGGAGCTGGGAATCGATGCAAGCACGCTCTATAGAAAGATCAAGGCTTTGGGGCTGGAAGTCCCGGAGCACGATGGCCGAAGCCGAAGGGCCTGATCGAAGCGGGGGGTGCGAAGCCCTGCGGACGATAAAATGCCGCTCCTTCCTAGCGTACCTCTGGCTCCGTGTCGATCCTCTCCCGATACTCGTTTATCAGCTCCTGGCAGATGCGGCGTTCGGAGCCCTCGCATAGAAAGCGCTGAAAATCGTCGAGAAGATCGGCACCTTCTGCTGCGGATTTTTTGACGAATGCAAGGAAACAGGCAAAACGCTCTATTGCCTCCTGGTCTACGGCATGCTCGAACTCGCAGGCTATCCGCTCCGCCGTACCCCGGCTGAGGGCAAGCACACTCTGAAGAAAATGACTGATGATGTAGTGATTCATCACAATCGTGGCGGCTGCGTTGTGCCCCTCCGGTGTGAGTGCAATCAGCTCGTAGGGCTCGTACTCGATCAGTTTCTTGCTGGCCAGGCTTTTCAAGGCGGCGCTCACCGTTGACTTGGACACGCCCAAATGTCGGGCAATGTCCCGCACCCGGGCTGTCCTCTTTTCCTTCTCGATCAGGAATATCGCTTCCAGGTAATCCTCAAGGGTTGAACTGAGTTTTTTCTCCATATCCCGGATCTTCGTCTTTTTCGGATTCATGCGCCTGCTGCTCGCATTCGATCAGCAGTCGCTTGAACCTGGTGAGGTTGATTTTGTACGGACGAATCGGTATGCCCATCCAGTCGGAAAAATCCAGCAGTTTTTCCGGATGGCGCAGCGAGTAATCCTCCCAGAACCCCACCGAATCGAGTACAACGGCCCCTCCGGTGTGCTGCGGAAAGGTTTCATTTGCCTTCCCCTTGTCCCAGTCCTGGAATACGTAATCCCTGTGGATGACCCATCCCGGAGTAAGCCAGAAGACCTTTTCGCCGCCGCGGATCGCCTCTCTCTCCTCGGAGCCGGCCAGCATATCCACGCAATGAGTCGCGTTGATTCTGGCTATGTTCTTCCCCTGCTCCTCGATAACCCGGTCGATGGTTCTGTAGGGATCGTTCAGGTCGATGAAGCAAAACTTTCCTCCGTAGACCACGATCACCGCCTTGCTGTGTCTCTTTGCCTTGGCAATCCTTTCGACCAGCTGCTGCTCCAGCTCCCTGGGGACTTCGTGCCGGCCCGGTTTCGTGTATTCGATCTTGATTCCTTCCAGGAATCCGCTATTCCGCAGAGAATTCAACTCCAGGCTCAGCGTCCCGCAGGCTACGATCGAGCAGTGTCTGAGGTACGAATCCGTTTCAACAGCCGTTTCCTCTTTCCCTTCGAATTGTGCGGCGTCCATCAGAAACTCCCGTAATTATGGTTGAACTTTGTTCTGAGACTAGTATAAAGTTAGACACATCAAACGTCAAACGATAAATTCGAATGATCATCCCGCTGCGGGCAATATGGCGTCGAACAGGAGCGTTTATCAGGCGCCAGCCCCTGAACTTCAAGATTATGATCCTCCGCCGGGCTCTCCACGCTCTGGCTCTCAATCTGGCGACGCAGTACAACTCGATCTATGCCGTGGCTCTCGGCGCCAACCCGGTCCAGCTTGGATCGATATTCAGTGTGGGAAACGGCCTCGGGGCCCTCGTCGCCGTACCGGCGGGATGGATCATCGACCGCTACAGCCTCAAGAAGGTCCTCCTGGCCGGCACCCTGCTGCTGCTGCTGGCCTCGCTCAGCTACGCCGTTGCGCCGCACTGGGTTCTGCTGTACGCGGGAATGGTGTTTCTCTACACGGGGATACGAGTTACCTGCACTGCCTGTACCGTGATTGGAGCAAGAGAGCTGCTCAACGAAGAACGTGCCACGGCCAGGGGACTGTGCCGGACCATCTCGGCTATGGTCACTCTTGTTGCTCCGATCCTGGCCGCCTGGATAGTCTCTCTGTCGGGGGGAATCAATGTAGAAGGGATCCGGCCGTTGTACTACATGCAGTTTGCCGTCTTCGGCGCCATCATGGTGGTCCTGATTGTGTTCATCCGGGAACCCTCTCATGCGGCCAGTACGAAGGCAAGACTCCGAGTCGCGGATTTTGCCGAGATCTTTCGGGGAAGACCGGTCCTGATCCGGGTTCTGATAGTGCTTGCCCTCATGGACATACCCTGGAGTATGAGCAAGCCCTATATGCCCCTCTTCGCCTTCCAGATGAAGGGTGCCGAGGAGGTTCAGCTGGCCGGTATGGCTGTGACGATCAGTATCGCCTCCCTGCTTTTCGCCCTACTCCTGGGAAGACTGGCGGACCGCCACGGTCGAAAGAAGCTGCTCTTTCTGATAGCCCCATTGAGCTACCTTTCAAGTTTGTTCCTCATCCGGGCTACCGGGCCGATGATGCTGTACCTTGCCGGATTGTTTTTTGGATTCAACAGCATCGCCACGGCCCTGGCTGCGGCCATGGCCTCGGAGATCGTACCGAAGGAGCAGATGGGACGGTGGATCGGCCTGATCGGGCTGATCCGGGGTCTGGTCAGCATTCCTTCCCCGCTGATCGCAGGTCTGATCTGGGAGCACATTGGTCCCCAATATGTGTTTATCTTCGCCGTGCTGCTCGACGCAGCGGTGCGGTTGCCCCTCCTGGCTTCGATCGGAGAAACTCTGCGGCTCGGTACGGCAGACGGAAAGGGCGGGAAGAAGGCCGGGGGGGATTCGATCCGTTAGAACGAGCTTGCAATATGCAATGGTCTGCTCTTCCCTGAACGTCCGGGCCGAATGCCCATGCATGCCCTCCTCTCTGACGTAACTCTATGGCAGGAAAGGCTCTACGGTAGCCGCCGGTGCTCAAGGCGCGCCGCCGTTTCTCAGGTGGCATGACATTTGCAGCTTCATCTCAGGTATACGGCAGGTATACGGATGGAAGGGGCCCAAGGGGAGGTTTGGTGATGAGCGAGTGTCTCAAGCTCGATTTGAACGAGATGCCTTATTGCCCCCCTGAGAACGTGATCAAAGCCGCCCAACGGGGCTCAATACACCTGAATCGCTATACCGAGGATGATGCCCTGCAGCGTCTGGCGGCACTTCTGGCGGAGTACGCCGGTGTGGGCAGCGACCAGATCGTGATCGGTCCGGGTTCGGATCTCCTGCTTCGGGAGATCGTTTTATGCTTCGGCATTCGCAGAAAGGTGGTGATGGTCAGCCCGACTTTTCTGCCCGCTGTGCGGGTGGCCGGACACTTCGCGCGGAAGCTGGTCAGTATCCGGCTGGACCGTCCGGACTTCAATCTGCCCCGCGAGGCGCTGCTCGAGGAATTGAAGGAGCCGTGCCTCGTGATCATCGACAATCCCAACAACCCCACGGGAAAGCTGCTCGTGGACAGGGAGTTCGTGGAGGAGATTCTCGAGCAACCCGACACGCTGCTGGTCGTGGATGAGGCGTATTTCGAGTTTTCCGGTCTGACCTTCGTAGAAAAAATTGCCAGCCACGCCAACCTCGCCCTGGCCCGCACCATGGACAAAGCCTTTGGCCTGGCCGGCGCCCGAATCGGCTACCTGATAGCGGGACGGGCTTACCTGGGCGCCTTCTCTGCTGCCTTTTCCTTTCTGCCGCAGCCGAGCCTGGAAGCGGCAATCGAGGCCCTGCTGCATCAGAACTACATGTGGAAGAACGTCCAGCGCGTCGTGCACGAACGGGAGAGACTATCGGGGGAGTTGGAGATGCAGGGAGAAACCGTGTTCCCGAGCAGCACCAATTTTCTGCTCCTCAGGTCGTTGATACCTTCCCCGGCCGAGGAGCTGCGGCAAAGGGGTGTGCTGGTGATGGACGTTTCCAACCAGCTCGGTCCCGGGTTCATCCGGGTAAATCTGGGAACTCCCGATGAGAACGATGCGTTCCTGAGAACGTACAGAACAATTCGAAAGCAAAAGCAAGAACAGGAGACAAGTTCATGAGTATCGTTTCGGATGAACCGCTTGATGATCTGCAGCAGCCTGTCAGGATCGCCTTCGGCCCGGTACCTTCCAGACGCCTGGGGCAGAGCCTGGGCATCAACAACATCCCCCATAAGGTATGTACATACTCCTGCGTGTACTGCCAGGTGGGTCGCACCCTGCGGTTCCAGATCGAACCTTCGCCCTTTTATGAACCGCAGACCGTGGCTGCTGCGGTCGCCGAAAAGGTCGAGCAGGCGCGGAAATCGAAGGAAGCCGTCGACTACCTGACCTTCGTGCCAGACGGGGAACCCACCCTGGATGCGAACATCGGCCTCACCATAGATCTGCTGAAACCTCTGGGACTCAAGATCGCCGTGATAACCAACGGCAGCCTCATCGACCGCCGGGAGGTGCGGCAAGCCCTGATGAAGACCGATTGGGTTTCCTTCAAAATAGATTCAGTGACAGAAATAACCTGGAGAAAGATCAGCCGACCCCATTCATCCCTGCCCCTGGATCGCATCCTGGAGGGAATGATCGAGTTCGCGAACAGCTATGCGGGTACCCTGGTGACCGAGACGATGCTGGTTCGAGGCCTGAATGACGAAAACGGCAACCTGAATACGATCGCCGCTTTTCTGGGCCGTTTGAAACCGGAAACGGCCTATATATCCATACCCACACGCCCGCCGGCGGAGTCGTGGGTCCTGCAGCCCCTTGAGGAGAACGTCGCCCGGGCTCACCAGATTCTGAGCCGGGAAGCGAGCCGTGTGGAACATCTGATCGGCTACGAGGGCAACGCCTTCGCCTCCACCGGGGACCCTGCGGAAGATCTGTTGAGCATAACCGCCGTACACCCGATGCGGGAGGAAGCGGTGAAGGAGCTTCTTAGCCGGACCGGGGCCGGCTGGTCGGTTGTGCAGAAGCTGCTCCAACGCGGAGCGCTCGTGGAAACCGAGTATGAAGGGCGGAGATACTTCATCAGAGCGTTTCCTAAAAAGAAGGCCCCTGCGTAAAGCTGCCGGTGCCGTGAACTGCAGCGCGATTCATGGCTTTTTGCGGAAATTGTAAACCCGCCCCGAGTTGAAGTGTTCGTCATGGAGGAGGTCCGCCTCCCATTCGGTTTCCAGCGAGAAACCAAGAGCGTCGAGCCTGTTTCTGATCGCCTTTATTTCCGCTGAGCTCATATGCCGCGGGAACACCGATACCAGTCCCTCTGCCCTGACCAGCGCCGCCACGGATGCCAGCAGGCGCTCTCTCTCCCGGGCGGTGAAATAGTAACTGTGAATCACGTCGTAGAGGAGCACCCCCTGCAGGAGTCCTCCAGCAAGGATCTGTTTCATCTCATCGAGAGAGTGCACGGGATGGACATTCTCGAGGCCTCGGGAAGCGGCCTCCTCGATCAGATCGGCCAGGAGGTGTCTGTTTCTGTCGAGGGCATAGACGGTGCCTCTGCTTCCGACGACCCGGGCCGCCGGAATGGTGTAGCGGCCCCTGCCGCAGCCAAAATCCAGAACAAGATCGCCGGCTCGCAGGCCCACCTTCTTCAGCAGGCATTCCCCTTCGCCCGCAAACCAGCGCCGGATATCTCCGTTCATCCTCCTCCGGCTCCTCTTCTTCAGAGTATGAGATTCAGGGCACCCCCGGTGAGAAATACTGCAAGCAGCATGATCCCTATCGACTTGAGGCCGCCTTTGAATCCCAGCTCGCGGAACAGCACCACGAAAGTGGCGACGCAGGGAAAGAACATTGCCAGGACAACGCTGCCGATAATCATCTGTTTGCTGGTGAGCATGAGGGCTGCGAACAACCCCAGGGCCACGTCCTTTCTCAGCATTCCCACCAGAAGGGGAACCACCGCTTCTGAGGGCATTCCCCAAACCCTGGTAACTACCGGTTCAGCGAATTTGGCCAGATAGGTGAACAGATCCAGCTGATAGAGCACGTTGACCGCCACGATCGCCGTCAGGATGATGGGAAGAGCTTCCCGCACGAAACCTGAGATCCGCAGCCACATCTTGGCCGCGAGCGCCCGGGCTGAAGGCAGACGGTACGGGGGGATTTCCACCAGCAGCTCCGGCTGGAACTCCCGGGAGGTGAAGCGCAGGATCAGGCTGATCAACAGCCAGACCACGAACAGGGTCCCGTATACCACCAAAACGGGTCCTATTCCCCGCCGCCCGAGAAGTCCGATGATCATGGCCTGCAGAGCGGCGCAGGGGACGGCGACCGATATCAGCGTGGCGGTGATGAAACGCTGCCGCCGGCTCTCCAGGATGCGGGTGGCCATGATTCCCGGAACATTGCATCCCAACCCGAGAAGGGTGGGTATGATCGCATAGCCGTGCAGGCCGATGCGATGCATGAAGCTGTCCAGGAACACGGCCAACCGGGGAAGATAACCGCTATCCTCCAGGAGTGACAGGACGAAGTAGAAACTGAGGAGGTAGGGAAGGACCACCCCGAGGGGAATGAAAATACCCGAGGTCAGGATGCCGAAGGACTGCATGAAATCGATCCGCCCATCCACCAGGGTTCCGATGAACAATCGGTGAAGGAAGCTTCCGGGGCCCAGAAGCGCGGAGAGCCGCATCAGCGGTGGTTGGAGAACCTTGTCGAACAGCAGCTCGGTCCCGAAGGGCAGTTCGACCCAGGGTGCACCGACTATGCCTACAGCCCCGGCTATCAGAAACTCCCCGATCAAACGAACCAGGGAAAATGAGAGGGAGATGACGACCAGTGCGAACAGGCTTCCCCAGAGAGGATGAATGCTGATCTCCTCGAGTCGCTCGGTAAAACTATGGTGGTGATGCTCGAGGGTTTGAACCCTCTCCACCAGCTCACCGACCCGTTGCCATATCCGGTCTCTGTCCAGGTGGACATGCCCGGCAGATGCGCTGCCGTTGCCTGCCTGGGACGGATGCTGGATATGGGGATGATGTCCGGGATGGCCAGATTGGTTTAGGATGGGCGGTTGCTGCGGCTGCAGATCCAGGCAGGTGTCGACAAGCTGCTTCACACCCTCTCCGCTGAGGGCTACTATAGGTACGATCGGTACCCCGAGCTCGGCGGAGAGCCGCTCGACATCTATGCCGATCCCCCTGTGCCGGGCCTCGTCGCTCATGTTCAGGGCAACCACCATCGGCTTCTTTTGGGCGATGAGTTCCAGGGTCATGGGAAGGTGCCGCTCCAGATGGGTCGAATCTACGACGTTGATGATCCGTTTGGCATCATCGATGAGATCCACCGTTACCCGGGCGGCTTCATCGAGGGGCTCCAGAGAGTAGGTTCCCGGCGCATCCATAACGATCAGGGTGCTGCCTTTGCCGCGCATCCTGCCCATGGCGTAGGACACGGTAGTACCTGGGTAGTTGGAGGCGATGGTGCGTACTCCCGTGAGGTGAGAGAACAGCACACTCTTGCCCACGTTGGGCTGCCCTACCAGAAGGATATCGTTCTTCAGATGTTTCCGGGGCCTCTGTGCCGCGCTTCGGGTTCTTCCCTCCGCAACCCTATCCTGCATCTACCCGCACCTCACCAGAATTTTTGCGGCCATCCCCCGCCCGATTGCGACCTGGGTCCGTTTGACCTCAACGACAACCGGTCCGCCCCAGGCCAGCGCGGAGAGCTTGTGAAGCGTCTGTCCCTCGACCAGCCCCAGACTGCGCAGCCGCGACTGCATCCCCCGGCCGCCTTTTATCGCGACCACGGTTCCCTGATCCCCGGGCTTGAGCTCAGTCAGCAGCTTTTCCATTGCTCTGTTTCTTCCCTTTCAAGTTGTTCAGACAATCACTGATGCAGCGCTCGCAGGTTTCTGCGGAATCCGGGCGCTCGCAGAAATAGCCGGTTTCCTCGATCCAGTTGATGTCCAGACGCGGACAGACCTGGATGAAATCCACGAACTGGGCAAGGCGATCGAGTATCTTCTCAGATACTACATGTTCCATTTTACAGGCACTGTCATCGGCCTCGGAGGCCTTCACACCCAGCACCTTTACGAAGAAATCCTTCAAGACGAGGTGCCGGTGGCTGATGTTGGCGGCAACCCGTTCCCCCTCCGGTGTAAGGGTGGCGATGTCGTAGGGAGCATAGTTGACCAGCTCCCGTTCCGACAGAGCGTGCAGCGCGCCGGTTACCGAAGAGCGGTTTACGCCTAAACGCTTCGAGATCTCCTTTGCCCGGGCCGCCTTGTTTTCCCGTGCCAGCTGATAGATCGCCTCCAGATAGTCCTCCAGACTGGCCGTAAGGGTTTTCGCTTTGTTCATTGGTTCTCGTTTATACTATAACACAAAACTTCGGTTTGTCAAACTTTTTACGGCCAGGCGAAAAAAAATTGAATTCCGATGGGACGCCGGGATTGCGGGTTTACACCGCCGATGGTGTGGGCAATAATGTCGCGATGCAAACGTATTTGGATTGCTACCCCTGCTTCGTGCGCCAGGCGCTGGAAGCGGCACGGCAGCTGGGGGCGGACGAGCAGAAGCAGAAGATCGTTCTGGAACGGGTTCTGGAGTTGCTCAAGGGTATCGACCTGTCTTTCACCCCACCGCAAATCGGTGACCGGGTCCACCATTTGGTGCGCCGGGAGCTCGGCGACAGTGATCCGTATCGCGCCTTCAAAGAAAGCGCGACTCGAGAGGCTTTGGCTCTACTGCCTCGCCTGAGGAAGGTCTTAAGCCAGGCCGAGGACCCGCTGGAGACCGGGGTACGATTGAGCATAGCGGGCAACATAATTGATGCGGGCATCCACAGTACCTACGAGCTTTGGCCCACCGTGCAGCGAGTGCTTTCCCAGCACTTCGCCGTCGAGGATCTTGATGCCCTGCGGCAGAGTCTTCTCCGTGTGCCCTCGGTGCTCTATCTGGCCGACAACGCCGGGGAGACTGTTTTCGATCGGCTGCTGATCGAGTGTCTCGAGGTGCCGGTCGTGTACGCGGTGAAGGGAGGGCCGATCCTCAATGATGCGACGGTTGAAGATGCCCGTATGGCCGAGGTTGACCGGGTGGCGCAGCTGCTCAGCACCGGCTCCAATGCGCCCGGCACGATTTTGGAGCGCTGCTCCAAACGCTTTCAGGGGGTGTTCGACGAAGCACCCCTGGTAATTGCCAAGGGACAGGCGAACTATGAGACCCTCAGCGAACAGGGCTCTAAAGTGTTTTTCCTGCTTCAGGCAAAATGTCCGGTAATTGCACGGGATCTGGGGGTGCCGGTGGGCGGCCTCGTGCTCCGCCGGGGCTCCGATCCTGAAGGGCGCTTTGACGGGTCTGTCTCGGACAAAGTGGTTCGGTAGATCAATTTGCGCGGGTGCGTTTCAGCCGGTAGGCGGCCGGCTGCCGTACCTCATCGTCGCGAGGAACGGGTCGGTTATAGGGCGATCCTGCTAGTCATAGGCCAGTCGGGTACGCTCATCCGCCATGGTTGGTTCGATGATCTGTTTCCAAAGCGGGTCATCCCACGTTCCCAACTGCCCGTGCATGTTCAGGTACTTCTGCGGTATCGGGTGGGTGCCGTAGACGACTTCCAGGCCGTATTTTTTCGTGATGAAGTCGCGAAAATAGGTGATGTAGGGGCATGGCGGATACCCCACGACCAGTCCGGTGGCAAGATGGATTGCCTGCGCTCCGTTGCCCTTCATCTCTTCCACCGCATATTCCACATTCCCGCCTGGACAACCATCGCACGTGGTGTAGCCGACAACTTCGACCTGCCTGTTCTCATACCGGCTGAACGCCCCCTCCCGGTTTCGCAGCGATCTGAAGCATTTCCCCCCCGCGCATCGTCGGTAGCGGTCGCAGATGATGATCCCGATCTTCGTCGTTTCGTCCATGATTTCTCTCCTCACAATATCCCGGACTCCGATCGCAACGGGCAGGGAAGAGCGGTTCCATGGCCCGTGCTTCCATGGCATTCGCCGCCGGTTTGCCGAGCGTCCGAGAAAAGATATACCACATCGGCAATCCATCGTAAAGAAGCCCGATCAGGCCCGACGGATCCGTCGAATGGCGGAAGAAGCGGGTTCGTGCGGTAATCGGGAGCATCCCCTTTGATCACAACGTGAATGAGGCCCTCAAGAACGGAAGTACCATATTGGTCTGCATCAAAGCACTGCAGGAATTGCGGATTTACGCATTCTCCTCAAAATAACACTCTGTCTTTTTTTTGAATGAAACGTTGTCTCTTTTTGCCTGAGAGCACCCGCCATTGTCTTCCGTCAATCGATCCTTCACTTCGGGTAAACCGGAGATGTTGTTGCAATTGAATCTACAGTAGTTGACTGCTTTTTCTATACCGGTGTGACCCAAGTTGGGCATAGAGGCGTACATCCGGGAAAAGATATCTTCATGAGCTCTGAAACCGAAAATCCTGTCTATCAGTTCTCTCTCCCTGAGCAGATTTAAAACCAGAACTTCATTTTTCCTGGACTCTTGAATAACATGCAGCAGTATCCGGGATGTTTCATGAAATAGAGACTTGCATCTCTGCATGGCTACCCTTATGTGGTTTTTCGTATCGTTGACGATCTTACGGCCGATTTTGTCTATTTCCTTGATGTGATTGAGCTCATGCTTTTCGGTATCCACCAGTGCACGCCCAAACTGGGTAAAGAGAGATTCAATCTTGGCGACGAATTTGTGTTCCTGTACGTATTCAACATCGTAATATTCGAGTTCATGGAAGTTGACTTTGAGAAGAGTCAAAATATGCAGTATCTTTCGTATGTTTGTATCCAGTGACTTGTTTAGAAGAGATTTCCTAAGTTGGGAAAAGGTGCTGGTAATCTCACTGTCCTCCAATGGACTGCTTTGAAAGTTGAGATGAGCGATCAGATCGTCGTATTTCGATTGGATTTCCGCCTCTTTGGTGTTTGTACCCCGGGATTGCCGGAAGAGGAATCGGCTCTTGGCTTCGATGTCAGAGAACAACGATTGTTCCAGATGTTTGATTCTCTCAAAGAAAGAACTTCCACCCTGATCGCTAACCCCGTCTGTGGCAAGGCCAGTTTTTTGAAAATCCTCGTATATGCTGTTGAAAGTGTCGTGAGCGTGTAAAAATCTGACAACCAGAAGAGGGAGGAACTCCTTTTTTCTTCTGATGATATAGGATTGGCTGTAATTATTCGTGCTGGTCATCTTTCCTCTTGGAAAACCTTCTCATGTAGAACCTCTGTCCCTCGTATTCGGTCTCGATGAGGCGACACTGTTTGATCAGATCTTGCACGACCGGCCAACCGGCCCCCGATTTTTGTATCAACTCCTTCACGGCCTCCTCCCGCATGGGATGGACGGCTGTAGTGCTCAGAAGATTTTCCTCCACGTTTCCCGAGAAGGCGAACGCATCACATTCGTAACCGATCAGGTATTCCACTTGGTTCACCTGCCTGCTCAGGATCTGATACGCACGGTTTACGACTTCTTCATCCGGGGGATGCACGCGCTTTTCGCACCGGCGGTCTGGTGGGTATCGACAGATAAGCCCTGGCGGGCTTCAGGCCGGCCAGAAAACCGGCGACCTCTTTTAGGTTTTCAGCCCCATCATTCGTATCTTTGGCAAGCATCGTCTCCGTGACGATCTCTCCGCTGTAGTCTCTTCTAAACTGGAGCATGCCCTCCAGGATCGCAGACAAGCGAAGGCTCCTATGGGGTCGATTTGTTTTTCGCCAGATTTTTTCAATTACCGAGTCGACCTTGAGGGAAACCCAATCAGCATTCATCAATTCTTCTCTGACATCTTCGCGCCAGATGAGGGAGGCGTTGGTGATCACCGCTATCTTTATGCCCAGAGGCTGCAATACCCCGATTGAGCGGCCTAGATTTTCATCCAGGGTGGGTTCCCCGTCAGGGACGAAGGTGAGATAGTCGATCACTTCACCCGCCCGCCGCACGCTTTTCACTCTCTCGCTGACTTGTTCCAGGATCCTCTCCGGCTTGTAGAAGGTCTGGCGTTTCGCCTGCATATTCAGAGTTCGGCCAACCTGGCAGTATACACAGGAATAGCTGCACACTTTGGGAGGAATATTGTTCATTCCCAAACTCCGACCCAAACGTCTGGACGGTACCGGACCAAAAGCAATCATCCCTTTCCTCCCACGCGAAAATTAATGAAAGTGCTCAACAGAGAACCTCCATTTTTAAAATCTCGTTTCCCCCCACAATCACCTCCATGTATCCCGCCAGGGCCTGATCCAAAGCCGAATCGCCGGTATCGACCCTCAAGGCCTGGAGCTTGTTGAGTTTGTCTTGCGTCCCTGCAACGATGATGTTCTCCGTACCGACCCGTTTGATCACTTCCGGCGTGAACTGCTTGTTCCCGCGGCCGAAGATGAACCCATTGCCGCCTATAGGAGTAACGATTATCTTTCTCTTTTCGAATTTCTCGACCAGGTCAAGAATTCCCTCTTCATTTAGGTCAGAGCCGACCAACTGGCCGTTCGCCAGAGCATCCACCCCCAACAACGTCTTGGTCAAACCCAGCGCATCGGTAATGGCTTTCACGGTGGTCCCGGGCCCGAGCAGGTGTAATGCGTCCCTGTGCATTCGCCGGACGATATGGGCGGCTATCTGCTGTTTGATTTCCGATGCGGATACGCTGGTATTCGAACTTTCCTTGCCCCGCTGCAGATCATTCCTGATTGCAGGGACCATAAGATAGCCGTACAATGTCGATGCCAACTCGTTATCCCTGAAAGCTTCTTCATCGATATCCAGGACCTCTTCCGCTCCCGTATGTGCTCCTTCTATAAATGCATCCACCATCCTGGCGGCTGCCCTGCAATTTAAGGCAAACACCGCGCTGAAAATTTTTACCCCGGACGGTACGGCAACCACAGGTCTTTTCAGACCGATTGCATCATAGATATCCCTGGCCGTTCCGTCACCGCCGACAAAGATCAGCAGCTCTATCTCCTGATTCAACATCTCTCCGGCAATTCTTTTGGTGTCTTGCGCCGTGCTCTTTTCTCCCACATTGCCGATGACTGTACAGTGGATGTCGAAATCACGGATATGCTCTTCTCCCATCGGACCCGCAGCGGCGAACAGGTGTATTTGGTCTTTGTCCTTGAGGTGGCTGAGTAGTTCTTTTGTTCTTACCGGAGTAACCGGTCGGGCGCCCAAGGCCAAAGCTTCATCATATGCCTGCCCATCGGTCCCCTTCAGGCCCACACTGCCACCCATTCCTGCGATGGGATTCACGATCAGGCCTATCTTCTTCTTCATTCCTACCCCCTGTTAACCGGAGCTACTTCTGGTGCTCGATCAACTGAATCGTAATTTTCTTCATTTCCTCTATAATGTTTTCCGTCTTCTTGAAATTTTCTATGTACAGGGCACATTGCCGGGCCTGTTTTTCCGACAAGGACCGGGTGACCGTTTTCCCCTTTTCTTTTCTCGTCCAGATGTGATAAGGACCGTGCTGCATGTGTTCGCTTTCTCTACAGCCACAATTTGGTTTTCCGCACTTGCGGTATACGGACATCACGGTACCGTTACAGACAAAACCGATATGAGCCAGCTGATCTTGAAGCTCGTTGTATCTCTGCAGAAATTCTCCCGTTTCGCGTTTTGCAGCAAGTTTCTGATCGTGCATTGGAGAGCCTTCCACTGTTATCTTTAAGTAATATAAACTTAAAGATAATGAATGTCAAGGTGGAATCCTGACCGTTTACACAGGACAATCGGGTCACGCACCTCCATAAATGCGCGCGCTGGGGGCGATCAAACTGTGATGCTTCGCGAAGCACACCTGCTCCACCACCAGGAACTTCTATCCGTCCCTGTGTGTGTTTGATTCCTCCGTCCTTCAGAGAAGCAGGCGCTCGGCAGCGTCGGGGTCCTCCAGAGGAAAACGCACGACCGCCAGCTCCGGGCCGTCGTGGGCGGCGCTCAAACACCAGGTTTGGCCGATGCGCTGCCGCCAGTGGCCGCTCAGGCGGGCCGATTCATGCACGTGTCCGTGAAGGGTAAGGTGCGGATGCCTCTGTTCGATGAAACGGCGTACGGCGATGCTCCCGACATGCACATCCAGCGGCGCGGAATCGACCATCCGGCCGTCCAGGTCGGCCAGGTCCAGATAACTTGCGTACGGCGGTACATGGAACAGAACCACGGCCCGTCGCAGGTCATCCTTTCCTGCCAGCTGCTGCAGCTCCTGCTGGATCGTGAGGGTTGACGAGTCCCGCTCCGTCACCGGAACGCTCCTCCAGCCGCTGGTCGGGGCGGTTGCCCCGACGTCGACGTAGCGGGACACATCGTAGCGCTCCCAATCCTTGAGCATGAATGGGCTGGGTGGGATGCAGGCGTAGCCGTAGAGGGTGAAGCTGCGAAAGGCGGTTTTCCTGTTGTGCAGGTAGCGCCACAGGCCGTCTCGCTCCCCCGCCTCCAGCGCCGCTTCCTCCCGCCGGGGATCGTCATTGCCCAGGATCACGGCGACCAGCGGATATTTTTCCTTCATCTTGCGCTGAAGCGAGCCGAATCCCCTTGCAAGATAACCTTCGATAAAGGAAGTCGTTCGGCCTCGGGATGGTTGCGGCAGCAACCTTCCGAAGGGCAGGAGATCTCCCCCGAGAAAAACGAGATCCGGTGTCGCGGCTGGAATCAGGGAGAAGAGTTTGTCGATTTTGTCAGTCGAGCCGTGGAGATCCGAAACGAAAAGACAGAGGCTCATCGTCCCAGGTTCAGCGGCCGGGCGGCATCGGTCACCGCGCCGATCTTGACGGCGTAGCTGGATTTGCGCTCGATATCGTTGTCTGTCACCAGGTGGATGTCCAGGAGGCGCTCGCTGCGGATGCCGGTGCGCATGTAGTTCATTTCGGTCAGGCTCAGGCTCCAGCCGTCGAACCAGGACAGCAGTTCCCGCTTCTGCGCTTCACTGCCCCGAAAATGCACCAGCAGATCGATGTCGCTGGCAGCTGTGGCCGTAGCATTCTTGGTGCTTCCTATAACGTACATCGCCTCCACCCCGTAGCGCTGTTTGTCCAGCTCCCTGGCGATCCGTTCGGCCACCCGCATCCGCCACCTCCAGTGTTCTCCGCTCTGCATCGGCGGTCGTTCCCTGCCGGCCTCCTCCACCATACCCCGGCCGCCACCGGTGCAGAAGTAGGCTGCCGCTTCATCCATCTCCGCATTCATGGCAATACACAGCACCTGGCCGTCGGCAACCTGGGGCACGTCGATGACGCGGATGACCTTCTGCAATCCGGCATATTCGGGAACCAGCTCTTCGAGTATATTTTTGCTCTCGACGAGGAAGGATTCATTGAACAGCACTCCCGGCTCATCGGGGTACAGGGGCAGGTAGCGTATCCCGGACTCCACCAGATCCTGAAAGAAATGCGTGCCGAAGGACAGGTCCGGCACGTAGTTTCCCTTCTGCCGGGCGATCTCGATCAATACCGCGGTGTTGTTGATCTCCGAGTAGGTCACCGGTACTCCCAGTTTCACATCCCCCCGGCTGCCCCAGCGTCCAGGTCCCATCAGGATGAACTGTCTCTTGGGCAGCAGGGAGTTGAGCCGTCCGATCGCCCGGCCTACGTTCTTCAGCTGTTCCAGGGTCTGCAGATCGCTGTAGCTCTCCGGATCCACGTAGACAACGTGGGTGATGTCCGGGACCAGTCCGTTGGAGATGTATTTGCGGGCGTTGAACAGTATCTCTTCGTCTGGGAGGTCCTTGGGGATCGGGGCGGGTCGGCTTTCGGCCCCTGCGCTTTGGGCGCGGCACTGCAGCAGATAGATCGTCTGGCCATCGACGGCGAACTCCATATCCACGGGTTTGCCCATTTTTTCCTGCAGCAGGTCCAGCAGGCCTTTCATCTCACGGATAAAGGTCGAGTTGGAAACAACGCCCTCGAAGGTGGGTACCAGATCATCTCGTTCGAAGTTCAGGCCCAGCTTCGTTTTTCTGCGCAGGATCCCGTCCTGATGTACACTGACGATATTTTCGATGTTTGGATACTTGTCCCCGATTTCCCGAAGCAGCTTGCGGAAATCTACCGTAGTGAAGCTGCGCTGCTCCAGATCGATTACGTCGATCTGTCGCGGCGAGTAGTACAGGGTCTCCTCGACCGTAGTGTTCACGTTCAGTCCGGGCTGTCCAGGCGCGATGAGTATGGGGTAGTCGTCGGCAAGACGATCTACAGCCCGGGTTCCCAATCCCGGTACGAGCCGCAGCAGCCCGTCCTCCCTTCGGATCCTCGGCGACCAGCGGAAATCGTTGCTGCTGAAGGCGACACCGGAGAATGCGGGAAAGAAGTATCGCCCCACCCGGGTTCCGATAACCTCCTGGATCATGATGCCCATCTCTTCATGAAAATTGATAAGACCCCGCTCACGGCGATACTCGATGGGATCAGGGGAGAACACGGACGCGTACACTTCAGAGATTGCGTCCATGAGACTGTCCAGGCGTTCCTTCTTGGAGCCCTGATTGGCCAGGAACAGGCTCTTGTATTTGCCTGAAAAGGCCGAACCGGTGCGATCCTCGAGCAAACTCGAGCTGCGGACGATGATCGGGTGTTCTCCCAGATCATCCAGACAGGCTGAGAGCCAGTTGATGATTTCGCCGGGAAACATGGAATGTTTGAAGATCTGTATGATATTCGGATACTCCTCCCGGATCTGCTCGATGGACTTGTACTTCTGCTCCAGGATCTCTTCCAGGTCATTGTAACTGAGGAATGTTTGAAGCGTGTCCGATGTGATATACCATGTGGTGGGCACGCGGATCCGGCCGAGGTCGGGATTGTCCCGGGAGTAGCGCTTGAGTATCTGTCCTGCAATGAAAAGACCCGCGCTCTTCCCGCCCAGCCGCCCGTGGCTGTTCTGGGGAAAAATTGTGCGCCTGAGTATTTCGTAGAAGTCGTGGAGATCCGCATAGTCCTTGGCGATATCGATAAAGTCCAGCTGGTCCGTGAACAGACGGTGGATCAGCAGAACATGTATGTTCTGGCGTGTGTAGGGGGTGATCTCGACCTCCCCGGGTTCCATGTAGTGGTAGCGTGCGATGGCGTCCAGCAGATCACCGAGGGAGGTATCCAGGTTTTCGAGCGTCTTCACCAGAAAGCCCACCCGGTTCTCCTTGACCCATCTCTGGACCAGTTCCAGGAGCTCCTCGTCACTGAGGTTTCTTTGGGCGATGGAGAAGATTTTTCGGCTCAGAGCTCCGCTGGCAAAGACGGCTCGCTTTTGGCTGGGCCTATTGTCCTCCAGGATCGCGTCGATGGGTCTGCCGCGCAGCGAGGTAGTGGCGCCTTCTTCCTGATCTTTACCAGTACGGTCCTCCGCCGAAAGGTTCACGCTCTGCAGCAGATCTCTGGCTTCTTCGATCCCTATCCAGCACAGATAGTTCAACATCTTACGGGCGATTGTGGACAGGAGCTTGGTGTCGCTCTTCTCCAGCAGCTCGATTACGATCTGCCACTGTTGTTTTGTCTGAAAGTCGAGCTGCCGGCGGGCATCGCTCCACTGTTCGGCCGCAGCCTTCAGCTTGCGCTGGAACAGGTAGTGCCCCAGGCGGTCGGCGATGGTATTCAGCAGCTTCTGCTCCTCCGGCAGGAAGGGCTTGCGATCCCCCGCGCTTCCAACCTCCCCGGTATAGCAGACTACGATCCGGCCGATTTTCTCGCCCTCGCTGAGGATCAGTGCGCTCTGACAGCAGCGGCCCTTCTTGAAGCCCTCTGTTTCGTAAGTCTTTCCTTCAAGGGACAGATGTGCACGGCAGAGGGGGGAGTACTGCCATCCCGAGGGGATGATGTCTATGATCTTTTGAAGCACCTCATCCAGCGCCAAGTCGGCGTCGCCGAGAAGTTCTTCAATTTGGTACAGGCAGTTCAGCTCCCTGGCCCTTTCGGTCAGGTCGTCGATGATCTGCTTCCAGGGTTCCTCGTTCATTCCAGGATCAATCCTTTCCCGCTTCTTCCGTCCACACATATGGACAGCGGAGTTTCTGAGCGTACGTGACGCAGATGTTCGGTCTCCCGGACCGTCGCCTGCCCCTGCAGCCATGCCCAGTCGATCGGATACTTGTGGGGGTCCGGGACGCTGAAGTACAGAACACCCAGGCTGGTCATGTTGTGGAAAAAATGGGAGCCTTGACTCAGATCCGGATTCATCTGTTCGAGGGTCGTCTCCACTATGACCCGCGCACCGGAGATTTGGCCCCATCGTACCGGTATACCGAGCCATGGATCGGCGCTGCCCCAACGGCCGAATCCGATCAGTACATAGGGGGCCTGCGCCTCCAGGAGACTGGCGTTGAACCGCTGCACTTCAGAGGCTATCTGCGCTGTGCGCTCGGCGCGAAAGGTCTCGGGTCGGACGTAGAGGATATCCCGGAGTCCGTTCAACACCCCGTTCCCCATTGCCCTTTCGGAGTAGATCAGCAACTTATCCTTATCGAAATCTTCCAGATCCACCATCGCGCCCTGAGAGGACACGACCATGGGCCGCGCTTGAAGAAAACCGAAGCGGCTTTCCCGCTGCCGGTGCGGATCGAAGGCCACTGCGAACTCGATCTCTACCTCCTCTCCCACCTTTTTCTCCGCCAGTTCCAGCAGCTGCACCAGCAGCTCATTAAGTGGGGTGATGCGTCCCTGGAGGACAGGGGAAAAATCCACCAGGCGGGGCGCCCGCCCCGAGCTTCCCATCCGCAGCCGATCGGAAGCCGCATCGTAGGTGGAACACACGTACTGGAGCGTGCCGTCCTGCTCGGCCTCGGACAGAGAACCGTCGTAGAGGTACTCGGTTTCCCGGATCGGATCGTACTCCTTAGGTGTTCCCATAAATACCGACCAGAAACGGGTCTGAGTGGCCTTGAGAAGCTCCGAAATCGTTGCGTAGGGAGGCATCGCCCTGGGCAGGGCGGGGCTGTAGCTCCATACACGTCCCCCGTCCACGATGGTTTTACCCAATCCGAGGGCCAGGTTCACCACCCCGTCCCGGGGATCGGCGCTGCCCGTCGGGTAGAAGTTGTACGAGCGGGCTACACCGGAGATCGTGGGATAGTAGCGTTCGCCGAAGCGGTGCCCGACCACCTCCTGAATTATCACCCCCATCCGCTCTTCCCGGATGTCCGCCCCGATGCCGCGGAAGTACTGCCGGGCGTCTCGAAAGTACGTGGAGGCATAGACAACCTTGATCGCCTCCACCAGCCTGCGGAAGCGGCTCTGCGGGTCCGGCTGGTTGTTGGGGATCATCTTGGTCTCGTACACCCCGGCAAAGGGCTGATACAGGGAATCCTCGAGAAGACTCGAGGAGCGTATAGCCAGTGGTTCATGGACAGAGCTGATCAGCGAGAGCAGGTCTCCGACCACGGTGGGCGGGAGCTCGGCCTTCTGGAACATATGGGCGATGCGCTCGTCCTCCAGCTCCGACCGGGCAACCTCGTGCAGGTTGTTGAGCTCCATGAACTCCTCGAACACCCCGGTCAGCAGCACCGTCATGCGGGGGATCGAGATCCGGATGTCTTGAAAAGACCCTTCCGGAAAGGCGTGTTCGAGGCTCTCTTTGACCGATGCCAGACCCGCCGCCTTGCCCCCCGGTTCTCCCTTGCCGATATAGGTGAAGGTATCCGCGGAGGTGCCCGCCCTGCGCGAGCTACGCTCGTAGCGCACGCCGCCGCCGGCCGTAGTTGTCAGTGGATCCGGAGGCTCAGCTCCCGGCTGTTGTTCATCTCTGGCCATGTCTGCTTATAGTATACGTCCGCCCCGGCGGATGTTGGAAGGGGGACTCCGATGCTTGTTGCGGGCTTCTGTACCAAACCGACTATCTATACCCAACCCCGCTCCCGGCAGGCCTGGGCAACCCGATTGACCGCGATCACGTAGGCGGCGTCCCGCATATACAGATCCTTTGAACGGGCCAGCTCGGACACGTCGATGAAAGCACCGGTCATCCTGGTGTCCAGCCTTCCCAGCACTTCATCTTTCTCCCAGAAATAGTTCATGTTGCACTGCACCTGCTCGAAGTAGCTGCAGGTGACCCCCCCGGCGTTGGCCAGAAAGTCGGGGATCACGAAGATCTTGCGTTTCCGCATGACCTGATCCGCCTCGGGAGTTGTAGGTCCATTGGCCCCTTCGCCGATCACCTTCACCGAGGGGGCAATCTTGTCCGCGTTGTCGGCGTTGATCTGGTTCTCCAGGGCGCAGGGCAGCAGTATATCCACCTCCTGCTCCATCCAGGCTTCTCCGGGGAGCACCTCGTATCCCGCCTCCTTTGCTTTGGCCTGGTCGATGCCGCCGTAGCGGTCGGTGATCTCGAGCAGCTGGTCCAGATCGATCCCCTCCTTCCGGCGGTAGCTGTAGGATTTCTGATCGTTCTGATCCCAGCAGGCCACGCAGGTGACGGTCCCGCCGAGCTGCTGGTACAGACGTATGGCGTAGTGACCCACGTTTCCGAATCCCTGTACGCTGGCCGTTGTCGATTCGATCCGGATGCCCAGCTCTTTTAAGGCTTCCCTGACCGTGAAGATGAGCCCGTACCCCGTGGCTTCGGTTCTCCCCAGGGACCCGCCCATCCCGACGGGCTTGCCGGTGATCACCCCCGGATATCTGCCGCCGGTGATGGTCTCGTATTCGTCCAGCATCCAGAGCATGTGCTGGGCGTTGGTCATAACGTCCGGAGCCGGCACGTCCCGCACCGGTCCGATATCCCGGGCCAGCTGCCGCACCCAGCCGCGGCAGATCTGCTCCTGTTCCCGCAGGCTGAGGTTGTGCGGGTCGCAGACCACGCCTCCCTTACCTCCGCCCAGGGGAATATCCACCACCGCGCACTTCCAGGTCATCCACAACGAAAGGGCGCGTACACCGTCAGCCGTTTCCAGGGGGTGGAAGCGTATTCCCCCCTTGGCCGGGCCCCGGGCATCGTTGTGCTGGATCCTGAAACCTCGAAAAATCCGGGAAACGCCGTCGTCCATGCGCACCGGGATCGCGACATGGTACTCCCTCAGGGGAAAGCGCAGAAGGTCCCGCATGGGTTGTTCCAGTTCGATTATGTCCGCCACCTGATCGAACTGTTTCTGGGCCATGTGAAAGGGGTTGTAGTTTGTTTGTGCCATTGATGATTCCTCTGTAAATATTTCAAACGATATTTCAAATCCAATTTGAATTTTATTACCGATTATCTGATTTGTCAAGGATTTGTTTAGTCAGTGTTTTATTAGCCAGGAGTGCGAATGTCAGAACCGGTTTTTTGCCGGTCGCCGTCGCGATTACAATATCCGCTGCGCCCTTTGCGTCTATTAAGGTAAGATGGAAAAATCGTTTCGAGTGAGAGGAATGCTGGAGCAGGGGCCGGTGTTCTGGTTTGTGAATCGCAGCGCTGAGCGCGGGTTCTATGCCCTTGACGAAGCTTTTAGCCGGGAAGAGGCTGCCGGCCTTCGGCGGGCGCTGAAGAGACGGAATCTCGAATGCCGAATCCAGAAGATTCCCGCCTCCACAGCAGCTGAACAGCCGGCCGCCTGGAATCTGATCGGAAAATTGGTTGAGCTGGAGCAGGAGGATGCGGACCAGCTTTCCTTTTCGGTGGTTGGCTGTCTGGAAGCGTAGATGTACACTGGTGTATTCTCATTGATAGGCAGGGGCGATTATGGGCGGAGGGTCTAAGAAGGCGAAAATTGGATTGGCTCTGGGTGGAGGCGCGGCCCGGGGTTTGGCCCATATCGGCGTATTGAAGGTCCTGGAAGAGGAACAGATACCCATTCATTGTGTCGCCGGCACGAGTGCGGGCAGCCTCATCGGCAGCCTGTTCAGCGCCGGTTTCAGCTGGCGGAAGATCAAAGAAACGGCCCGGAATATCGACTGGGGTGACCTGGTGAGCCCAACCTGGCCCACCCTGGGCATCGTGAATCCGGCCAAACTGGAAAAAACCTTGGACCGGATACTCCAGGGCAGGAGTTTCGAGGATATGTCCATCCCCTTTCGGGCCGTAGCCGTCGACATCACCACTGGGGAGGTAGTGGTGCTGCACAGCGGTTCGGTGGCCAGGGCAGTACGGGCCAGCTGCAGTATCCCGGGGATCTTCGAACCGACCGAATTGGAGGGGCGTTTGCTGGTAGACGGTGGACTGCTGAACGACGTGCCCACCGACGTGGTTGGTGATATGGGCGCGGAGCGCGTGATTGGGGTGGATCTGAACACCGACCGCCTCGTGCCCAAGAGGCCGGAGAACCTGATCGAGATTTTCTACCGCAGCCTGAATATCCTGATCTACAACAGCGCCCAGAAGGCCGGGAGGGCGGCCGATGTCATTGTGGAGCCCCGACTGGATGGGTTCTCCTACCACGATTTGGGCAGGCTCGATGAGCTGATCGCCCAGGGAGAGCGGGCAATGCGGGATCAGATCGGTACTGTGAAAGAAATCGTCCGTTAGGCTTCCCCCTGTTCATCTCTCGGGGATTAGCCTCTCAGCTGCCGCCGCGCACCCCCATCTTGTACAGGTACAGATGCAGTTGCTCATCCGTGGCAACCAGGGGAAAACCTGAAAAATCAAAGGTATTGGCGATGATCCGTGTTCCCGGCCGGAGCTCCCGACGCAGTTTGTCCTTCAATCTGTTGTTTGTATCCTGCAGCAGGTAGGTAAACACCACGTCGGCTTCCCGAAGGTCAACGGAGAACAAATCCCCCCGGATGACCCTGACCTGTTTCCGCACCCCCATGATAGTCACGGCGAACACGCTCCAGAGGTAACGGGACACATCCACTTCCACTCCCACGGCCCGGGCTCCGAACCGGCGGGCGGCTGTGATCAACACCCGACCGTCGCCGCAGCCCAGATCGTAGACAACCTCACCGCTTTTGACTTCAGCCATTGCGAGCATCGAGCAGACGACTTGTCGGGAGGTTGGGACCCAGGGGGCACCCTTGGAGCTGGTCGACACCAGGGATATGAGAAAAACCATGATCAGGAAAAACAGCACCGCGATGAGGATTTGCATGGGCATGAGTTTCTCACAGAGGTGGGGGAATGGGAAGCCTCGGTTTGAGTCGGTCTGCGGAGGCAGCTTCCTGGACAGTTTGCAGATCGTCGCCCCGATAGCGATCCGGTCATCGAGGATTGGTGCCATCCGTTTGGCCGCGTCCGTTTGCCCTGCATCGATTACCGCCCGCCACTTGCCGCGTGCCCGATTCTATGAGTACGTTCAACCCGTAGAGAGGAGAATATTTCTATGGATGTATGGGCAAAATATTCCGACGGAGTGGAAGTCTCCGACAAAGTATTCAAGATCCTGGCCTCCTTTGCACCCGCCGGGACCCTGGACGTGTTCGCCTCCGATCAGCACGGTTCTTTCCTCAAGCTGCTCGGTTCGTTCTTCGAGCAGATCGGGGAGAAAAGGGATTCCACAGACCAGGATGTAACCGAGGTCTGCCGCCGCTTCGCCGCGGCACTGGAAGGGCGCAGCAGTGCCTGCCTGTTCAATCACCTGGCCTACAAGAGTCCCGGCTTCCGGGAGCTTCTGGGCAAGGACGTTCTTCTGATCGGTCGGCTTGAGGATACCCGAACAGAGGCGATCGAAGGGGGACGGGGACAGCTGGCCCGGCTGGCGATCGAGCCGGAAGAGGCGGCATCCTACGTCGACGGATTCAAGACTCTGGTGAAGTTGGATCCCGACCACACTGAGAGCTGGAAGCGGAATCTGGAGTGGCTGAAAGACGTATATCGCCGTGCCCGGGAGCTGGGAAAGCCCCTGTTCAACGAGACCTTGATCTTTCAGCGCCCCGGAGAATCCAAGACCGAGTCTGTGCGCAGGCTTCCCAAAGCCCTGGTGGAGATGGCCAGGACCTTCAGCCCCCATGGGGATTTCTACAAGACCCAGGTTCCGGTGCTTTGGACCCAGGAAGGCGACACCGTCACCCCGGTCAGCTCTCCGGTGGAGATCCGCAAGACCGCGGAGGCCATGGCGGAGGTATGCCCGCGGCCCATGCTGCTGCTGAGCGCCGCCGTGGATTTCTCCCAGTACTCGGCGCAGTACGCCCTGGTATCGGACATCTTCGCCGGCCCCATGTGCGGCCGCGCCTACTTCAAGGAGGCTTTCACCGATCCCTCCACGAAAGACTGGGACAGTCTTGCCGACAACTTTCAGCGTCTGGCTCTGCCCAGGATCCGCCAGATCCAGGATCTGGCTACCGTGGTCAGCCCGGCCTGGTGGGACAAGTTCAAGTGGATTTCCGATGAGGCCATGAAGATGATCGAAACCCGAGCCGCGGGCCTGCGCGAGAGTGTGCGCGGCGACTTCGGCTACTGAGCGCCCCGCTTCCAACCGAGATCAAACGACTCCTGCCTCTTCTGCTGATCCTCTCAGAGCACGTTCACTACCTGGCTTCCGATGCCCCGAGCGGCAGGGGCTTCGCTTGACTTAGAATTTCCAGTGATTATTTTAGTAGTAGAGGCAGAAGATGGCTTATTGGTTTCAGTACTGGTGGTTGTTGATTCCGGCGATCGTTCTTGGCATCATCGCCCAGTCGATGGTGCGCAACACCTACGCCAAATACAAGAAGGTGGGAACCCGCAGCGGCATCACGGGAGCCGAACTGGCACGGCGCATCCTCGACGCCCAAGATCTGCAGGACGTGCCGGTGCAGGACGTGGCCGGTGAGCTGACCGATCACTACGATCCCCGCTCACGGACCCTCCGCCTGTCCCACGACGTCGGCCGGGGCAGGAGCGTCGCCGCCCTGGGAATTGCGGCCCATGAAAGCGGCCACGCGATCCAGCACTCCCGCTCCTACGCTCCCCTCGCTATCCGCAACACCGTGTATCCGGTTGCTTCCTTCGGTTCCAAGCTGGGACCGATTGTCGTGCTTGGGGGCCTTCTTTTCGGGATCGGGGAACCGCTGATCACCATCGGCATCGTCCTGTTCGCTGTTGCCGTGGCCTTTTCAATACTGACCCTTCCCGTCGAGTTCAACGCCTCTTCCAGAGCCATGCAGCTGCTCGAGCGCAGCGGGACCATGACCCAGGGGGAACTCGAGGGAGCGCGCAAGGTGCTGAACGCCGCAGCCATGACCTACGTGGCCGCAGCCCTGGCCTCGGTCCTCACGCTCCTGCGCCTGGTGCTGATCAGCCGTCGCTGAAGCGCACTCCAATGGCGCTTTGGTGATCCGGGACGGAAAAGTCTCAACAACTCTCAAAAATAGCCGGAACCGGTTATAGAGACTACGGGTCCGGTATTTTCGGATACTCGAGAACGTAACTTCGACTATTTGGAGGAACAGGTAATGATTACATTGTACTATCGGAACTGGAGGATGATAGTCCTGCGGGGCGTGATGGCCACAGTGGCGGGATTGATCGCCCTGATCCTTCCACGCGACACCGTGGTAGCCCTGGCCACTGCGGTCCGTCTGGCCTTTGTCGGCGGCATGAGCCAGCCTCACCATCTGCGATGATTCCTGCCGGCCCCGAAGGCCTGGGTGCGCAAATCTCGATAAAACGACTCCAATAGTTTGCCGCCGGCCCCGGGGTGGTCGAACGCGACTCCGACGATCCCTCCCTCCCGATGAACGACGCGGAGTTTCAAAGAAACCTGCTCATACCCTACCATCAGCACGGCGGGAAATCCTGCGCTTCCGGGCTGCAGCTCGCCTGCGAACTCTTCGTACGGCAACCGAAGTTGAGCTCCGCTTTGTGAGATATTCCGTACTTCCATGGGAAATACCAGCCAGTCATCCGTCGGAAGGTACTCGAGGCGGATTACCGTATCCGGCCCCGGGCTCAAGCGGGGCTGGAGGCGTTTTGGTACTATCCCGTGGATGCTGTTCAACAGGTCGAGGATCCGCACGCTATGCTCCTCTTCCTTGAAGGGTTTGATAAAAACCGCCGCCACACCGATGTCGGCAGCCTCGACCGTCTGGTCGACGGTCATGCTCCCGGTCAGCAGAACAACACGAGAGAGCTCGGAGAATATTTTCAACAGTGATACCAGGGCTTTCCATCCCAGCTCCTGTTCGGCTGTGTCTATCAAAACGACCTCAGGCGGCTGTTCATCTGTGCTGTGGAACAATGCGTCGAAATGTTGATACTCGATTACCGTAATGCCGGCGAGTCCGAGCTTGCGGGCGATCGACTGGCGGGAGAGCAACGATTTCGAGACAACCGCAGCAGTGAATGCTACCGGCTCCGTTCCGGAAGCCTGCTCCATCGGGGCGGGTATCGGTTCGCGTAGGCTGCTCATGATATAGATCGAACCTCCTCGGGTCCTGCGCCGTTCCTGTCGTCGCGGCGCGGGTTCGTTTCTTGTCTGCGATAAGGATAACGCCGGATTGTTGCAGAACGCTTTCACAATCATTACGGATTTGAAATAAAGGTCGGAGACGCTCGGGAACTTACACATCTGTAATGTTGCTGAAAGGTTCGGGAAAACTTGAGGCTCTACTTTTCGATAGAGGAGGAACAATCGATGAGCTTCTTGCA
>CAZPPB010000031.1:0-29571 GCA_964588355.1 uncultured Spirochaetaceae bacterium | reverse complement strand
TCGTCTCCTGTATTACCGGGAAATGCAGCGGTCACGGAATAGCCGGGATCCCCCACCTCCGTTGTCCCACTCTTGTAGAACACCAGGACGCTGCCCTCGGCCGCTTCCTTGAGAAACACCGTGCCGCTCTCACTGTCCAGCACCGCATCGTCCACGGTCGCCTGCCGGTATTTTCTTCCGTCGGAATCGGAAAAACTCCCTTTCGGATCTTCTAGATACACCTCCAGGGCGTCGACATCTGCATCCGGAAGCTTGAAGAAGCGCCCCCGGAGGTACTCATCCAGGGCGATCACCTGCTCGGATACAAGGTTGCTCCCGATGTAGATCAGGCTGTCCGGCTCGTTGTTGTCGTAGCGCAGGAGCAGCTGATGCTCGCTCATCCCGGTGCCGAGCACGGATTCGACGCCCAGGGAGGATGCGCCCGGTTCGGGAACGTCGATGAAGGGGAAGGGATCGATGCTCACATCCTTGCTGCCGATCAGGATGCTTCTGAGGAACTCCCCCTCCTCGCCCAGATAGCCCATGAGGATGTAGTTCTGGTCGAAGTACTCATAGTCCTGCTCGAAGAAATCCCCAATGACCGAAGCTTCGATAAAGAAGCGGTTGAGGAGCCAGACGGAGAAGGTCAGGTCCGGCATCTGCTGAAAAACCCGACCCGTATCCAGACCGGGAAAGGGTGAAATCTGGGTGCCATCCGGTCCTATCAGAACCCCGAAAGAGCCGAACAGCGAAGCCCGCCAGACACCTTCTAAAAAAAAATCCACCTCGGCATCACCGATGCCCAGCTCGAAAAGGGCTTCCGGCACTTCAATTCCTGCGGTTGTGAGATTGGCGGCTTCGCTCTCTGTGGGGGTAGCCGCGGCCGCTTCCCCGTCCGCGGTCGGCTCATCCGGCAAGGTGGGGCTTACCCCATCCTGCGCATATGGTGTATAGTTGGACAGAAGCGCTAAAAGCAAGCAGGATAAGAGAATAGTTCTCACGCCCGTAAACGTATCACAATCGGGGGTTAAAAAAAACACTGGGAAAGAATCAACGGCGTATCCGAGAATAGAGAAGATGGACCCCACCCCGGCCCGGGCGGCAGCTTTCATCAAACATCTGCTGTCGAATCCGGCATTGAACAGCTTGAATCCCCTCAAAAAGGAAGAGCAGATCCTCCAGTTCTTGAAGACCAATGCCCAGAGCCTGGTGCCGACCCTCTCCTCCTCCCAGTTCTTTCCAGGGCTTGCCTGGAATCAGATACTCCGGCTTCTCTACACCGCCCTGGTTCAGCAAACCGACAAGGCGCTCAAGCCCCAGCTGGAGGAGTTGATCCGCAAAAAAATTTCCTTCTCCTTTGCTTCCGAGATCCAACCGCATCCGATCGACGAAGATCAGTGCCGACAGCAGATGTGGGAACATACCCAGCGATTGCTGCAGAAACCCGAATCCCGCAAGAGCCTGGTCGGTCCGGTTACCGCCATAGTGAACGAGTTCGTAGGCCGCTACCTGGAGAAGTCATTCGAAGACCGCCAGTACGTGCATTTCGAACTGACCAAGGTGCAGCGCCTGCGCCTGGAGATCGAAGACATCAAGCATATGATCCATGCGACCATGCTGCTGCGCCCGAGCATCCAGCTGTTCAGCGAAGGCAGGGCCGGTACGGGGGAGAGTGTGGAGTCGGTGCTGGTCCAGCCGCAGTTCGCAGCCACAGCCCTGGACAGCATGAAGGCACAGCTGCAGATCCTGCCGCCGGAACTTCTGCACGGGGGGTTGTACAGCAACGTGTCCTTCGAGGAAGATAAACAGATCGACGCGACGGCCCGCCTGGCGGCCATCTTTTCATCCAGGGGAAAGAACTACAAGCCGATCGGTCGGGTCGACAGGGGTGCAAACAGCCCGGATCGGAGCTGGTTCAGCATTACCCGTCGGAATTACAAGTACTACGGATTCGACATAAAGATGCTCGATGAGTTCTACAAGATCGCTTCGGAGAACGGATGGTAGGGGTTTTTTGAATGAACGACAGTAAAACTGTAGCTCGGCGACCCTTCGTTGCTTTTCTGGAATCCCTGGTTATCGCCGCCATTGTGCTGGTGCTGGTACAATCCTTCCTTGAAGACTACGCAGTGCTTGCCGGATGGGATGTGGACATCCGCAACAAACTCCTGCTGGCGGGTTTCTTCTTCGATCTGTTCTTCACGATTGAGTTTCTCACAAGATTCTACTACGCCCTGATGGATCACAGAGTCGGTCGCTACCTCACTTTGGAACGGGGATGGATCGACTTTCTGGCCTCGATACCACTGTTGATATTCAACTCCGGGCCTTTCGCCCTGACCCTCCTGACCGGCAGCGGGATCGCCCTGGGTTTGGGAGGCATCCTGAATCTGCTCAAGGTAATCAAAGCGATCCGCATTGCCCGGATCCTCCGCTTTCTGCGTATCATCAAGATCTTTCGGAAGATCAAGAACATTTCCTCTCCGATGGCTCAGAGACACGTGGCCTCGATTACGGCCATCAGTGTAACCGTCATGGTGCTGTGCCTGTTGTTCTTCACCTTCTTCTCTTCGACCCTGCAGGTCAACGGCCTGGATACCGCCTTCTCCGAGCAGCAGAGAGCTACGGCGGACTATCTCGCGGAAAAGACGGATCACCCGGTGGATTTCGTTCGGGCCCTGGATACCTTGAAGGAAACGCGGGCGAGTCTTCTTATCGTGAAATACCGGGGCAGCACTCTGTTTTCCCGCCACTCCAACGACTACTACTCCCAGTACTTCGCTCCCGGCGACTACTCCTATCTGTCCCAAAACGGGTTGGAGCTGTTCTTTGATCAGCGCGCTTATGTGAGCCAGCTGTCGCGGGAAAGTATCCTGTTTTTCGTGATCGTGGTCCTGGTGGTAGCGGCCTACCTGTTGATCTACAGCCCCCACTTCGCCCTCACCGTAACGGATCCCATCCACGTGATGCGCAGAGGCCTGGAGGAAACCGATTACAACCTCGAGGTAAAAGTGCCCGCCCGATACCAGAGGGACGATGTTTTCGAGCTGGCAAAATTGTACAACGAGAAATACCTGCCCCTAAAGGATAGGACCCAAAGCGAAGAAGGGGAAAGTGTGATTCAACTGGACCTGACTGAGGTTTCTCACATACTGCCCGAAGAGGAGGAGAGCTGATTTGTGGTCGTCTCCATCCTGCACTTCGTCCTGGACCTTCCGGATATCCGCTCGCTCAAAGAGAAACGGCAAATCGTCCAGTCTGTAAAAAACCGACTGCAGAACAAGTTCAAGATCTCCGTTGCAGAAGTCGCTCAACAGGATTCATGGCGCTTTGCGGAGATCGGGGTGGCGGTGATTTCGAACTCGAAACAATACGGGGAATCAGTACTGCACAAGGCCCTTCAATTTTCCGAGAACTTCGTTCCGGGAAGGATCAGAGAACCCAGCATCTTTTCTGAAATATATTGAAACGTTCGGGCGGCGCAGGTCGGGCGGCGCAAGCCGGGCCCGCCGGCGATCCGGTGTTCAGGAGCTCTCCGCGTTCGTGATTTCCAGCAGATCCGTCAGTGCCTGAACGCACAGAGTAAACTCGCGCAGACTCTCCTTCAGAGCGTAGTAGTTCAATCCCGTGTAGTACAGCTTTGTGAACACGGAAAAGGCAATTTCTTCATCCGTGGTCTGCAGATTGATATAACAGCCGAACTCGTAGCTGATTTTCAGCATTTCATCCAGGCGGGTTTTCACGTACTCCGCCATCGACGGGGAGAAAGAAAACGTATAGGCTATCTCCAGGAAACGGCTGCTTCTGTCGATGAAGAATCCACCCTGCATCCCCTCCGCGTTCTCGAAGCCGGCTGAATAGGTTTCTTCGGAGCGCTCTGTCTCGTGCAGGGTGTACCCCAGTTCTTTGAACAACAGTCGCACTCGGCGGATTCGTTCCTCCATAACCTTTGGGTTCTTCATGGCCACTGTTCG
Source organism: uncultured Spirochaetaceae bacterium (assembly GCA_964588355.1). Lineage (GTDB taxonomy): Bacteria > Spirochaetota > Spirochaetia > SZUA-6 > DRHE01 > JAFGQJ01. Next base: position 25,618 of record CAZPPB010000031.1, on the reverse strand, counting down.
TTTTACTCCTTCCTCATCACCAGCCTGCGGCAAGTCGCTCAGCAAGCATTCGGGGAAGCCCGGCGGCAATAATTTTTCGTTGCACCGTCTCGATTGAGAACGGCACCCTGTAGTGATAGTATACCATTTCCTCATCGTCGAACAAACCGAAGGAAGCCAAAGGTACGCGATCCCGGGGCTGACCCACGGAACCCGGATTGATCATGTAACATCGCTTCGGATCCAGATGATAACTGGCGGGCGGCGTAAAAGCCCTTCCGTTTTCTTCTATGATATAGGGAACGTGGGTGTGACCGTAGAAACAGATCCTGAGCCCATCGGTGTTCTTCCGCAGATACGAGAAGCTCCGATCCACATCCGCCCGTCTGGTTATATACAGATCTTCATCCATGGGTGATCCGTGACAGAGGAGATAGCGATCAAGCACTACCCTGGGTCCCTCGGGAAAGGATTCGAGGATTTGGAGACTTTTTGCGCTCATCGCCTTCCGTGTCCAGAGGATTGCCGATCGAGCCACATCGTTGAACCAATCCAGATTTGTCGGGTTGGACACGGACTTGTCGTGGTTTCCCCGCACCGCCAGCTCGGTCAGATCCGCCAATCGGCGCGTACAGTAATCAGGATCGGCGTTGTAACCGACCGCGTCTCCGAGATAGAGGATGGCATCCACCTTCAGGTCCCGGAAGCTGCGCTCCACTTCCCCCAGGGCCTCTTTGTTTGCGTGCACGTCGCTGAGTACGACGATTCTCATTGGGCTCTAATGTAGTTCAAGAACCCGCCGGGATTCAAGGCAGTTCGGTGAGCTCAAGGCAGGTAATCCCTGTTGATATGCCAGGGAGCGTTGTACAGATTGTCTTTGACATGCTTGTTTACCCGTTTGACCTGTCTGATCAGGTCCTTAAAAAATGCCCGCTGATCATTCGGCTTGCGGGGACAGTGGATATCGAATACCGGAAGGGGATAGATCTTCTGCAAGCGCAGGACATCCCTTTCCTCGACTTCACACATCGGCCGGATGATCTTGATCCGGCCTTCAAAAAAATCCTGAACGGGAAGCATCGTGGCAATCTCCCCTTTGAAGAACAGATTCATCAGCGTTGTTTCGATGATATCGTCCAGGTGATGGCCGACGGCAACCTTGCACAGGCCCAGGCGCTCGGCCTCCTCGAAGAGAATACGCTTGCGGTTGCGCGAACAGATGTAGCAGTTGAAAGGCTTGTCGTAGGTGATCGGGTAGATGCTGGCATCAGCGATCCGCAAGGGGATGTTCATACTGTCCATGAACTCTAGCAGCCGCTCGCGATTCTCAGCGCCGGCGGGATACTCGCGCCAGTCGATGAACAGACCGTGAAGCTCATACTCCATAGGGACCCAGTTTTTTCGCTCCTGCAGAGCCAGGCAGAGAGCCAGGGAATCCTTCCCGCCGGAGACGCTGATCAGGATTTTCTCACCCGGCTGGATCATCCGGTGTCTGTTGATCCCCCGCCCTACCTTCTTGATGAAGGTGTTCATCCGCCGGGTAGCGAGGGGGGACAAGATTACGCTCGACACGGCTTCACCTCAATCCTTCGGAGAGGATTCGTCTTGCGTTGATTTTTACCAGAGCACGTTTGAGGTCGTCCGACTGTTCGGCGAAGAGAGATATCGTTCGCAGCGAGTTCGCGAAGGAACGCACGCTATCGCGGTTGAACACGGAGCGGGAATGTTCGTAGACGGTTACCTCCCCGGTCTCCGGCTGAAGCACGGGAAGATTGATCTCGAAATTGATCGGTTCGGGAACATCGATGATGAGACTTTGGACCGGCAATTCTCGGCCCAGAAGACCTTCAACTGCCTTGACCAGGTCCTCTTCAAAGCCGAGGCGATCCTGCACATCCTGGAGTCTCAGATGCAGCGGGTTGCCGGCATCGAAGGCAACGGATGTGACCAGCTTGTACAGCCGCCGCTCGCTGACCCGACGGATCAGCTGGAAAGGAGCAAAGGTATGTTTGCGGGTCAGGGAGGAGAACTCGGAGTCGTCCAGCCAGTACAGATCCTCGGGGCGGAGCACAACCTCCCTCAGAGCAAGAAGAACCGCCTTTTTTATCATGGCGGTAGCGATGCGAACGGTTTTGTGCCAGTACACGGTTTTGTACATCAAGTATTTAGCAAACAAGATACTCTCTACGGCACTCAGCCCTTTCTCCGTTACGACCAGTCCGTCTGCATAGGGGCGGATTTCGGCCAAGATGAAATCGACATCCTGGATGCCGTGAGGCACGCCGCAGAAATAGGCGTCCCGATTCAAGTAGTCGAGCTTGTCGGGGTCGAGCACACCGGAGAGAAGATTTCGAAAGAAACCCAGGTCCTTGCTTTGATGGGACAGAGAGGAATCGACGATTGCGGCCACCAACGCGGGATCCGCTCCCACCTGCTCCCGAATAAGAGTGGACAGATCGGCCTGAAGAATCCGTTCCGCCGTCAGGGATTCATGGCTGCGCAGACCGACATCTTTGAGCGAGTGGGCGTACGGATAGTGACCAAGGTCGTGCAGAAGGGCGGCACAGAGGAAAGCCTTTACCCCCTCCAGGCTGATTTCACTTACGGCCGGCTCGGCGTGTTCCCCGCCCGGAATTGTAGAGCCGCCCCCGCCCAGGAGATTCACCATCATCCTCCGGGCCAGGTGGAACACCCCCAGGCTGTGGTTGAGACGGGTGTGGGTGGCACCGGGATAGACCAAATAGGTAGGCCCCAGCTGCTTGACCCCATTGAGTTTCTGAAACGCCCCGTGAGAGGCTACCTGCAGCAACCCGCGGGACAGGGTGATGTTTTTCCAAAGAGGGTCCTTGACCGGCTCGTTGTAGTCCCGGCTCAGGTGTTCGAGGACCGCTGAAGATTCGTTCATTCCTGCCACTATTATGCCGACTGCCAATAGTCTTGTCATTACCAAGATTACCGGCCGTCGGTCCGGGGGAGACAAGCCGAAACACTGCCGATCCCTCGGATCCGCCCTTTGACGAATTCCCCCCGATCTGATAAAAAAAAGAGTGAAGTGGTGGAAACCCCTCCTGCTGATCCTGCTTCTCGGCGCTGCAAGTTGCGCGCGGGACGACAAGCCACGGGATCAGCCTTCCCCGGAGCCCGCACCTGCCCCTGAGCGGGCCGCTGACAGCGATACCGGAGAGGTCTTGAGCAAGCGGGAGATAACCCTGACCCAGGCCCCCCAAGCGGAGCAGCCACAACCGGCTACGGTCCAACAATCGGAGCAGCAGAGACTCCTGGCTCTGGAATCCGTACAGGTCCTGCCGGAGGATTTCAAGATTGGACCGTTAGCCGATCTGGTCGGGATCGACCGAAGTACCCTGGAGATGATATCGGTATCGACCCGCTTCCTGGACGGCCTTCAGGAAGGAAGGGTGGAGAGAGAATCGGTGCATACAGAGGTACGAGAGGAATTGACAACCTCGATCCGCTACTATCTGCAGAGAGATCTGGTTCCGGTTAACTATCGCATCGGGGCCATTACCACGGAATCCTATGGAGAAGGTGAACAGAGATCATCGCTGCTCGAGAAGCGCACGGCCTGGATGAACCTCCGGCTGTTCGGTTCTCCGGGCGTGACCGAAGGGGAACTGTACCTGGAAAGATCCGCAGGCAGGTGGTTCGTTTCTGATCTTCAGATCGATTTCGAAGGCATGGGGCAGGAATACCTTCGCGAAGAAGAACAGTATTACCCTTCAACCTACGGATGGGGGATCCAATAGAATGAATCGGGAACAAGCAGTACAGCTGGTCGATAAATACATCCAGAGCGATTGGCTGAAAAAACACAGCCTGGCCACAGCGGCGATCATGGAACAGCTGGCCCGACGTCTTGGCGGGGATCCGGATACCTGGTGGGTCATCGGGATGCTCCACGATCTGGATTTCGATATCACCCAGGACCCGGCGGTACACGGCAGGAAGAGCGAGGAGATCCTCCAAGAGCTGGGTGTGAGTCGGGAGATCATTCAGGCCATCCTGGCCCACAATGCCGACGGATTGGGCCTGGAACGAACCGATACGCTGGATTACGCTATTACCGCGGCGGAGAGCATCACAGGCCTGATCGTAGCTACGGCTCTGGTAATGCCGGACAAGCGGCTCGCCTCCGTAAAACCGGCATCCGTTGTTAAGAGAATGAAAAAGAAAGAGTTTGCCCGCAAGGTCTCCCGGGAGAGCATCCTGCTGTGCGAGCAGGCGGGTATACCGCTGGAAGAGTTTTCCACAATCGCCGTGGAAGCGATGCAGAGCATCGCCCCGGAACTGGGCCTATGAAACGCTGCTGCGGCCTCTTTGCAATACTCCTCCTGTTGGTGATCTCGGCAGCCTGTATTTCAGCCGACGCCCTGGAGGATATCGACAGGGCTGTGAGCGAGCTGGGGGATTTTCTCTTGCGGACGATCCCCGATACAAGCGGGCAGAATCTGACGATCCTGCCTTTCCTCTCCGACGAGCATGGGAGGGTGACCCTGGGGGATCGACTCAAGAGCGAGTTGGAGCTTTTTCTGGCAGCGGAGTACAAACGCCTGCGGATCATATCCCAGCCGCAAGGAGGAAATACCTACACGATAAGCGGGGAGCTGCAAAGCTACCCGAGCAGGGTGCGGGTCATCTGCCGGGTTACCAAACCGGACGGCTCTTTGGGCGGCGGCAAGCGTGTCGATATCCCCTCCAGCCCTGAGTTGCTGTCTCTGCTGGAGCCGACCTCTTTCACGCAGCCGGACATAGGGGAAGGGATGCAGAGCCCTGATGGAGACTTTGCGGATCAGGAAGTGGAAGACCCCTTCGAGCCCGATGATGCACAGGGATTCGAGGTACAGGTTCCCTCGTTCGGCACACAGAGCTTCGGACGTTTCATATCGAGGGGGGACATCGACAGGTTCCGTTTCTACAAATCCGGTCGGGGAACGGTGGTCCTGGAAGCCCAAACCGATTTCGACCTGCAGCTGCTCCTGTTCCGGGAGGGGGAGAACATCCCATTCCAGGTGAGCGGCAGTGAGATGTCGGCCAACGTGCGGTTGGAGACCATGCTGGAAGAGGGGTACTACATCGTCGAACTGCTTGCCTACGATTTCAGTGTCCAAGGTCCCTATGTGTTTACAGTTGATTTGACCGGCAGGAGCAACGACGGTTTCGAGCCTGACAACCGTTTTGAAGATGCCAAGGCAATCTATCCGGATTCCCTGCAGGACCGGGCCCTGCTGTCCGGTGATCAGGACTGGGTGGAGCTGTCCTTCACGGTTCCGGGTTTTTATGCTGTCTATACCACGGGGCAGGAGATGGACACGCGGATTACCCTGTACACCGATCAGAAGCGGGAGATTCTGAAGGACGACAACAGCGGTACCATGGACAACGCCTTCATCCCTCTGTTTCTGGGAACCCGCCGGACCTACGCTCAAATCACCGGTGCCGGCTCGGCAGGTGCCTACTCCCTGGCATTCGAGAAAATCGACCCTGCACAGATCTATCCCGCATCCGGGATCGAGGAGGTCGAACTCAGGGGCAACCCGCTATCCTTCCAGCTGCGCATCATCCAATCGGGAAGATACCTGGTCCGCGCCGCCGGCGGCCGAGCTTCGGTCTCGGCTGAACTGTTCAACCTTCCCTCTATGCGCCCGATCCTTGGTGCGGATTCACTTTACTCCCTCTCCGCCGGCGATTACCTTTTAATTTTAAAGAGCGATCGAGCACAGAGAATCAGGTACTGCATCGCCCCCGAAGCCGCGGGGGAGGAGTGCCTGCGCGTGCTGCAGGAGTAGCCGGGGCATGGGTATCAGAGTCGGAAGAATCGTCAAAGAGTTCGTTTTTAAATCGCTAATTGACCAGAATGTGGAGCTTCAAATTCACGGCCAGCGAAAAACGCTGTCCGGGCCTGTGGTTGACAGCCGGGATGATTATCTGGAGATGGAGGTCCGCAGCGGCAATCCCGACTTTTTCGACGTCGAGGAGGAAGTGCAGGTGTACTTCCTCTTTCAGAACAACTACCACACCTTCCAGACCGTGATCACCGGAAAGAGCGACGGGCGAATCAAGATCGCTCACCCGCAGGAGGTTTATAAAAAGCCGGAGAGGAAAAACGAGCGCATACGGGTTTCAGAAAAGGCGGAGGTCTTCTTTACCATCAAAGGGCAGACGGTCGAGTTGAACTTCCCCCGAGCGAACCGCTACATCGAACTGTCTCCCGATGTGATCAACACCCGCATCGACTTGGATTACGCCAGCATAAAGAGCCTCTACAAGAACTTTCGGGAAAAGACCAGGGATGAGGTGAGCGAGGCCCGGATCGTGATGCTCCGCGACCGGGTACTGGACAAGTATGAAGAAAAAGTAATGGCCGCGACCGGGAAAATGCTGTGGATCCCCTCAACCGAGGAGGATTTTCCCATCAGCGATCCGTATCCCGAACAGCGTCTGATTACCCGCAGGGATCTTGTGAGATACGAGGAAGCCCTGGACAGGCCGCCCCATGTGATCGCCAGCAAACTCGGGAACATCCTCTACGAGAAGCAGAAGAGGCAGATTCACTCCGAGCTGTTCTGTCCGATCCTGTACGAGCTGTACCTGGTCGGTTACATCTACATGTGCAACCGGGAGGAGCGCAAGGAGAAGATTTCAAAGGATCTGCTGGAGTATGCTTACGACTTCGCCCGGGTGTTGGGCTATTCGCTCCATCTGACCGGATATTTTACTTCAGACGACAGCATGGAACGCCGCTACGAAGCTCCAATTATCGACATCAGTGCCTCGGGTCTGCTGTTCGCCCATCCGAGATCCGACCTGTCCAACAACCTCGTGGTCCACACGGACATCGAGATCACCGTGCGCTTTCCCGAACGCACAATGGTCATCGGTTCCCGGGTACGCCGCAAATTTCAAGACTCGGAGAGGTGCTACTTCGGTGTCCAGTTTCTCGATATCAACCAGGAGGATCTCAACTTCCTCTATGAAAAGCTCTACGCCAGACCATACTCGCTGGAGGAAGATCACAGGTGGGAAGGGGGTACGCCGCCGCCGCCCCTCGATCTTTTCGGCGGATCGAGCTGATCAGTCGGCTGTATCTTCCTGATCCGAAGAGAGCAGGAATTTGAACTCCTGCTCGGAGACGATCTGCTCCTGATCCCCGCCGGGCTCTCCCAGCTTACTGATCATCTCCTTGAGTGCGGCAAGTTCGACCTCCCGGTTCGACTGAATACGCTGCAACAGATCGAAATCCTGCTCCAGTGCGCTGGCCAGTGGGAGGCGCTCCTCCAGGATATCCCCCAGAAGAGCGATAAAGCTTGCGTTGAGCTTCTGCAGCCCCTTGATGTGGGTTAAGCGGTCGATCATTAGATGGTCCGCCTTCAAGGACTGGTAGATACCCGAACAGGTTTTGTCCAGAAAGCGGATATCCTCAACGATCCTGTCCCGGTACAGCCCGGTATCGATATTCAGTTTGAGGCCGGCCGCGATCCCCTTGAAAACGAGGGTGAGATAGAAAATGTTGTCATCGTAATTTACCCGCCGTGTCATTTCCTTTTGATTGTCGGTTGCTTCCGATCCGCCCTTGATCGTCCATATTCTTGACTTCTGCGCAGGGATGTGTTAGTTTATGCTTCGCCTCTTTATCCATCCTGACATTTGGGATGGATCACTTCAAGACCATAGGGAGGACCAGACATGAGGAACTACGAGGCTGTACTTATCTTCAAACCGGAAGGCGAACTTCTTGCACAGGGCAGGGAGTTCGTAAAAGGACTTTTCGCTGATAGCGGCTGCAAAGTTATCAATGAAGAGGAGATGGGTGAGAGGGGCCTGGCCTACGAGATAAAGAAGAACAACAAGGGATTCTACGTCTTATACCAATTCGAATCCGAACCGGAAAACATCCAAGCCTTCGACAAAGCCCTTAAGCTCCGGGGCGAGATCCTGAAATACCTCTTCGTTCGTAAATAACAAGATTTAGGTATTCGAGAACAGGAGCGTATTCAATGGCTGACATCAATCAAGTTATCCTGATCGGCAGGCTCACCAGAGACGTGGAGCTCAAGTACACCAATACCGGATTTGCCATAGCGAACCTCTCCCTGGCTGTCAACCGCAGAGTCAAGAAAGACGATACCTGGCAGGATGAGGGCAATTTTTTCAACTGCGTGCTGATCGGAAAAAGAGCGGAAGCTCTGGCGCAGTATTTGGTCAAGGGGAAACAGCTCGGTATCCAGGGTGAGTTGCGGCAGGATCGCTGGGAACAAGACGGGCAACCCAGAAGCCGGGTGGAGATATTCATCAACGACATCCAACTGTTGGGCGGACGGAGCGCGGACCAGGGCGCTCGGAACGCCGGCGCGCCGTCGGATCAGTACTCTCCACCGGAAATACCCAGGGCGGACGATTTCGACGACGACATCCCGTTCTAGACTTTTTCGTTGATCCACGCAATCATTTCACAGATATGAACCGTTATTTTGATCGAGGAAAACACCGCAATCATTTCTCCGGTCCTGAGAGAGGGTTGCTATCAATCAGGAGGATTCCTACATGAGTGATGAGAATGAAGTAGCCAAACCGGTGGAAGCAGAGCAAGAGCAATCCACGCCGGAGCCCGAAGCACCTTCTGCGGAAGCGCAGAAGCCCGCCGACACCGCCGGGTCGGCTGAGGCTGATAAAGATAAGTCAACCGCTTCACCAAAAAAAGCTGCGGCAAAATCGCAAAAGAAAAAAACCGCCGCCGAAGCTGCTGAACAGACTGCTTCGGAGCCGGAGGCAAAAGAGCCGGAGGCCAAAGAACCGGCCGCTGAGAAGCCCAAGGCGAAAGAGGCTGCAGCCGAATCGGAGGCAAAAGAGCCGGAGGTCAAAGAACCGGCCGCTGAGAAGCCCAAGGCGAAAGAGGTTGCAGCCGAGCCGGAGGCAAAAGAGCCGGAGGCCAAAGAGCCCGCCGCAGAGCAACCCAAAGCAGAGGAAGAGGCCGCAGAACCCGCGGCGAAGCAAGCCGGCGCGGAGCCAGAGTCTGCTGCCGCGGGGGCTGAGAAGCCTGCCGAAGCGACGGAACCTGCAGGTGTAAAAGCTGAATGGAAAGACGCAGCAGCTGTCGAAGCAGCGGAGAAAGCGACCGAAAAGGTGCAAGCAGCCGCGTCGATATCAGCGGCTCCGGCTGCACCGGCTCGACAGGACAGCCGAACTTCGGATACACAGAGGCCGGCAAGCGAATCAGCATCGGGGGAGGATAGAAGGCCAGTCCGATCCTACGACCGCGGCGGCGGTGACTCCCGCCAGAGGCGCCCCGGAGGAGGAGGCGGCGGCGGCGGCGGCAGAGGCCGCTACCGCTCATTCTACAGACGCAAGTTCTGCAAGTTTTGCAGCAAAAAAACCGAAGTGAGTTATCGCGACCCGGACACACTGCGCCGCTTTATCACCGACCGCGGGAAGATCCTGCCGCGCCGCATCACCGGAACTTGTCCCAAGCATCAGCGGCAGTTGTCCATAGCCATCAAACAAGCGAGGATACTAGCACTGCTACCATTCGTAGAGAAGTAACAGTGATCGAGATACTGGTATTCGCCGCCGTGTCGACCCTGCTCTATCGCCTGGGGATGGGACCTCTTGTATTCCTTGTCCCTCTGCAGGTCCTGTACATCCGGCGGGGGGAGAAGTCATTCCGATGGGCAGCCTTTGTGGCGCTGGTCTCCATCATTGTCGTCGGTCTACTGCTGACCCGCATGAGGACCTCCAGCGACGCTCTTGCATCGGCAGCGGCCTCTTCCCTCCAGATCCCGTCTCTGGTCTTCGAATTGACGGTTGTAGTGCTGATGATCGGCGGATTGGCGTTGATTCAGCTCCCGGAAATGAACCCCGATCTGCGGCTGCCACGCTATCGGCGGGCAACCCGCCTGGTGCTGGCAACCGTGATCGCCGGAGCCCTATCCGTGCCCACGATCCTGTACCTGAAAGACAACGAAGCCTTTAGCTCAGTTATACGGGAGTTCTTTGATGCTCTGGTTCAGGCAACCAACAGCGCCATCAATAATTCCCAGACCGAAACGCTGCCCGGTGCGGTGCAGCCGATCCAAACCGAGACGGTGCTGGGGTACATCGGCATGGTCATGCGCCGCACGTATCTGTTCTACTACTTCCTCATCCTCACCTTTAGCTGGTGGCTGGGTACAATAATCGGAGCCCGGTCCATGGGCAAACGTCCCGGGCTTACCCGAATTGTAGATTTCAAGCTTCCGGACCGCTACGTTTGGCCCTTGATCGCCAGTCTGGCCCTGGTCGTGCTGAACCTTCTCGTGCCAATCAAGCCTCTCGATATCCTGGCCTGGAACGCCCTGCTCATCGTTGCATTCCTCTATGGTATTTCCGGAATTGGAATCATTCGATTCCTATTGAGGAGACTGAACGTTCGTCCCAGGATTCGCTGGCTGTTGATCATCGCCATTGTTATCCTGGCAATGACACCTCGGATCGGAATCGCGGTCCTGATCCTGATTCCGGGATTGGGTGTGTCCGAAGTATGGTTAAAATACAGAAGAGATGAAAGGAGCAACGCTTAACGATATGAAAGTAATCTTGAATCAAGATGTCGCCGGGTTGGGAGAAGAGGGGGACATCAAAGAAGTGGCCAATGGCTACGCCCGCAACTACCTCCTGCCCAGGAACTTCGCCCTGCCCTACACCAAGCAAAACCTCACCCAGCTGGAGACGCGGAGAGCCGCGATCGAGCAACGCAAAGAGGAAAAGCGCCGCGAGGCGATGAGCATCAAGGAGAGGCTGGAAAGCGAGGAACTGGTGTTCACAATGCCCGCCGGGGACAGCGGAAAGCTGTTCGGTTCGGTGAACAACGCAATGGTGGTTCAGGAACTGGAGAATCGAGGCTACTCGATCGAGAAGAAACGGGTCGAGGTTCCGGAGCACAACATCCGCATGATCGGCAACTTCACAGTCAAAGTCAAACTGTACGGCACGGAGGAAGCCCAGCTCAACGTACAGGTAGAGGCCGCAGAAGAGAAGTAAACAGAGCCCATGGCTAAGACGGGGCTGAAAGACAGGATCCCTCCCAACAACCAGGATGCGGAAATGGCCACCCTGGGGGCATTGCTGTTGGACTCCGATGCCCTCGGTACCGTTGTGCATTATCTGAGGCCTGATGATTTCTACAAGACCGCTCACCAACGCATTTACCAGGGGATCCTCAAGCTGTTCGAGAGAAACGAGGCGGTCGACCTGATCACCCTGACCGAAGAGCTGAAAAACGAAAACCTCCTGGAGGCCTGCGGCGGGGCGGCCTATGTTTCCCGGCTTACCTCGGCGGTCCCCACCAGCGCCAACGTCCGCTACTACGCCCAGATCGTACAGGACAACAGCATCCGACGAAATCTGGCCAGGATCGCCTCCTCCATAGTTTCCGATTCTTTCGACGACAGCCAGGAGGTGCGACTGATTATCGAAGAGGCGGAGCGGCAGATCTTCGAGATCACGGACAAGCAGCATACCGGCACCTTTCAGCCTGCCAAGGAAATCGTCTCCCGGACCATAGAAGCGATAGAGAAGCTCTACCATACTAAAGATGCCTACATCGGGATCCCCTCGGGATTCTCAGAGCTGGACACACTGACCAGCGGGTTCCAGAACTCCGAGTTCATCGTGATCGGGGCGCGGCCATCTGTAGGGAAAACCGCCTTGGCCCTGACCATGGCGGCGAACATGGCGATACACAACAAGTTCCCAGTCGGCTTCTTCACCCTCGAGATGTCCAGTATGGCTCTGATGCAGCGGATGCTGGCCAGCGAAGCCCGTATACGCTCCAACAGCCTGCGTTCGGGGTTCCTGAAACCGTCGGATTTCCACAAACTGACAGAGGCGGCCAGCAAGATCTACGAGGCGCCGCTATATATCGAAGACACCCCTTCGCTGCGCCTCCTGGATCTGCGCGCGTTGGCCCGGCGCATGCGCCATCAGTTCAACGTTTCCATCATTTTCATCGACTATCTGACATTGATCACTTCGGAAAACAGGGAGCTTGCGCGGCACGAGCAGATAGCGGAGATCAGCCGCTCTCTGAAAGCTCTGGCCAGAGAACTGGACATCCCCGTTGTCGCCCTTTCCCAGGTGCGCCGGGAAAGTGAGGGCAAGCAGCCCAATCTGGCAGATTTACGGGAGTCGGGATCTATCGAACAGGACGCTGATGTGGTGATCTTTCTTCATCGGGAACGGCTCTCGGCGGATAGTCAGGAAGAACTGCCTCGCGACATTGAAACAGATCTTATCGTCGCAAAACAGAGAAACGGCCCCGTAGGCAGTTTAAAAATCGCCTTCATTCCCGAGTACACGAAGTTTGAAAATATGGTCAAAGGTTCGGATATTTAAGGTATGGCCATCAAAGAGAGTTATGACTTCGAAAGCCTGACGAACGAAGCCGAGGAGCTGATCGTTTCAGAGATCAAGAAGCAGATACCTTCCCATCCTGAAATGTGTACCTGCAGCGAATGTATCCTGGATGTTGCCGCCTACGCATTGAACAGGGTACACCCCCGCTATCGGGTGTCCCTGCTGGACTCGGTCTATGTCGAGCCTGAGGAACGCAGCGACTATCTGAAAGAAATCCAGCGGGCCGTTCACGAGGGCATTCTCAAGGTCAGTACAAATCCTCCTCACGACTGAACCGCTGCTCTCCGCCCGGCAGCCGAGCGACCCATGTTCCGTCCTGGAACAGATGGATATTGAGCATGAAATCCCGGGAGGGAATGTCCCACACAGAGATCGATGAATCCCGGTTCAGTGAGAAGAGTTTTTCATTGTGCACGTACAGTTTCCGGGGTATCTGCCCGGAGGGCGGCAGAACCCCTGCCTGGGCGCCTCGAAACACGGTGACCGATTCGTAGCCCAGGGTTGTGAATACGTTCCCCGAATCATCCCCGGCCAGGGTTGCTCCCAGGTCCTCGCTTTCGAAAACCTTGAGGATCCTGCTGCGCTCGAATGCGAATCCGGAATGAACCTTGACAACCGTGCGGACCCGGCCTGAGTCCTCCTGTACGGCCAGCGTATACAGTTCTGCGCCGCGCTGGCTGCCGTGATAGAAAAGATCGTAGACGAAAAGGCTGGGGTCCTGAATGGGTACGGTCTCTCCTGTCCGCCGATTTATCTGCAGGAGGGGACCGCTGAAGGCTGAGAGGTTTGTTTTTGCACCGATCAGCGCCTCTCCAAAGGTGAGAATCAATTTATTCATTCCGGGGGCGTTGTATTGAAAGGAAGGAATAAAGGTGTCCGGAGCCAGGATCCGGCAGCGGCCGCTCTCCTCGACCACCACGATCCCCCCGGAGGAGACCGTTACCTGTCGAATCGGCGAGCCGAACTCCACGGGCAATTCCTGGATTCCCCCGTACCAGGTATTGAGTACAGACAGACCTCCCTCCTGCTCACCCATGCACCAGAGCAGCAGGCGCTGGGAATCCAAATAGGTGATGCCCAGCGTGCAGGCGAACGGATTGGGATAACGCTGCTCCCTGACCTCGACATCCGTACCCCGTTCGTAGGAGCCGAGGAAAAACTCGGAGTCGACAATCATAATATCAGAAGGCGAGGCGATAGCCAACGCACTGTCGATGAAAGCAAGATCCGATATCTCCCTGCGATTGTCTTCCGCCAGCAGTGATTCCTCGCCCCCCGCTGCGATCTTGGCGATATCTCCGCCGGAGGTGGCCAGGTACAGATCCCGGTCACTGTGTACCACACTGTTCAGCTGCGGATAGCGGCTGGAGTACGGAATGGTCAGCTCGATCAGATACTTGCCGCCGAAGTACCACTTTTTCAGCTCTCTAGAATTTCCGTTTTGCACGACCCCGGCGATTTCGTTTCCGGCTGGAGAAAAACTCAAATCCACAACGCCCGTAATCCGGCTACTGTCTATGGTCTCGCCGCTGAGGATGTCCACTATCATCAGGTATTGATCCGTTGCGGCGGCAATATAACGATTGTTGGGGGAGATGCGGATTACCTCCAGACCTGCCGGAGCACGGATCTGCTTCACCATCCGGCCGGTGCGGATATCCCAGTAGGTAATAGAGCCCGAGGGTTGATAGGTCATGATGTTGCCCTCGTTGCCGGCTATTGTGAAATAGGAGACGATGCCAAAACCCTTTCCCATGTACGGGAGCACTCTTCCGGTTCTGGGATTCAGCACGGTAAGGCTTTTGTAATCCGCCTGACTGTAGAACAGGTAGGTGCCTTTAGGTGAGTAGGCGAAGTGCATCAACTGCTTATCCGATGCCACTGAGAACAGCCGCTGCTGGCGCTGCCAGTTCCACACCTCCAGGGTATCCGGCTGAAGCGAGTCTCCTACCAGGACTGCCACATGCGGTTCGCTGGGGTGCACAGCCATCTGCCTGACCGGTTTGTGGGATATCCGCACCACCTCTATCAGCTTTTCGTCTTCCCCATTCCAGATGCGCACCGTGCCGTCCTCTCCGGCACTGAACAATAGTCCACGTTCGGTGTCGTAGAACAGATCATTGATCCTGCCGAAATGACTCAGAGAGACGGGATGCTGCGAAAAAGCAAGAGTCGAGGCAACGAGAAGCAGCAGAGTAAAGATTGCTTTTTGTTTCAATCCGGACCTTCCACCAGCAGATTATTGATAGAAACGTAGGGGACTTTGAGGATCTCGGAAAAGGGTTCTTGATGTTTCTTTTCCTCCAGTTGGGAGGCTACCTTTTCCACCGTAGCCACAGGCACTTTCAGGATCCCGACCTCGTCCTTCTTGAAACCCAGAACATTGAACAACACGCTGTCCCCCTCCTGCTTGGAGAAGAGGATACGCATCTCCTTGTCTTCCAGCTCATCCTCCATGACCTTGCTCAGCAGGTAGTACTTCACGATCTCCGCGACTCGGTCATCCAGATTGTACCGTTTGAGCAGGAATTTCTCCACCAGCTCTTCATAGCCGATCGCCACCCGATTCGCTTCCCTCAGGGAGTAGGACAGGGAGCCGCGGAAATAGGCGCTGCGATCCAGCTCCGGTACGAAAAAGACACTGTTCTCCGTCTGAGGGTCCTCGATCAACACGGGAAACTCCGGCTTCAGCGTCTTCCCGCAGTTCGGGCAGCGGATGCTCAAGAACTCTCCGTCCAGGATGGCCTGCTCCACCTCCGGCTCCTTGCTCAGATCAACCGAATCCGGCACATCCGCATCGAAGGCGTGCTCGCAGAAACAGACAATACGGCGCTTCATCTCATCACCTCCCGATGTAAAACAGAAGGTCGTTGAAAGTAACGACCACGGCCAACAGCACGATAAAGGAAAATCCGATCATCTGGATTCGGGTAATCACCCTGGGATCCATAGATTTTCTCCGCAGGGCTTCCACACTGAACACCAGGATCTGCCCGCCGTCCAGACCCGGGATGGGCAGGAGATTGACAAAGAACAGCATGATGCTCAGCCAACAGAGGAAACGGAAGAAGGACGCTATGCTGTAAGAGATACCGAATCTCAGGCCGCCTGTAGCCACAGAGCCGACGTAATCGATGATTCGAATAGGGCCGGCAACTGCTTTCCTCAGATTGATCCCCTTAAACAGCAGACCAAAGCTCTTCAGCGTTGTCGTCAGAATCTGCCAACTCTCCTCGACACCCTTGCCGAACGCTCCAATCAGCCCCACTCTTTGGGACGGGTAAATGCCGACGGCAAAAGTCAGACCCAGGTCTGCGAATCCCTCCTCACTGTAGTCCAAAACGAGAGTGGCACTGCTCTGCGCCCCGTTTCTCTGAAAACCAATCGGCAGGATTTCAGGACGGTCTTGAAGCTGTTGATACAGATCCATGGTGTGTCGCACCGGGGCGCCTCCGGCTGAAACGATTCGATCTCCCCTCTGCAGTCCGGCCAGGGACGCTGCTGCGCCCGGGGTGACTTCATCCACGATCGGATTCCTCCAGGCGTACACCCCTATCCTGCCGGCCCCGGTGTCCCGGTCCAATTCGGGAGTCAAGGTTGTTTGCAGCCGCCTGCCCTGCCGCTCGATCGTCAGCACGATCTCCTGGTTCGCTGCGAGGGCCACGGATTCCAGCAGATCCTGAAAATGATTCACCGGGTGGTCGTCTACGGCAACAATCCGGTCGCCGGTTTGAAGACCGGCCCTGGCTGCCGGGGTCGAATCACTGAAGCTGTCCACCGAGTAGTCAGAGGCCAAAATGATCCGGTTCCCGTCGGTGGGCACGTCGAAGCCGATCCACCAGATCAAGGTCAGGACCAGGATCGCGAAGAGCACGTTCGCCAGCGGACCCGCGACGGAGGTGACGATTCGCTTCCACGGCGGCGCGGCGAAAAAGGTGCCGTCGGCCTTCTGTTCCTGGGCACTGTAGGGGTTTTCCCCTTTGAGTTTGCAGTACCCGCCGAAAGGCAGCATGGAAATCCGGTAGTTCGTACCCTTGTAGTCAAAGCCTACGATCTTCTTGCCCCAGCCCAGGGAGAAGGTTTCCACATCGATTCCCACCCGCTTGGCCGCGATGAAGTGGCCGAGCTCGTGGACGAACACCATGATGCCAAAGCCGATGATGCCGAATAGAATCCTCAAAATCACTTCAGGGTTCATACTACCTCAAATATTCCTTATTAGCTCTTCAATGTTTCCTCGAGCCTGACTCTGGCCTGCCGGTCCACCTCGAGGATCTCCTCGATCTCCAGAACCGGTGTCTGCCAATCAGCCTGCATTACCTGTTCCACCGCCTGGGCTATGTCGAGAAAGGAAATGTCACGACGCAAAAACCGCTCTACCGCGACTTCGTTGGCGGCGTTGTAGGCGATCGGATATCCACCGGCCCGCTCGGCGGCACCGTAGGCCAGCGTGAGCATCCTGTACTTTTTCGGGTCCACCGGTTCGAAGCTCAGACTCCTGCCCGCCAGGTCGAAAGCCTCCACGCAGGAGGGCTGGAAATCCGGATAGGTCAGCGCATTCTGTATGGGCAGTCGCATATCAGGCTGACTCAGTTGGGCGTAGATAAAACCGTCGGTCATCCGTATCAGGGAGTGAACGTAGCTCTGGGGGTGAATCAGGACCTTGATGGCCGAAACGGGTATATCGAACAGGTGGTGGGCTTCGATGACTTCCAGACCCTTGTTCGCCATCGTGGCCGAATCCACGGTGATCTTAGCCCCCATATTCCAGTTCGGATGGGTGAGGGCATCCTCTACACGCACATCCTTCAGCTGCTCGCCGGACAGCTCCCGGAAGGCTCCCCCGGAGGCAGTCAGGATGATCTCCTGCACATCTTCGGGATTGCGCCCCTGGAGCAGGCAAAACAACGCGTGATGTTCGGAATCAACCGGCAGCAGCTTCGATCCATTGCGGCGGGCCAGCTCCGTAACCAGACCGCCGGCCATCACCACCGTCTCCTTGTTGGCCAGAGCCAGGTCGATACCCTGCTGGAGCGTCCTCAGCGAAGGGAGCAGTCCTCTAGCGCCGGAAATCCCGTTCACCACCAGGTCAGCCTTCGTGTCCGCCAGCATCTGCAGCAGCCCCTGCTCTCCGCGATAAACCCGGGTATCCTGGATTTTCTCGAGTTCTCGTTCAGCTTGGGAATCCGGGGAACCGGCAACGGCTACCGCTACCGGGGCGAACTCCCGTGCCTGCTGGGCGAGTTCAGCCACGCTGCTGCGGCAGGCCAGGGCTACGACATCGAAGGCAGGATCAAGGGCTTTGACGACCTCCAGGGTATTTTTTCCTATCGAGCCTGTGGACCCCAGCACGCTGACTTTTTTTCTGTTCAAGTATAAAACCGCCTTTGCCTCGAATTTACCGCGAAATCCACAGAAAGACAAAGTAGAACATCGGGGCGGTAATCAGCCAGGAATCGACGGAATCGAGAATCCCTCCCCGGCCGGGGATGATCCGGCCGGAATCCTTGACGTCGGCTGAGCGTTTGAGAGCCGATTCCACCAGGTCTCCGCCAATTGTGAGAATCCCCGCAGCGGCCCCGAACACAACTGTGAGACCGAAGCTGATCGGAAGGAGACCCGTAACGGTGCCCCTGAACAGAAGCGCGACGGCAATGGAAGCCAGGATGCCGGCGGCAAAACCTACGGCGGACTTGTTCGGGCTGACGACGTAGTCCAGCCGGGTGCCCCGCCCCAGGAACATCCCGGCCAGGTAAGCGGCGATGTCGTTGGCGAAAATGACGCTGAAAAAGAACAGCAGCACCCACCGAACATTCTCGAAAACCGTCAACCGCACGATGAAGGACAAAAAAACGGCCGGGTAGATGAGGAGCAGCAGGGAGCTAGAGATTCGCAGCAGCAGAGCACCCAGATCCTTCTGATCCCTGACCCATAGAGAACGCAGCAGGACCAGAACCACCAGGGCGATGGGGACGGCCGCCGACCAGGCAAAAGGGATCAGACCCAGAACTTCCAGATACGCCGCCGCGGGGATCAACCCTGTCAGGAGAAAGAAACGGGGGAAGGTAGGGATACCCCGCTTGGAGAGCAGGATCTGAAGTTCCCTGGCTCCGCCGACGGTTACCGCCACGGCACAGAGATTGATCGCGAGGTGTTTGTAATATGGAAGAACGAATACCAGAACGAAAAAAACGGGCAGTGCGACAACAACGGTCGCTGTTCTGACGAAGAAAGAACTGCCCCTCATGATGGCGTTTGCGATTGCTCTACCGAATACCCGCGGTTAGAGGACTGGACTGCGCGGATTCCCGCGGCACCGTCTCCTGAGCGCCATAGCGGCGCTCCCGGCATCCGTAGGAATCGAGGGCTTCCTTCAGATCGGTCTCGTGCCACTCCGGCCACATTTTGGAGCTGAAGTACAGCTCTGAATAGGCTCCTTCCCAGATCAGGAAATTGCTGATCCGGCACTCCTGCCCGGTGCGGATGATCAGGTCGGGGTCAGGGATCTCCGGATGATCGAGACGGGAGCGAATATCCTGCTCCGTGATCTTGCCGTTTTTTCCCTCCTGCAGGGTCCGGTTCACAGCGCGTATAATCTCGTCTCTGCCGCCGTAGTCGATCGCCAGATTGAGAGTCATCCTGTCAAAGGAAGCGGTTCGCGCCTTGACCCGGTCCAGCACGTGGAGGACATCACTCGGAAGACGCTCGAGGTTTCCCGAGCTCACGACCCGAATCTCATTATCCTCGTAGAACTTACCCTCCCGGCGCAGATGATTCTTGATCAAAAACATGAGGTAGGATACCTCTTTGTTTGTACGTTTCCAGTTTTCAGTGGAAAAGGTGAAGAGGGTCAGGTATCGGACACCGGCTGTCAACGAGGCGCGGACGATACGCTTGGCGGCTTTGACGCCCTCGAGATGTCCCCGCGTACGGGCTTTGCCCTGGGCTTGAGCCCACCTTCCGTTCCCATCCATGATAATCCCCACGTGCTGCGGAAGGGGGGCATTGGTTTGCTCAACCATCAGATTTCCATTATTTCCTTCTCTTTTGCCTCGATGATAACGTTCACCTCTTCGATGTACTTGTCCGTCAGCTTTTGGATCTCATCCTGACCGCGCTTGGATTGATCCTCGCTGATCTCCGATGTCTTCTGCAGATTTTTCAGCTCGTCATTGCCGTCACGGCGAATATTGCGGATTGCTATACGGCTCTTTTCAGCTATATTGCGCGCCAGCTTGGCCAGCTCCTTGCGCCTTTCCTCGGTAAGAGGAGGAATGTTGATTCGAATGACCTTTCCATCGTTGTTCGGGTTCATCGACAGCTCGGATTTCTGAATGGCCTTCTCGATCTCCGTTAATATGGATCGGTCCCACGGTTGGATGACGACCAGCCGGGCCTCCGGAACCGAAATGGTGGCCACCTGATTCAGCGGGACCTTCTGATCGTAGTAGTCAACCCTGATATTATCGAACAGGGCGGCGGATGCCCGGCCCGTGCGAATTGTCTTGAACTCATCCTCCAGGGCTTTGACCGCCTTTTTCATCTTGTCTTCGGTTTCTTTATTAACTCTATCCATCCGGACGACTCCTTGTTAAAAACGTGCCCTACTCCAACTCTTCTCCAACTTTGTAGTACAGGTATTCACCGATCTGGACCTGACCGCCGATCTCTTTATTCAACTGATCCAGGACCTTGGAGACTTTCAGGTTCTGATCCTTGACGAACGGCTGATCCACGAAACAAATCTCAGCCAGATGTTTGTTCATCTTTCCCTGGACGATACCCTTCAGCACCTTCTCCGGTTTTCCCAGCTTCTCAGCCTGCTTGGTGAAGATCTCCTCCTGCTCCTTCAGATAGCTCTGCTGCACCTGATCCCGCTTGAGGAACAGCGGCGCAAAAGCTGCCGTATGCAAGGTCAGATCAAAAGCAACCTCTTTAACCCTCGGGTTGTCTTTCAGCGACGGGTCGGAGAGAGTGAACTTGACCATGACTCCGATCTTTCCCTCACCATGAATATAGTCCAAGAGCAAATCTTTCTCATTGGTCTCCATGACCTTCAGTCGCCGGAGGGTGATATTCTCCTTGATCTTTCCTACGGTGTCCTGCACCTGGGAAGTGAAATCCTCGGGCTTGGCGGCGGGGCCTTTGGCAATCGCCGATTCAGCCAAAGATTCTCCCAGAGCCAGGAACTCCTTGTTCTTGGCTACGAAATCCGTCTCGCAGGTCAGCTCCAACAGCACCCCTTTTCCGTCCTGGATCCGGGAAAACACCCGACCTTCCCTGGTCGCCCGCCCGGCCCGTTTTCGAGCCGCTGCCAGACCCAACTCTTTCAGTATTTTTTCGGCTTTGGCGGAATCCCCTTCCGCCTGCACCAGCGCATTCTTGCAGTCCATCATCCCTGCGCCTGTTTTTTCGCGCAGGGCTTTTACTTCAGTTGCCTTGATTTCCACAGATGTTCTCCTACTCGTCGTATAGTTTATCTTCGTCTACGTTGTGCTCATCTGCCAGGTCTTCCTGTTGGGCAGGAACACCCTCGACGTCCTTTTTCGTCTTGTCTTCTTCGTCAGGATTGTAGTCAGAGTAATCCTTATCGGTGAATCCGGCCTCTTCCTGCTCTTCGGCTGCGCCACCGACGGCCGCTGCTACGGCCACGGTCTCCACTGCCTCCTCTTTCTCTTCCCCGTACTTCTCGGATTCGGAGATCTCATCCTTGTCCACGTAGGAGGTAAAATCCTCATCGCTGGACTCATCCTGTAGGGTCTCGATGATCTCAAGCCCCACTTCATTCTCCGCTTCGATCACCGCATTGGCAATGATCTGGGAGAACAGATTGATCGCCCGAATTGCATCATCGTTTCCGGGGATCGGATAGTCTATTCCCTCTGGATTGCAGTTGGTATCAACTATAGCCACGATAGGAATTCCCAGCCGCTTGGCTTCGGCCACGGCGATAGCCTCTTTGCGGGTATCGATCACGAACACGATACCCGGAAGCTCCTTCATTTCCTTGATCCCGCCCAGGTTCCGCTCCAACCGGGCTCTTTCCTTGACCAGGCGGGAGATCTCCTTCTTGGTCAACTTTTCGAAAGTTCCGTCGACCTCCATCTTCTCGATCTTCTTCAGCCTCAGAAGCGATCTCTTGATCGTCGAGAAATTGGTGAGCATACCTCCGAGCCAGCGGTTGTTGACGTGGAACATACCGCAACGCTGAGCTTCCCGCTCAACCGCCTGCTGCGCCTGTTTCTTGGTACCGACGAACAGCACGGATTTCCCTTCCAGGATGGTTTTGCGGACCGCTTCGAACGCCTCTCTGATGGATACGATTGTTTTTTGTAGATCGATGATGTGGATCCCGTTCCGTTCGGCGAAGATGTACTTCTTCATCCGGGGATCCCAGCGCTTGGTTTGGTGTCCGAAATGCACACCCGACTCAAGCAGATTTTTCATTGTGACGACTGCCAATGCGTCCTCCTTACTCGGTGACCCTGACGGGTCCCTTTCCTTCTCTTCGTCTCGTGCGTCTGTCCCCATTGTACACCGGATCATACTGCACGCCGATTCAAACGGTGCACCGGCACTCGGTGACCTGGGTCCAAATGACGGAAATTTGCCGCTCCCCGCTCCTGCCTACGGCAGGCTAATGCAGAGAGTAGTTGTTACTCTTTAAAATGCCATAAAATGTGGCCAGAGGCAAGCCCACAACATTGCTGTAGGAACCCCGAATCCACTCGACAAAAAACGCCCCCCGTTCCTGAATGCGGTATGCTCCGGTGACACCGGACCACTCACCGCTTTCCAGGTACAGCTCTATGTCCTGCCGGCTCAGAGGAGCAAATTTCACCTCGGTGCGGACACACCGCAGATCTATCGACTCCCCCTTGGCGGGAAGGAGCCCGATGCCGGTATAGACCCGGTGAACCTTGCCGGAAAGCCGCTGCAGGATTGCTTCGGCCTGCTCTATCCCCGCTGGTTTGTGGATCGCCTCCCCTTCGATCTCCACCAGTGTATCCACTCCCAGGAGCCAGCGGGGGGATTCCTGTTTGAACATCTCTACCACTGTCTCGATTTTTCTCAGTGCGATTCGCCTCACCCGCTCCTCCACGCTTCGGATCGCGGTGAAGGACTCGTCGATGTTAGGCGGAAATGCCTTGAAGGGGATTCGGACCCTGTTGAGCAGATCCTGCCGCCGGGGAGAGCCGGAGGCCAGAATAATGGTTTCCATTTTACCTTCTCATCTTGCTTTTTTTCTTGATTTCGGATCAACACGATCCGCGCTACATCACCCGGAACAGGAAAATTCCACCCAGAACGCCGATGAATGTTCCTGGATTGATCTTGATGAAAACACTCAGCACGGACAAGTCGAAGCCCACCGGTCCGATGCCCAGAGCCAGCTCCAAGCCCATCTGCTGAACGATCCGCTCCAGCACTTCCCATCCCAGGGTACCGACAAGAGATCCCAAGCCCAGAAAAGCCAGAAAGGTGGATCGATTCCTGCTGCTCAACTTCATAAGCCGCTCATAAACCGCAGAAAAATATCGCAGAACCGCAGGGTTGTGTCAAGGCTGAGCGTTTCCAGGTGTTTCCAGGGCGGCTGCACGCCGTCCGCTCGTCTCAATCCTGTGCTTCCAGGAGCCGGAGAACCCCTTCCAGCAGCTGCTGTCTGTACCGCTCTTCGACAGCCAGATTTCGCCGTTCGGCGTCCAGTAGGGCGTTTTCCCTGTTTCCCAGGTAGTAACGTCGCAGCGGGTAGAGGAACAGCAGAACCCCCTCCAGGTACCACTCCTGCTTCACCGAGGCGACGATGAGGGTGACCAGACCTGCGTTTACGACAAACGCGTTCAGACCGTCCCAGGGATCACCCGCATACAGCTGCCCGGCTCCGGGGACAGCCGTAGACAGCCAGACAGCGCCGCCGGGAGATTTTCTTGGGGCGTCTCGAGCCTCGGAGAAAAGAAGCTCCAGTTTCTCGATCCGCTCCCGCATCCGAAGATCTGTCATCTCCTCGGCAGGAAAAGCCTCGCGCAGTTCGCGCACTGCCTTTTCCCATTGCCCACGGTACGTATAAGTCACGCACAGATACAGGGACACTCTTCTTGCATCCAGCAGCGAATACTCCCGCAGTCGAAGCAGGTGCAGCTCCGCCTGGTTTTCTCTGCCGCTGGCCAGCAGCGCCGTTATCAAATCAAACTCCCTTTCTTCGATCTCCTGCAAGGATGAGGCGGTTTGAATCGCGCGGCGGTGATGGAAAATCGCCTCGGGCCAGCGCCGCTGCGCGTGGTAGCAGGAGGCGATCCTGGCGTGCACCGAACTGTGCATCTCCTCGTCCTGGTTGAAAAAAAGGACCCGTTTGTATTCGGTAATTGCCTGGTCGAAAGCCCCCTCGCGGGCGTACAGATCACCCAGCTGCAGAGCCGGATCCTCCTTATTATCGGACGTGTCCGCGCACACCCTGCAGATGGGTGCAGCGGCGGCGATCAGGACGACCAGGACGACCAGTATTGTCTTTGGTCTACGGTTCAAGGGAGAACTCCGAACACTGTGGCATCCTCTCCTTCACCTCCTGAAACAGGGCTTGCTCCCGGAGCCGATTGTGACGCTTGGCTGATACTATCGAGCCGTAGATGTTGCCGGTATGCAGCACCCCTCCGACAGACGCGTAGATCCAGCCTCGAACCGAATCCGACCCCTCGGCGCGGAAACTCAGAAAGGACAAGGTCCCTATCAGGCCGATAGCGATCAATGAGTTGATCCCGTCTCCATACTCACCTGCGTAGATTTTTCCACAACCGGGTAGCACGGAGGAGAGGAGAGCCGCGACCAGGGGGCTCTTGCGACGCATATTCGCCCCCCTCCGGGCAGCGTCTCTCAGGGGCTCCGAGATGGGGATCTCGTATCTATCGAACGCCTCCTGCGCCTGCCGCCACTGCCCCAACATCATCAGGTCCGCACCGATGAGTAGGCCGGACTCGGGGATCGGACTTGCGGCAGGCTGATCCTGCAGGAACACGAGAGATTCCTCGTACTGGGCCATGCGGAAGTAGGTCAGCCCGATCTCGTAGGCTGTCAGGTCGCGGATCCGCTTGGCTTCGGCGATCTCGAGCAGCTCGAGCAGCAGATCGAGAGAACGGTCATACTCTCCGGCGCACTGGAACGCTTTACCGGCCCGCAGTAGGATTTCCCGGGAAGCCGGATCATTGCCGGGTTGCAGGAACCCGTAGTGTTCATACTCGTAGGCGGCTCGAAGGTAGTCCTGCTCCTGAAACAGATGATCTGCAAAGCGTAGTATCGAGTCAGGGCTGTAGTAGTCGGGAACATCAGGCGCGGCGGATGCCGAGCAGAACATCAGCAGCAGGATCAGTTTGGTCATTTTCGAGGCGGCTTTGCCTTCCTCTCCGGCACGGGATCGAGGAGTTTCCTTAGATTCGGGTCGTATGGATACAGACCTCTATCTACACCGTTGCAGCGAAGGTAGCGGTCGATCGCCAGCAGTGAGCCGGCAACCGTACCGTGCATGATCAGGGCCTGCTTCGCGTATTCCGAGCAGGAGGGGTGGAACATGCAGCGAGGACCGTCCTGACTGGACAGAACCACCTGATAGAGGCGAAGCAGGGTCAATCCGGCCATCTCCAGTTCGCTGGTGCTGTCTCTCAGTTCCAATCTGGATTTTCCGGTTTCAGCTGGAGGGTGATGATCCTCACGGCTCTCGATAACGAGCCGAAGATTGTCCAAATCATCCGAATGGATGGGAGGTCCGACCGCCCCAAGAAGGGCGATCACCAGCAGCGGGATCGGGTGTATCCTGCGACTCACCATTTCAGCACTTCCACTAAAACATCCGCGGGCAGCTGAAACTCGCCAACCTCCGCCGGAAGGCCTTGATTGATCCGGTAATCGGAGCAGCGAACCTCACCCCCAACCACGTCTTCCCGCCCTACCCCCCTTCGGCACCGGCGCCTGACGCATGGCGGCGGGCGGATTGGTTCCAGGCGGATTGGTTATAGTATAAATCATATTTCAGCCGATTCAAGCACGAGTTCACAGGCGGTCTAATGGGCTGATGATTCAACGGCGGATTGATGTGACGTCTATCGTGCCGATGTTTCGAGGGCGGTCTGACGGGCTGATGATTCAAGTGCGGATTGACAATCCGAGCAATTCACTATAGTTTAATATCAGCCCGGGCAATTAGCTCAGCTGGATAGAGCGCTGGCCTCCGGAGCCAGAGGCCGTG
>CAZPPB010000030.1:0-31039 GCA_964588355.1 uncultured Spirochaetaceae bacterium | reverse complement strand
CCGCGGACAAGATTCTCACAACCGGTCTGGTGGCCCAGATCATGCTCAAAGCCAAGGGAACCCGCCTAGGGCGGGCCAGCGAAGCGTATCTTGAGAAGAAGAACCTGCTGGAGTTCGTTCCGGCGGCGGAAGAGAGCCTGAAGGGCAATGCCGACAGGATCGTCTGCCCGGAGGATTTCGCCGTGGACGCCGCAGGACAGCGCAAAGAGTTTGAAACAGACGCGCTGCCCGACGAACAGCCGATCGCCGACATCGGGGAGAAAACGATCCAGCGCTACTGCAGTCTCATCTCTGAAGCCAAGACCGTCTTCGTAAACGGGCCGGCCGGAGTCTATGAGAAAACCCCCTTTGCCCTGGGTACAAGGCGCATCTGGGAAGCGGTGGCCGCTTCGGCGGCATTCAGCGTATTAGGCGGGGGCGATTCCATCGCCGCGGCCAGGTTGTTCGGCGTGCAGGATGGGATCTCCTTCATCAGCACGGCCGGGGGCGGATTGATCCGCTTTCTGGCCGGAGAGAAACTGGCCGTGGTCCAGGCTCTGCAAAAATCGGCCGCAAGGTTCGGCCGAAAGAAGTGACAAATAAAGGAAAAAGGGAGTAATTCGAGTGAAAAAACTACTAAAGAACCTGTTCGGTACGGAAAAAGTATTGACCGTGATCCCCGGAACCCTGGTTGCGGTTGCCGTTATGCTGCTATCGCTGCTGGCGGCCAAGTATCTCGGGGAGTTCTTCAAAACCCAGTTCAATCTGCATTCATCTCCGGTATCCACCTTTCTTCTGGCCATCATCCTGGGGATGCTGCTGCGCAATGTCATCAAGTTCCCGAAGATATTCGAGCCGGGGTTTAAATTCTGCGTGGCCAAGCTGCTGAGGCTGGGGATCATCTTCCTGGGGATCCGCCTGAGCATTCTGGCGATCGCCAAGATCGGTCTGGTTGCGGTCATCGTGGTGGTCGTCTGCATCACCGCAGGCATCGTGCTGACCAGTCTCTACGCCCGTATATTCAAGGTGAGCAGACGGCTCGGCACCCTGATCGCGGCGGGCACCGCCATCTGCGGGGTGAGCGCCATCGTGGCCACCGCACCGACCATCGGTGCCAAGGAGGAGGAAACCGCCTATGCCATCAGCACCATCACCATCTTCGGTCTTGTGGCCACGCTGCTGTACCCCTACCTGGCCGAGCTGGTACTCCATCTCAACCTGGGACAGGCCGGAATTTTCCTGGGCACCGCGATTCACGATACCTCCCAGGTGACAGGAGCGGCCTTCATCTACGACCAGATCTGGAACCGGGAAGTTTCCCGCATCGCCATCACCACCAAGCTGGTCCGCAACACCTTCATGATGGCGGTCATCCCGATTCTTTCCGTGATGTACGCGCGACGAACAACAGCCGATACGGTTCAGGCTGACGGATCACCCTCACCTGCGGGAAAAGTCAATGTTCTCAAGCTCTTTCCCACCTTCGTGCTGGGCTTCCTGGCCTTCGCCATCTTCCGCTCGATCGGGGATGCGTTTACAGCCGGAGAATCCGGAAGATTCCTGTTCTGGGGGAGCCCCGAGTCGTGGACAACGTTTTACTCGGTCATTAAAGAGGCGGCCACCTATCTGCTGTCCATCGCCATCGCCGCTGCCGGCCTGAGCACCCAGTTTTCGAAGCTCAAGCAACTGACGATCAAACCCTTCCTGGTCGGTCTCCTGGCTGCGGTTTCAGTCGGTCTGATCAGCTTCATCCTCGTGAAGGTCCTGCAGGGACCGATCAGCGCGCTGCTTCCCGCATGAGAGAGGTAGGGCTGCGCTACGGAGAGAGCACGCGCACAGTAGCTGTACCGGAGGATAAGCTGGCCGGCATCTACGAGCCCGGCTATCTGCCCGCCCTGCCGGACCTGGCCGCTGCAGTCCTTTCCACGCTGGAAAATCCGATCGGCGGAAAGGATCTGGCCGGGCTGGCATCCCCGGACAAGACGGTCGCCATACTCGTCGACGACATCACCCGAACCGTGCCTACCGATCGACTCCTTTCGATCTTCCTGCCCTATCTCGAGCGGCTGGGATTCGACCTCGGCAGGATCACCGTGATCTGTGCCCTGGGAGCGCATCGTGCGCTTACAGAGGAGGAACTTCAGAAGCTCGCTGGCCGCTACGCAGGCCGGCTGCGGGTTATCAACCACGATCCCGATGACCAGGACAACCTGGTACCGCTGGGGACCACCTCGATGGGAACAAACCTCAGGATCAACAGGGTTTTCCACGAGGCGGATGTGAAGCTCATCATCTGCGACACCGAATATCATCAATTCTGCGGCTACGGCGGCGGAGCCAAATCCGTGCTTCCGGGGATCTGCGACAGGGCTTCGATACAGACCTGCCATTCCCGCTTGGAAGCTCCGGGGGCGGAACCGGGAAGGATAAGAGGCAATCCGGTGCGGGAGGAGATCGACGAGGCGGGCCGAATGGCCGGGGTCGATCTGATCCTCAACGTAGTATTGAACGACAGGAAGGAGGTCGTGCGGACATTTGCAGGGGATGTATTTGAGGCCTTTGCAGCCGGTTGCAGGATCGTGGACCAGATGTACAGAGTCAACCTGGAGGAGCGGGTGGACACGGCAATCCTCAGCGCCGGGGGCTGGCCCAAGGACATCAACCTCTATCAGGCGCAGAAGGCCATCGAAAGCGGCGTGCGCATCGTACGGGAAGGCGGAAAGATCGTACTGCTTGCCGAATGTCGGGAGGGAACCGGGTCGGATTTGTTTCACAGGTGGATGACTCAGGAGAAAGATCTGGATACAATCATCGGCAAGATCCGGGAGAAGTTCATTCTCGGCGCTCACAAAGCCTTCCAGTTCGCCCGGGAGCTGCTGTGGGCCGACGTGTTTATCTACTCGAGCATGGATCCGGATCTGATAGAGAAATACCACATGCATCCGCTGCGGGAGTTCGAACAGATCGAGGCGATCGTAGCGGAGTCGGAGAGCGTCGTGATACTGCCGCAGGCAGCCACCACCCTTCCCGTGTTGGCTGGTGGTACGGCCTGAAAACTAATTTACCAGGAGGTTCTGCATAATGAAACTTTTTATCGACACCGCGATGATCGATGAGATCAAGGAAGCCTGGAGCTGGGGGATTCTGGACGGAGTGACCACCAATCCGACCCACGTCGCAGCTTCGGGGAAGAAGTTCCACGAAGTGATCGAGGAGATCTGTGCTATCGTGGACGGACCCATCAGTGCAGAGGCGGTCAGTCTGGACGCCGCGGGCATCGTCAAAGAGGCCAAGGAGATCAGCAAGATCCACAAGAACATCGTGGTCAAGGTCCCGGTGATCCGGGAGGGGATCAAAGCGACGAAGCAGCTGACCGATCTGGGCATCAAGACCAACCTGACCCTCAACTTCAACGCCAGCCAGGCGCTGTTGGCCGCCAAAGTCGGAGCCGCCTATATCAGCCCCTTCGTCGGGCGGCTCGACAACATCAACCAGGTCGGCATGGATCTGGTCCGGCAGATCAAACAGATCTACTGCAACTACGGTTATCAGACCGAGATCATCGTGGCTGCGGTCCGGCACCCCGGACACGTGCTGCAATCCGCCCTGATCGGTGCGGATATTTGCACCATGCGCTTCGACATCATGAAGATGCTCTACGACCACCCGCTGACCGACCAGGGGCTGGAACAGTTCTTGAAAGACTGGGAGAAGGTTCCTAAATAGCAGCGGTATGGCCGGATTCGACTATCGGATAGGAGCAGGATAGCAGCTGCCGAGTCCGGCGCTCCACACCTAACGGTTCACATCGAAGAAGTGATCGAAGACAAGATCCGCGGCTCCTTTACAGGCGATGGTCGGTTGATACTCCTCTGAGATCACGTTTACCACGGCCAGTTGATTGTCCTCAGCCAGCTTTCCCAGGTTTTCTCGAATGATGGCCGCGAAAAAATCCGACAGGAATTTATTGCGCGATACGATGAGCACCGCTTCCGGATTCAGCAGGTTTACCAGACTGCCCACGGCCGCCGCCAGGATACCCCCAAGCCGGCTCATCAGCTTCACCGCTTTTCGGTCTTTCCGCTCCAGAAGATCTTCCAGGTTCTTCCAGGTCGGCTCTTCGCCCAGCTGCTTCAGTTCCGCCATTATCGCGTCTTCGCTGAGATAGGTCTCCAGACAGCCCCTGGCCCCGCACTCACAGAGCCTGCCCTTCAATTCCACAGACAGATGCCCCACCTCCAAAGCTGTCTTGCCCTGGTTTACAAAAGCCCTGCCATCCTGGATGAAAGCGCCCCCGACACCGGCGCGAATCAGGACGGCCAGCATCGATTGCTGTCCCTTGGCCTTCCCGTAACGGTACTCGCTCAAGGCGATCACGGAGCAGTTGTTGTGGATGTAGACGGGTACGCCGAAGGACTTACCGATTCGGTCTTTGATACTGTAGTTGGTCATTCCCTTCGCCCGGGGATATTTCACGATCCTGCCCTGCCGGATATCCACAACCCCCGGCGCCCCGATGCCGATGCCGATGATCCTATGTTCGTCGATTCCCGATTTCCGGATCGCACTGCGGATCAGAGTGTCGATCTGCTGCATCATCTTCTCCGCATCGATCCCCGCCTTGAACCTGACAAGATCTTCGTACAGCGGCCGGCCCGAGAAATCGGCAACCAGCACAGCGGCGGATTGCCACCAGAAATCCAACCCGATCGTATAGCAGGCCTCCGCATTCACACAGAAGAAGGAAGGCTTGCGCCCCTTTTTCTCGATCACCACCCGCTCGGTGCTGCATTCGGCTATGAAACCCTGTTCGATCAGGCTTGTAAAAATCCGGAAGACCGTGGGGGGTTTGAGGCCGGTAATCGTGGATATCTCCGATTGAGAGATTCCCGTCTGGTTGTAGATCAGCTTGAGCACAAGCTTCTCGTTGCGCTCTCGAACATCCCGGCTTCTCAGTGGCGTCGTCTTCATGATTTCTTTCTGAAACTAAACTATACAGGGACAGAGGATAACTTGTAAAGGATTTTTTTAGTGCCCATCTCAAAGGGTAAGCAGCAAGGGATGCACTTTCTCTGTTCTGCGTCTCGCCAGGGTCCGGTAGAGGGTCAGCACGTTCTCCAAAGGGGTATCCGGCTGGATCTGATGGCAGGGAGCAACTATGAAACCGCCGTCCTTCCCGACTTCGTCAACAAGATGATTGATCTCTTGCTCGATCTCAGGGCTCGTCGCTCTCTGAAGCCATCCCTGCACATCCACAGCTCCGTGCAGCACGATCCGTCCGTGAAACTCCCTCTTCAGCTCATAGGGATCCATCCCTTCCGCCCGGGGCTGTATGGTCTGAAGCGCATCCATTCCCAGTTCGATGAATCTGGGTATCAATTCCCGGCTCGATCCGCAGCAGTGGTGGGTCACCTTGGCACCGTAGCCGTGAACCATATCGAAGAACTCTTCCTTCTTGTCAGCGAAGAGCCTGTCGAAGGATGCCGGTGACAGGATGAGTCCCCGCTGGGAACCGAAGTCGTCCCCGCAGAGCACGAGGTCCAGCTTCCCCCCGGCTGCCGCCAGGGTCCGCTCGATCAACTCCAGGTAGAATCTGTGGCGCCTTTCCACTATGTAGAGAAACACCGGGTCTTCGAGGGCAATATCCACCAGGGTCTGCTCCACCCCGCGGCCGAAAGCCGCACCGTTGATGAAGTCCTGTACGGCGAAGGAACCGGTGAGGAGTGCCTTGCCCGGATAGCGATCGCAGATCGCCGGAATCGCGCTGTAGTCGTACCAGTCAGGATTAGGCCAGTCGAAGGTAGCAGCCTCCTCGACCGTTGTCCATCCCGCGTAGGGGAAGTTCACCGATTCGTAGTAATCCCCGTACTCATTGGCCATGGGTTTCTTGCGAATGCCCCAGATGTTCATGATCGAGCCGTCCTGGCAGACCGGCAGCTCGGGCCCGATGTAGGGAGGATCCACGAAGCGGATATCCGTTCCCAGGCAGTCCCTCAGCTCGTTGTCATCGCCGGCCTTGAAGTGTTTCAACAGGGCTCCGTGTATCTCCGGGGTCGCGTAGTAGTCACAGGGGGTTGCATCCGGCTGCTCAAAGGCGAAGGCGGCCCGGACTCGTTCTCTCGACTGCATGCTCTACTCCTCCGATAGCATTCAACGCCGCCTTCACAGCGCGCGCAGGGCGGCAAAATCCCGGGCGAAGGGAGAGTTTTCCCTGTAGAAGACCGGGGGTTCACCGAGAGCGGCAGGAACCTGCTGCCAGCCCGGCGGGCAGGCTTTTCCGCTCCAGAGGTGGATCCAGCGGTCATCGGGCAGATAGACGTGCCGGGAGCGGCGTCTGGGGGAAATCACCGGTGCTACCAGCAGGTCCCTGCCGAACAGGTACTGGTACTTGAGCTTGTGAAGCTGGGGATCGCCCTCGTAGTGCAGGTAGGGATGGCGGATCGGGGCCAGTCCGCTCGCCTGATACTCCTGCAGGGCCTGCAGGCGGTAGGCCTTGAGTGCGTCGTAGATCCTCGTCATCCTGGCCAGAAAACTCAAGGTTTCCGAATCTGAATCGAACTGCCAGTTCCGTTCGGGCCGGTTGCCCTCGTGACTGCGCATCTGCAGGCTGAAGGCGGACAGTTCGGCCCAGCGCAGGAACAGCTCCTTGCTCCTCCGCACCCAGGCAACGGTGGTGAAGCCCCCCAGATCGGAGTGGAAGTGAGCACCCCCCTGCAGACCGAGGGAGATCCCCGCCGGTATGACCGTGGCCAGACCGTCGTTGAGGCTCCAGCTCACCAGCTGATCCCCCGCCCAAAAGGCCGGTGACAAACGGGTGGAGCCGTGGTAGCCGGCGCGCATGAAGAAGACCACCTCCCGCTCGCGGCCGGCTTCGGCCACCGCTTCCCGGTTGACCCGGGCCCACAGGACCGGGTAGCTGTTGTGAACCTGCTCCCAGCTCTCTCCGGAGTGCAGCACCGCTCCCGGAGGAAGGTACTCACCGTAATCCGCCATCCAGCCGTCCAGTCCGATACCCAGCATGTTCTCCCGGATGACCCCCTTGATCCACTCCCGGGCCGCCGGATTGGTAAGATCGATCATGGCCGCGGGAAAGTCGGTGATCGTAACCATGAGGTCCTCTCCCGAGCCGTCCTTCACGCAGTACCCCCGACCGCTCGCCTCCCGGTACAGCTCCCGCTCCACGGCCAGAAACGGATTGATGTAGCCGAGGAAACGGATGCCCCTGGCGTGCAGCTCTTCGATCAGGTGGGGAAGGTCGGGGTAGCGCTCCGCATCGTAGCGCCAGTTCCACATCAGCTGACTGCCGAAGGAGGTCAGCCGCCGGCCCGTCCAATCCTGGACCCAGAGGGCCGCCACGTTGACCCCGGCCTGCAGAGCCCGGTTCAGCTTCCTCCGGATCACATCCGGTCCCCCCTGGACTCCCAGCCACATGCCCTCGTGGGTCCACTCGGGCAGCAGGGGCTGCCGGCCCAGGAAATCCGTCAGGCCGTCGATGAGCTCCGGGGCGCTCTCCCCGACATCGAAGACCAGCCGCTCGGGGATCTGCCAGAATTTAAGCCGGTGACGCCCTTTGTCCCGAAAATCGAACTCCGAACAGCCGGGATTGTCGCAGTAGCAGTACCAGTTGCGGGAGGAGAGAAACAGGGCCATGGGGAAGTAACTGCTGTACCAGTGCCCGCCGCTGCCGCTGTTCATCTGGGCGAGCAGGGTGATCGGATCCAGGCCGCGCCCCACTCCCTGCTCCTGACTCCAGATCGGCAGTTTACTGCCCCTGAGGTTCAGCCGGGAGTACTGTTCTCCGCAGCCGTAGACCGCCTCATCCGCCTCGGCGTACAGCTCCAGCCACAGGCGGTTATAGGCCGGGTCCAGCCCTACGACCCTGCAGATAAGCCGCCCGTGTTCCTCCGTAAACTCCAGGCGCAACAGATCGGAGAAGGCCACCACCGCCCGGCCGGGCGATTCCTCCAGCACCTGGAAGTCCCGGCAGCAAATCCGCTGCCGTACCTCGTCTTTGACCCGGAAGTGACCGCGCACAGAGGAGTAGCGGCCCTCCCCCCTGCCCACGGACAGGGCGGGCTTTCGCCGGCAGTGGCTCAAGAGTTTGCGGCCTTTGAAGGAGAGGGAAAAACCCTCCCGCTGCTGTTGTATACGGATCATACGTTTGCATCCTTGGCTGAAAGAAATCGAGGGCCTTCCGTTGCAGCAGCCTCCCGAGCCGCGATGGCCAGCTCTAAAGCCTTGAGACCATCCTCGTAGCCGACCGCGGGCTTACGCCCCTCAGCGATGCGGCGCACGAAATCCATAGCAAAGTCTTTGATGCTTTGCGGCTCCAGAGCCTCTGCACCGTAGACTCGGGAATCCGCTCCTTCAGGACCCCGGTTGGAATCCCCCCAGGCCACCAGGGCGCAGTAGCTGCTCTGACGGTCATCCAGACGGCTGGCCGGATTGTCCTTCAGGTGGCACCAGGCAGTGGCTTTCCTCCCGTGCACCGTGAGGTTGAGGCTGAAATCGAAACCGCTCAAGGCATGGGAGATCTGGAAAATCCCACCGGCGGACAGGAAACCCTGGATAAAGGCGATGTCTTCGAAATCGAAATCCGGATGGATTCCGGCGGTGGTTCCGCAGCTCAAGCTGGTGACCTCCTTCCCGGTGACAAAGCTCAGCAGATCGAGCCAGTGGGAGGTCTCCTCCACGATCAACCCTCCGGAGCACTCCTGCCTCTGGATCCACTTCCGCCACTTGTCCCGCTTGAAGGGACGGCGGAAGTGATACAGTGTGAAGGCTTCTATCTCTCCGACGACGCCTTCTTCGACAAGCCGGCGCAGCTGTACGATCGCCGGGTTGAGTCGGAACTCGTAGTCCACGGCCATGGTGCTGCCGGAATCCGCCAGGGCCCGGCCGATCGATTCAGCCTCGGCCAGGGAAAGAGCCAGGGGTTTTTCCAGCAGCAGGTGCCGGCCCGACCGAAGGATCCGGACGGCCAGATCCGCATGGGTGTGATCCGGGGTGCAGAGGCTGACGATCCGGATGCTCTCGTCCCTGAGAAGCTCCTCCAGGGAGGTGTAGGTCTTGACCCCGATCTCCTCCCACTTGCGATCCAAAAGCTCCCGGGGGTACAGCTGGCGCAGATCCCGCCAGCTCCCCTGTTCGAAGGTTCCCCCCACCCTGGCCAGGCGCTCGGGCATCAGGTCACAGACTGCGGCCAGCTCGGCATGGGGACTGTCCAGATAACCGGCGCAGTGCCCGTGGCCGATTCCCAGGCCCACCACCGCCGCCTTCATCGGTTCGCTCCTGCAAACAGATCGTTCATGCTCTGCCTGAGCCGTGCCAGGATTTCCACAACTTCCGCCTCCGCGGCGACCGCGCTGAGACGTTCCATGAATTCATCCAGGTACCCCAGGCAGGCCTCGGGCTCGACGGGCCGCGGGACCGGCGGGTAGAGATCCGTGAAGTTTTCGGCCCGGATGCGCCGCATGATATCAGCCCCCAGTCCCAGTCCCCGCACCTGTTTCTGGATCCGCTGGGTGGGAACAAATGGGTTGTCCAGCGGTTCCTCGGTACTCAGGAAGCGCAGCAGGTAGCGGCCGCGTTCGAGGTTATCCTCCACCGAGGCGTGAGGAAACTCGCTGAACCAGCGGGGGAACCAGAAGGCATCGGTCCCGAAGAGGATCCGCCGGCTGTGGCGGGCGAAGAACTCCCGGGCCGCATCCCTCTGCCGGTCCAGCTCGTAGTAGAAGTACAGCCCCGGAGCCAGGTCCAGGTAGACCCGGGGATAGGTTTCCAGGATTCCTGAGAGCCGGGAGATATCCTGGCCCATGGACAGCAGGTGCGGGAAGATGACAGTCAGATCGGGGCACGCTTCCAGCACCTCGAGGGCCTGGGCTTGCAGATCTTCGTAGGCGGGGATGCCCCCACCCCCCTCGGCCACGGCCTGCTCCCATCCGGGTGGAATGAACCCGGGCACACTCTGGTAGGACCAGAAGATCAGGGGATCGGCGATATGGATCAGTACCGGCATTTCCAGGCTCTCCGCCCGCTTGAAAGCCGGGAGAACCTCAGGATCGTTCAGTTTGAGGTCAAGCTCGCTCTGGAAGCTCGGCTTTCCCAGAAAGACCTTCAAACCATCGAAGCCGAGCTCCCGGAATCTTTCGACCTGGCCGGACAGATCCAGATCGGCGCGTGTGAGGCCGGGTCCCCCGCTGCCGCCACCGGCCTCACCGGCGGATGCGCCCTCCGCGCCCCGGCCGGCCCGACCGCCGCTGGAACTGCCCACCCCACTGTACCCGCCGAAAAACAGGGGGCTGTAGTCGAAGCTGGCCAGGCCGTAACAACGGTCGCCCAAACGAGCCTTGGCGAAGAGGACCTCCGGATTGAAGTTGATACGCTGTTTTACCGGCAGAGAGAGCAGGCAGATCCTCTCTGCTCCGATCTCCCGGCAGTAGCGCTGCAGTTCGTTCAGGCGGTCGTGGCTGGAGAAGTGAATGTGGGAGTCGATCAGGGATTGAGGCATAGATGGCTATCTCAGCTGAAAGTCCGGCTTTTCAGCGACCTCCCGGGTCATGACCAGGCGCACATCCGGGTGCTCCCGCAGCAGCGAGGCGGGAAAGCGGGCCGTGACCTCGCCGAACAGCAGTTTCCGCACAACCGCGCTCTGCCAGGGTCGGTTGAGGTAGACCAGGATCCGAGCCGAATCGAGGATCTGCCTGAAGCCCACGGTCACCGCCTGCTTGGGGATGCACTCGAAAGCCCCCCGCAGGGCCGTGTTGGAATTGATCGTGATGGTCTCCCGGGTCAGGTCTATCACCCTTGTCGGAAGAGCCTTGAACTGCTCTTTGCTGACCTTTCGGTCCGGTTCCGGCGCCTCGTTGAAGGCCAGGTGCCCGTTGATGCCCACCCCGGCGATGCATATCCCCGCCCCGCCCAGCTGCTCCAAACGCCGGTCGTAGTCGGCGGGATCATCCGGATCGGGGAACCGCACCTGCTCAGCCTTGAGTTTCATTTCAGCCGGCATCGGCTCGATGAGCTCCCGCTGAATGAAGCCCCGGAAGGAGAGGGAGTGATCCGCGGGAATGCGCTTGCCCCGTTCGTCCAGGTACTCGTCCATGAAGAAACAGTGAAGTCGGGACAGATCCAGGGGGCGCTGCCGGCACAGCCAGACAAAGCGCCGGTACTGGTACACCGGTCCGACCGGCAGGATGAAGACGCTGTCATGGCCCTCGTTGTTGTTCCGCTCGATCTGGAAGTACAGGGTCAGGGCGATGTGGTAGTACAGATCCGTGTCCGTTTCCACGATCTCCACGGGGAGGGGGGTTTGATCGGGCAGGATCTCCCGTTTGTAGATATCCATGTCTACCCCTTCACCGCTCCGGAGGACAGCCCCTGGATGATCTTCTCATGAAAAATGATGTACACGGCGATGCTGGGAATGATGGTAACCACCAGGGCTGCGTACATGGCAGTGTACTCCGCTCGGAACTGGCTCTTGAAGAAGCGGATGCCCAGCTGCAGGGTCCTGGCCCGGACCGAGGAGGTGAGCAGCAGGGCGTAGATGAACTCGTTCCAGGCGTAGAGGAACACGAAGGTTCCGGCGGTCACCACACCCAGCTTGGACAGCGGGAAAACGATCTTGGCATAGCGCTGCCAGAAGGAACAGCCGTCGATCAGCCCCGCCTCCTCCAGCTCCTTGGGGACCGTGCCCATGAAGCCGTGGATGAGAAACACCGATATCGGCAGGTTGATGGCCGCATAGGTAAGGATCAGGGCCAACAGCGAGTCGTAGATCCCGAGTCTGCTGATCAACTGGAAGTAGGGAACCATCAGGGCGATGATCGGGATCAGCACTCCGGCCAGGATCAGGGAGAGAATCACGTTGTTGAGTCCGAATCGGAACCTGGACAGCGCGTAGGAGGCCATGGAGGCCACAAATATGTTCAGACCCGTGGCTACTGCGGAGACGATGATCGAGTGCAGGAACAGCAGGTGCAGGTCGGAGAGCTTAAAGGCTCTGACGTAGTTCTGAATCTGCCAGACTTCGGGCAGATGAAAAGGCCTGCTGATCAGCTCGAGGTCGGTTTTAAAGGAGCTGATCACCAGCCAGAGCAGGGGGATGAAGGTGATGATCAGGAAAAAAATCAGAACTAGCCACTTGCCCGTTTTGGCGACGGCATCGACAGCCGGGGAAGTCGTCTTTCTCATATCTGACCTCCCTACTGCCGCACTTCAGCCGCGGCCTGCCGCTGTCCCAGCAGGGCCCGGATGCTGACTATCACCACGCCCCCGAGGATAATGAGAACCGCACCCACGGCGTTGGCGTGTCCGTAGTCCAGATGGCCCATCTTGTTGTAGAGCATCAGCCCCATGACCGAGGTGCTGTTGGCCGGACCTCCGGCGGTCATCAGGAAGGTGGCCTCGAAGTGGCGCATACCGTAGGCCATGGCCAGGGTCATGGCGGTGATGAGGATTCCCCGCACCATGGGCAGGGTGATGTGGATCTCCTGCTGCCAGACATTGGCCCCGTCGATCTCCGCCGCTTCGTAGAAGGAGACGGGGATGGCCATGGTACCGGCCAGGATGATGATCATGAAGTAGCCGATGTAGAGGACCTGCTGGGCGATGATCGCCGAAAGGGCCGTTTCGATCTCTCCCAGCCAGTTGTGGGTCCACTGCTCCAGTCCGATTGACGTGAGGATCTGGTTGAGCACCCCGTGCTCGGCGTTGTAGATGGCCATCCAGAGCATGGCAATGGCCACCTGGGAGATGACGTTGGGCAGAAAGTAGATGGTTCTGAGAACCCGCCACCCCGTCGGCCTGCGGGTCAGGATCATGGCCACCAGGGCGGCCAGGAAGATCTGCAGGAAACCCAGGGACAGGGCCCAGATGAAGTTGTTCCGCACCGAAAGGCGAAAGGTGGAGTCCAGAGCCAGATCGACGAAGTTCTTCAGGCCCCGGAACTGAGGCGGGCTGATCCCGTTCCACTTGGTGAAGCTGAGGCTGAACACGAATCCCAGGGGATAGATGAAGAAGGCACCGTAGAGGATCAGGGCGGGGAGCAGAAACAGAGCGATCCCTTTCCAGTGTTTGTGTAGCGTCATCGCTTGTCCTCGCTGTTTAGTCGCAATTCTACCAGACTTTGGCTGCCCCCGACGAGGGGCAGCCGGCTTGTTGAAGAAACGAGGGGCCGCGTAACGGCCCCTCATTATTCATTCTTCAGGCGGTTTCGAAGTCTACTTGTTCTTGGCCTGGAGCATCTCCACGAACTGCTTCGGGGTAGCTCTGCCCAGGGCCATGGCGCCCAGGGCCTGGCCGAACTCCTGCACCACCTCGGTCTTGTAGTTGGCCTGGAAGTGGTCGACGATGAAGGCGGCGTTGGCCGAGGCCTCGATGAACTTCTGCTGCAGCGCATCGACCTGGTCGCCGGCACCGAATTCGAATTTAACGCAGAACATGGAACCCGCATCCAGGGAGATCTTCTTGACGTTATCGGGTTTGGTCATCCACTTCAGGAACTGGATCACCGCGGCCCGTCGGGCCGGGTCGTCGGTCTTGGCCGCTGCCAGGTTGGAGAGCAGGAAGCCGATCTGGGCGCCGTATTCACCGCCCTTCACCGCAGGAGCCGGAACCACGGCCGTAGCAGCGTGGA
The DNA here is from genome assembly GCA_964588355.1 of uncultured Spirochaetaceae bacterium. Classification (GTDB taxonomy): domain Bacteria; phylum Spirochaetota; class Spirochaetia; order SZUA-6; family DRHE01; genus JAFGQJ01. Next base: position 17,421 of record CAZPPB010000030.1, on the reverse strand, counting down.
CCTCCGGAGCCCTGTCCCGGGTGGCGCCGATGAACCAGGGACCGTTGATGAACATGGCCGTGTCCTGGGCCAGGTAGTGGCCGCTGGAGCAGCCCGCGTCGCATCCCACCGCATCCTTGGTGGTGTTGCCGTCGGCGTACAGGCGCTTCAGGATCTCCGCAGCCTGAACGTAGGCCGGATCGGACAGGGGCCTGGACCACACATCCGGTCCGCCGATAGAGGCCATGATGTGGGAGTACCAGAGCATCGAGGTCCAGGCATTGGTCCCCCCGGTCATCTGAGAGGCCGGGGTGATGCCGGCGGCTTTGAGCTTGTCACAGGCAACCCAGAACTCGTCGAAGGTCTTGGGAAAACCGCTGATACCCGCCTTCTTGAACAGCGCCGTGTTGTACCAGATCGGGGTAAGGCCCAGCTCGTAGGGTATAGACTTGGCGCGGCCGTTCTTGGTGGAAGCCGCGATGGTGCCCTCGGCAAAGTCCTTGCCCCACGCACCCTTGAAATCGTCGGTGAAGTCCATCAACAGATCCCCCTCGTAGTAGGAGAACTGGGTGGGATCCGGGTTGAAGACGAACAGGTCGGGGACCTGGCCGGCGGCCATCATGGTGTTGATCTTCTGCCGGTAGCCGTCGTAGTCCGGGTTGGGCTCGATCACCACCTTGATCTTTCCGGCATTGTCGGCGTTGAACTGATCAACCAGGGCGGCCACCGCGGCGGCCTTGGAGTCCTGGGCGACCCAGATGCAGGGCCACTGCAGCACGATTTCCTTCTGTTCTTCTTTGCAGCCGACGAAGAATGATAAGACTGCAACAAGGAACAGAAGCGCAAACGTGATCGAAAGTGCTTTTTTCATGGGACCCTCCTTGTGTAATTACTTTCAAGAGGAAAGTAAATCACAGAATTTCGGAGTTGTCAAGAATAAGTTGGTTTTGACAGAATTAGCTGGCGGAGAAACAGACCCGCAATTCGAGTCTGGTTGAATCACTCCTACGACCGCAGGATTGAAAAACCGCCGCCCCGAGGTTAAAGTAGCGGTAGCATCCGACCCCGCGCCGGAGGGCAGCAAGGAGACGCAGCGTGATCAAATCAATTCCTCAGTATATCGGCGCCATCGATCAGGGCACCACCTCCACCCGCTTCATCCTCTTCGATCGGCAGGGCGCCACGATCGGCTCCCACCAGATCGAGCACCGGCAGATTTTCCCGAAAGCCGGATGGGTGGAGCACGACCCCGGGGAGATCTGGGAACATACAGTGCTGGTCATCCGTGAGACCCTGAAATCCGCCGGAATCGCAGCCCGGGAGATCGCGGCGGTCGGGATCACCAATCAGCGGGAGACCACCGTGGCCTGGAACCGGAAAACCGGCGAGCCTTTCGGCAATGCCCTGGTATGGCAGGACACCCGCACCGACGAGCTGGTCGGCACTCTGGCGCGGGAGGGGGCCGACCAGGGGGGCATCGATCGTTTCCGGGCCAAGACCGGACTGCCCCTGGCCACCTACTTCTCCGGACCCAAGCTCTCCTGGATGCTGGCAAACGATCCGGCGCTCCGCAGCGCGGCGGAGAAGTCGGAGGCCGCCTTCGGCACCATCGACAGCTGGCTTATCTGGAACCTTACCGGGGGGGCCGGCAGGGGCAGGCTGGTCACCGATGTGACCAATGCCAGCCGCACCCTGCTGATGAACCTCGACACTCTGCAGTGGAATCCGGAGTTGCTCGGCATCCTCGGGATACCCTCCAGCATGCTTCCAGAGATCGTACCATCCGTTCCCGGCGAGCCCTATGGCTTGTCCAGTGAGGATGGACCCTTCGCCGCGGAGATCCCCGTCGCCGGGGTGCTGGGGGATCAGCAGGCCGCCCTGTTCGGCCAGGCCTGCTTCCGCCCGGGCACTTCGAAAAACACCTACGGCACCGGCTGCTTTCTGCTGCTCAACACGGGGGAGGAGATCGTGCATTCGAAGAACGGGCTGATAACCACCGTGGGCTACCAGCGGGGCGATGATGCGCCGGTGTACGCTCTGGAAGGCTCCATCGCCATAGCCGGGGCCCTGGTCCAGTGGCTTCGGGACAATCTCGGTTTGATCGAAAGCTCCGCTCAGATCGAAACCCTGGCCCGGGAGGTGAAGGACTGCGGCGGGGTGTACTTCGTGCCGGCCTTCTCCGGGCTGTTCGCCCCCTACTGGCGCAGCAACGCACGGGGGGTGATCACCGGCCTGAGCCACTACGCAACCAAGGCGCATATTGCTCGGGCCGCCCTGGAAGCCACGGCCTTTCAGACCTTGGAGATATTCGAAGCGATGGAGCAGGACTCGGGTCTGCCCATCCCGTCGCTGAAGGTCGACGGCGGGATGGTGGTCAACGAGCTGTTGATGCAATTTCAGGCGGATCTGCTCGGCGTACCGGTGATCCGGCCCAAGGTCATCGAAACCACGGCCCTGGGCGCCGCCTTTGCCGCCGGACTGTCCGTCGGCTTCTGGGAATCGATGGAACAGTTGACCGCCCTCTGGGAGGAAGACAGGCGCTGGAGCCCTCAGCTGGATCAGGGGGAGAGGAGGCGGAAGATTCATTTGTGGAAGAAGGCGGTCAGCCGCAGCTTCGACTGGCTGGAAGCTCCGTAGGCGTTTACTTAGGCCCTGGGCTGCGGTCCCCCTGGCCTAGGCTGCGGCGAAGACGCTATGAGGTCGATGCGATGTCCCTGGTCCGGGCACTCCTGCACCGGGCGTCTGCCGGCGTCCCCCTGCCCATGCTGCGGGTGGCAACGACATCCGCTCCGGTTCCCAAGATGTCCGGGATGATGATCTGCCCGATCTCGACCGGGGCTTCAACCCGGACACGGTTTATCACCTCCATGCAGGGGAAGATGCTCCGTTTCGGGATCTCCCGGTTTGTCCGCACCGGTAGACGTCTGAGGCCTGCGTGATCGATCCGCACCGTGGTGATGAGGGTTCTGCGCGGATCGGTGATCTCCTTCAGGGCGTACTCCTCGCCCCGCTTGCATTCGTTTCCGCGGACGGTGAGCTGCTCGCGATCGGTTCCGCTCACCCGGATCCGGCATCCCGTGGGACAGACGATGCAGATGATCTCCTTGTCGATGCCGCTCATCCGTCCTCCTCAACCGCTTTGACGATCAGATCCGATCCGTCGATCTTCTCCATTGCGCCCTTGTTCAACCTCAGCCGCTCCATCTCTCCGGGATTCAGGCGAAGCCGCTTCACCCGTTTGAGAGTATCCTGGCCGTGCTTCACTTCGATATACGAGCGTCCGTACACCCTGTTGACCCTGAGGAAAAGATCCAGACGGTCTTCCCCATTGTTCCCCCTCATCCGCTGGGGCACAACGTACTTCAACCCCTCCCCCGGCAGAACCTGTACCGGGGCAGGCCTCGGTTCTCCGGACCCCGAGGTGATAGACCCGGTGGCGCCGGACCCCGCCTTTCGGCAACCCAGCACGAATCCGGCCGCACCTCTTCCGGCGATCTCACTCTCCTCCACAACGAAATCCACCAGGTCGTGGACGTGAACCACGTTCCCGCAGGCGTAGATGCCGGGAATACTGGTCTGCCTGGATTCGTCGACGATCGGTCCGCCGGTGTGAGGATCAAGCTTCACCCCGGCGCTCAGAGAAAGCTCGTTTTCCGGGATCAGGCCGACCGAGAGGATCACCGTGTCGCACTCGTAGAGCTCTTCGCTGCCGGGGATCGGCCGGCTGTTCTCATCGGTATCGGCAACCAGCACACCCGTTACCCGGCCCTTGCCCAGGATCTTCACGATCGTATGCCGCAGCATCAGGGGTATGTCGTAGTCGTAGAGGCACTGCACGACGTTTCGCATCAGACCCCCGGGATAGGGCTTCCTGGCCAATACGGCGATCACCTTTGCGCCCTCCAGGGTAAAGCGTCTGGCCATGATCAAGCCGATATCCCCTGTCCCGAGCATCATGATCCTCTTGCCGACCATGTACCCCTCTATGTTGATCAGCCGCTGAGCCGTTCCCGCCGTGAACACGCCGGCAGGCCGGGATCCGGGAATGTTGACCGCCCCCCGGCTGCGCTCCCGGCAGCCCATGGCCAGAACGATCGCGTCGGCGGTAACCGTCTTCACCCCCTCCTCGGCGTTGATGTACAGGATCTCGCGATTGGCCGTGATCTGCAGCACCGTGGTGTCGAGCCTGCAGGGAATGTCGAGCTCCTCCATGCGGCGGATGTAGCGTTCGGAGAACTCGGGCCCGGTCAGATCCTCCTTGAAGTGATGTAGGCCGAAGCCGTTGTGGATGCACTGCTGCAGAATGCCGCCCAGCTCCCTATCCCGCTCGATGAGCAGGATCTTCTTCACCCCCGCTTCTCTGGCCGCCACAGCGGCGGCCATGCCGGCCGGTCCGCCGCCGATCACTACGATTTCGTAGCTATCCATGAAACCCCGCCTTTTACTCTACCATCAGGTCAGCCCCGGCGGGCTGATCCTGCTGTTCGCAGCACTTGGTAGGCCCGGTCAGGATGTAGGAATCAACTTCGTTCTTCACTATCTCCGTCGGGTCATTTCCCAGCTCCCGGGCCAGAATCTCCACGACCTGGGGCCCGCAGAATCCCCCCTGGCACCTGCCCATACCGGGGCGCACCCGTTTTTTTACTCCGTCCAGGGTACGGGCTCCGACCTTCCTGTGGATGGCATCGACGATCTCCCCTTCGGTGACGGATTCGCAGCGGCAGATGATCCGGCCGAAACGGGGATCCTTTCGGATCAACTCGTTCTTTTGCTCCTCCTGAAGGTCCATGAAACGAATCGCCTTTCGTCGATGGGGGTTGAAATCTTCCCGCTCCTCCAGACCGCCCCGCCTGCGGCTGAGCAGATCCCGAACGTGTTGGGCGATGGCCGGCGCTGCGGTCAGCCCCGGTGACTCGATCCCCGCCACATCTATGAACCCTGGGGCCTGCTGGCATTCTTCTATTATAAAGTCTTTGGTGTTCGGGGTGGCCCTCAATCCAGAAAAGGAGCGGATCACCTCGCCGAAGGAGATATTCTTCGATATCTTCCCCGCGCTCCGGCGAACGAAGTCCAGGCGATCCCGGGTGGTTGCCAGATCCTCCCGGTCCTCGATTTCCAAGGAGTCCGGACCCACCAGCAGGTTTCCGTGCACCGAGCGGGTGACCAGCACCCCTTTGCCGGCTTGGGTTGGGCACTGGAAGATCACGCGATTGACCAGCTGTCCCGCACTCTTGTCCAAAACGAAGTACTGCCCCTTGCGGGGAGTGATGCTGAAGGTCGGAGGAGCAACCATCTGATGGATCCGGTCGGCGAATACCCCGGCGCAGTTGATCACCTGCTGCGTTCGGATCTCCCCGTTCGGACCGATGATTCGGTAACATCCATTGCTGTGCTCGATAGCTTCCACCGGGAAATTGAGATGGACATCGACTCCGTTGTCCGCCCCGTTCTCCGCCGCTGCCACCGCGATTTCCCACGGATCGATGATGCCCGCCTGGGGTGCATGGAGGGCGTACAGCGCCGCATCGTCGAGATTCGGCTCGAGGGAAAGCAGCTCCTGCCGATCAATGATCCGCAGGTCCCCCACACCGTTTCGTATTCCCCGCCGGTGCAGCTCTTCTAGGATTTGCCGCTCACCCCGGCTGAAGGCAACAACCAGAGAACCGATCCTGTTGAACCTGACATCGAGCTGCTCGCACAATGCGTCGAAAAGCGGATTGCCCAGTACGTTGAACCTGGCTTTGCTGGTACCCGGTCCCGCGTCGTAGCCGGCATGGATGATCCCGCTGTTGGCCTTGGTGGAGCCGTTGGCTACGTCGTTGCTGCTCTCCACCAGCGCCACCTCCAACTTGAACCGGGAAAGCTCCCTGGCGATAAGCGTTCCGATAACTCCGGCCCCGACAATCGCTACATCGATCATACCTGCCGCTTGTTCCTCATTTGCAATAAAAAAACCCTACCCGGTCAGCTCCTAGAGCTGTATGCTCAATGAGTCCATCCGGGCAGGGTTTTCTCTCGTTCTCTAACCCTGCTTCGTTCTTTTTCTATCCATTAAACCCTATCACAACGGCACGATCCCTACAATAACTGCAAGAGTCGCGGTCAAGCCTCGCTTCGCATCGTAGACAGCGGGCACGGATTTGCGCTACACTCTACTGCGCTGCCCCATCTGGACAATACGGCTATGAAATTCCTCGAAGCACTACAAGAAAGCCCCGTGATCGCGGCGGTGCGGGATATGGAGGATCTGGGGTACGCTCTGGAAAAGAAGATCCGGGTGATCTTCCTGCTGGCGGGCGACATCTTCAACCTGATCGACATCGAAAAGAGCATGCACACGGGAGGTCACCTCTTTCTGCTGCACCTGGATCTGATCCGGGGAATCGCCCGGGACCAGGCGGGCATCGCCTACCTGAAGCAATGCTTCCCTATCGACGGGATCATCAGTACCCACGCCAACATCATCCACTACGCGAGGAAGCAGCAGCTCATCGCGCTGCAGAGGCTGTTTATCGTGGACTCCGAGTCTCTAAAATCCGGTGCCAGGCTCGTGCAGAGCTCTAAGCCGGATAGTGTTGAAATTCTTCCGGGAATCATTCTACCTTTTATCCAGGAGTCGCTTGAGCGCCTCGACCTCCCGCCGATCGTGGCGGGAGGATTGATAAAAACCCGGCAAGAGGTGGACCGGATCCTGGCTGCCGGAGCGGTGGCCATCTCCACCAGCCGCAGAGAGCTCTGGTAAATGAAGAACAACATCTATGACGTGGCGATCGTGGGTGCCGGCGTGGTCGGAGCATCGATAGCCCGCAAGCTTTCCTCCTACGACTGTGAAACCGTGATTTTGGAGAAGGAATGGGATGTCTCCTTCGGCGTGTCCAAAACCAACTCCGGGATCATCCACGGCGGCTTTCACTACCCCACCTCCCTGCTCAAGGGTCAACTGGAAGTGACGGGAACCATCATGTTCGAAAGACTCCAGCAGGAACTGCACTTCCCGTTTCAGCGCTGCGGAATCCTGGTTGTGGCCTTCACGGTGGAGGAGATGAAAACCATCGAGAGGCTGCACAGGCAGGGCGTGGAGAACAGGATCGTAGGTCTGGAGTTGTGCAACCGGGACCGCATCCTTTCCCTGGAGCCCAAGCTGAACACCGACGTGGTGGGAGGACTGCACGCCCCCTCCGGAGGGGTGATCGAGCCCTATCGCTTCGTGTTTTCCCTGATCGAATCCGCCAGGAAGAACGGCGTCGAGTTGAGGACCCGCTTCAAAGTGATCAAAGCCGAGAACCGGGGCGATCATTTCCTGATCCACGGAGAGGGGGGCGAGAACGTGGAGGCCCGCTATCTTGTCAACGCCGCGGGCCTGTACGCCGACGAGGTATCGGCGGCCTGCGGCGCCGAAGCTTTCAGGATCATCCCGCGCAAGGGGCAGGAGTATCTGCTGGACAGGAATGCGGCGGGGCTTCCCGCAAAGGTGATCTTTCCCGTGCCCAATCCCAATTCCAAAGGGATCCTGGTCATCCCCACGCCGGAGGGCACCTGCATGGTAGGTCCGACAGCGGTGGAACTGGAGGACAAGGAAGACCTGTCCACAACCCGGGACAACTTCGAAACGATCTTCCATTCCGCCAGGAGGTTGATCCCGAAGATTTCCGAAAGGGATATCATCACCGCCTTCGCCGGCCTGCGTCCCGCTCTGAAGGGGGGCGATTTCTACATAACCGTGTCCGGAAAACAGCCACGGCTGGTCCAGGTGGCCGGTATTCAGTCGCCCGGTTTGACCGCCGCCCCGGCCATCGGCGAATACGTGAAGGATCTGCTCAAGAGCGCGGGCCTGATTCTGACCGAGCGTCCGGACTACGATCCGCTGATCGAAGAGGTGCCCCGCATCCGCAAGCTATCCCCCTACGAGGCGGATACCCTGCTTCAGGACGACCCCGCCTACGGGGAGATCGTCTGCCGCTGTGAATCCGTCTCCGAAGCGGAAATCGTTGCGGCCATCCGCCGGGGGCATACCACGATGGACAGCATCAAGTTCTACACCCGCGCCCAGATGGGCCGTTGCCAGGGCGGTTTCTGCACCTACAAGATCATGAAGATCCTGCAGCGGGAGACGGGAATGTCCATCGAAGAAATCACCAAAAGAGGGGGGCAGAGCCGGCTCATCACCGATCGGGTGGGCGATCTCACAGTGCAGAGCTCCACAGGCTCCGCTTCCTCCACAACACCCGCCAAGGGGAAGGGCAAATGAAAGAGAAACGCGCGGACGCCGTGGTGATCGGCGGAGGTTCCGCCGGCCTGGCCGCTGCTTCCAGGATCGCCGCGGAGGGGCATTCGGTCGTTCTTCTGGAACGGGAAAGCGAGCTCGGCGGGATCCTGAACCAGTGCATCCATAACGGATTCGGCCTGCAGCGCTTCAAGAAAGACTTGAGTGGGCCGGAATACGCCGAGCGCTTTGTACAAGCCGCGCGGAAGCAGAAAAATCTAGAAGTGCTTGTAGAAACAACGGCTCTGGAGGTGATCCCCGGAGCGGTGCACGCCGTATTCGGTTACTCCAAACACGGCGGCGTGACCAAGGTCGATGCCGGGACCATCGTGCTGGCCATGGGCTGCCGGGAGCGGAATCGCGGCAACATCGGCATTCCCGGCACACGCCCCTCCGGGGTATTTACAGCCGGCCTGGCTCAGAGGCTGATCAACATCGACGGCTACATCCCGGGGCGTCGGGTGGTGATCCTGGGTTCCGGAGATATCGGGCTGATCATGGCCCGCCGTTGCACCTGGGTCGGCATGGAAGTGCTGGCGGTTATCGAGATCCAGAGCTATCCCTCCGGTCTCACCCGGAATATCGTTCAGTGCCTGAACGACTTCGGTATCCCGCTTTATCTCTCCCATACGGTTTCCGCGATCCACGGCAAGGATCGGGTCACCGGGGTGACCGTTACCCCCCTGGAGGAGGGCAGGAGTGAAGAGGCTAAAAGCTTCGATCTGGATTGCGACACCATTCTGCTCTCCGTCGGCCTGATCCCCGACAATGAGCTGTCCAGAAAATTCGGCGTCCGTCTGAATCCGGAAACCGGCGGCGCCTTTGTGGATGGCGGCCTGATGAGCTGCATACCGGGGGTGTTCGCCTGCGGTAACGTGCTCCACGTCCACGACCTGGTCGACTATGTGAGTGAAGAGTCCGAGCGCTGCGCCTCTTTCGTCGTCGAATATCTCAAAGGCGAATATCGATCCCCGCATCACCCGGTGGCAGCCGGGGCAAACGTGAAGTACGTGATCCCCAACAAGTACCTTCCGCAAACGACCAATCGTTTCTACCTTCGATCCATGATCGTGAAGAACAAGGCGGAGCTGGTAGTTGCTTTGGACGGGGAACCGCTGAAGCGAAAAAAGCTTGCCCACGTTCAGCCCTCCGAGATGGTGAGCTTCCAACTCGACGCCGCGGAGCTTTCCCGGGTTTCCGAATCACGGGAGAACAAGCTGGAGGTGGGCATCTACTGATGGAACGCAAACTGGTCTGCATATCCTGTCCCCTGGGCTGCCGTCTGACCGTCACCTGGGAGGATGAGAGCGATATCACCGTCAAGGGAAACAGATGCGCCAAGGGTGAGAGTTACGCCCAGGAGGAGATACTGGCGCCCAAGCGCGTGGTGACGGCCACCGTAGCGGTTGCGGTCCTGGCAGCTGCGGCTGCGCCGGCTGGTGCCGCTGCGGCAGACGCCGCGACAGCTGATGCGGAGGGTACGGGCCGGGCAACCGCCGCTCCTGCGGCTGCCCAAATGCCCCGGCGCCTCCCGGTGAAGACCAGCGCCCCCCTTCTCAAGGAGCAAATACCCGCCCTGCTCAACCAGCTGTACACGATGGAGGTCGAGGCTCCGCTCGGCTGCGGCGACATTCTACTGGAAGACATCGCCGGAACCGGGGTGGATCTGGTAGCCACACGGAGTCTGAAAGCGGGGTAATGATGCTGAGGATCGGCACCTCCAGCTGGAACTACGACTCCTGGGAGGGTCTGGTATACAGCCGGGACAGCGGCCTCAGCTACCTGGAGCAGTACGCTCAAGCCCATGATACGGCGGAGATCGACAGGTGGTTCTGGTCCCTGTTCGATTCCCCGCAGCCGCGGCTTCCCGATCCGCGGACCGCGGAGGAATACGCCCGCAGCGTTCCTGAAGGTTTCCTGTTCACCATCAAGGTGCCCAACAGCATCACCCTGACCCACCACTACCAGCGCGACAAGTCGAAGCCCCTGCGGCCCAACCCCCGCTTCCTCTCCCCGGAGCTGTTCGCCGCCTTCCTGCAGAGCATCGAAGCGTTGAAGGATCACGTCGGAGCCCTGATCTTCCAGTTCGAGTATCTGAACAGGCAGAAGGTGAGCTCCCAGAAAGAGTTCCAGTCCCGCATGGAGAGCTTCTTCTCCGCCATCGAAAGCCCCTACCCCTGCACGGTGGAGACCCGCAATCCCCAGTACCTCAACGACGCCTACTTCACCTTCCTCAGACGGGGCTCTCTATTCCCCTGTTTTCTCCAGGGCTACTACATGCCCGACCTGAGGAAGATCCTCCCGGCACGGGAGCAGTGGTTCGCCAAGGGGGACCTGGCGATCATCCGCCTGCACGGACCGGACCGCCAAGGCATGGAGCGGATGACGGGAAAGAAGTGGGACAAGATCGTGAGTCCCAAGGACGAGGAGATCGGGGATATCCTGGAGACGATCGGCAAGCTGCTGCGCCGGAGGGTGGATGTCTATCTAAACATAAACAACCACTACGAGGGTTCCGCCCCCCTGACCATCGACAAGATCCGCGACAGGCTGCCCGAATCCGCGGGCTGAGCTCCACCGGTAAAAAACAGGAAACCGGCTATCCAGTACGGCGTTCGCGCAGCCTGGCCTGGTCGCCCCTCTTGAGCTTGTGGCGGAAGTTGGTGCTCCGGTCGCCGATGATCTTTTCCAGATAAGCCATCTGGCGATCCACGGCCACGATGTAGAGGTTCTGGTTGACCTCATAGCGTTCGCGGAAATGGTGATGGGCAAACTCGAACACGTGGAGGTAGGTGTCCCGCAGGCGTCTCTTCACCGCCTCGTAGAAATCCCGGGTTTTCCTGAGGATATCGAATTCGGTCTCGTATCCGGGGATCCCCGCCTCCCGGAACTCGTGATAGAGAAAGAGCAGCTTTTCCAGATAGGCACGGTCGGACATCTGGCCGAGGATGTCCGCGCTGCCCAGGATGGCTCCTGCATCCTGTTGCTCCTCGGAGGGGAAGGCGATCTTGGCAAAGTCCGTTTTCAGATCGGTCGCCTGGATCAGGCGTACGATCGGCTCGATTTCCGGCTCTTCGATCTCGAAGACCTCGGCGTGGCGTTTCAGGAATTCGATGCTCCGCCGCTCGTGCTGGGGGCTGTACTTGGCCCCCGTGCCCTCCGTATCCCAGTCTTCCTGGATGTAACCGGTATCGTGGAGGAGAGCGGCCAGGAGCAGCTGGATGGCCAGTTCATCGGGCAGGAACACCCGTTCGATGTTGTAGCCGTCCAGAAGACGCACCGTTGCCAGAAGTACGCTCATCGTGTGGTTGAAGTCATGATACTCCGCAAGGCACTCCCGGTAACCGGGGAACTCCCCCGCGAACAGAGAGCGCACCTGGGAGAAGGCCACGCGAATCCGCAGGGCGGAGTCTTCCGAGTAGTGGTAGCAGAAGATCCTCAGCACCTCTTCAATGATCTTCTCCACATCCCGGTTATCGATGAGTTGGGCTAACTGAACGTCCTTCGCTTCGGACATGGGACTGTCTCTTTTAGATGATACATCCTTTGGCGGGACAATTCAATTTACTGGAGTCGCAAATCAGCACCCGTTATCGCCCCACCCAACCACTCTACGTTCACTCCAGGAAGCCGGCGGGAAGGTCGGCGGCGTTCGGGAAGCTGGACTGGGTACCGGAAGCCTGGACGCTGATGGCTGCTATGCCGTTAGCCCGGCGAACGGCCTCGGGCAGCGTTTTCCCCGCCGCCACGAAGTAGGCCAGGCTTCCGATAAAGGCATCTCCGGCTCCCGTGCTGTCCAGAGTTTTCACCTTCTCTGCCGGTATATGCTCGGTTTGCCGGTCGCTCACCAACAGGCTGCCCCGATCTCCCAGAGTCAGGATAACCGTACCGGCCCCTTTGGCCAATAAAGCCCGGGCTGCGCTGCCGGCCTCTTCAATCGAACTGACAGGCAGACCGGTGATCAGCTCGGTTTCACTCTCGTTGGGACAGAGCATGTCGCTGAGCGGGAAGAGCTCCTCTGAGAGGTCGGCTCTTCCCGGGGCGGGATTGAAGATGGTCCTCACCCCTTCCTGACGGGCAATGCGCAGGGCGGCGATCGTGGTGTCCAGAGGGGTTTCCAGCTGGCATATCAGGATCTGGGCTGCGGCGATCGCCGGCCGGGCAGCCTCGATATCCTCTATAGAAAGCAGATCATTGGCCCCGGTGACGATGATGATGGAATTATTGCCCTGCTCATCAACGGCAATGGGTGCGACCCCTGAAAAAGCCTCGTCGGTGAACAGTACATGAGTGCAATCGATGTCGTAGGATCGAAAATTTTCTAAAGTGTTTTCACCGAAGATATCCCGACCCACCTTGGTGACCATGGATACCTGGGCGCCGAGCTTTGCAGCCATCACCGCCTGATTGGCGCCCTTGCCCCCGAACCCCATATGGAATTTCCAGCCGTGCAGCGTCTCTCCCATTCTCGGCAGCCGCGGCACATAGCTTATGAGATCCATGTTAGCCGCACCCACGACACAGATCCTGGACATAAGAACCCCCCAACGAATATGATGAATCCCAGTTTATTTGAAGAGGTGCACAAATGCAAATACCGACACGGAAGATCTCCCCATCCCTGATGTGTGCGGATCTGCTGAACCTGAGGAAGAATCTGGATCTGTTCATCGACAACGGCGTCGAGTACTTCCACATCGACATCATGGACGGCCACTACGTGCACAATTTCTCGTTGGGGTTCGATTTTTGCCGGGCGATCTCCTCCTACACGGATACTGTCCAGGATATCCACCTCATGATCGACAACCCCGAAGATTTCGTGCCGGTATTCTCCCAAATAAATGGCTCGATAATTACCTTTCATCCTGAAGTGGTATACCATCCTCTGCGCACGATCCAGCTGATCAAGAGCCACGGCGCCAGGGCGGGGATTGCTCTCAACCCGGCCCAGACGATCGAGAACCTGAAGCCGCTGCTGCCGCATGTGGATCTGCTCTGCGTCATGACGGTAGTCCCGGGGTTCGTCAGCCAAAAGATCGTTCCCGGAGGTATCGAAAAATTGCGGGAGACGGTCGACTATGTTCGCTCACACAGCTACGAGCTGGAGGTCGAAGTGGACGGCAATGTAAGCTGGGAAAACCTCCCCCGGATGCGCGAGGCCGGCGCCCAGGTGTTCGTGGCGGGCACCTCTTCAATTTTCGAAAGCGGCGGGGATCTGCAAAAAAACATTCACAGATTTCGCTCGATCCTGGAGGGAGGAGAATAAATAGGGGGCTATTCCTCCGGATCAGCCAAGCAGGTCGGCTATTTCATGGCTCCAGGGGAATGACACCTGGGTCCCCACCCTGGCGATCGTATAGGCTGCAATCTTGTTCGCCCGGCCAACGGATTCCTTCAGTGCTTTACCCTGGGCCAGGAAATAAGCGAAACTGCCGACAAAGGCATCCCCCGCTCCGGTGGTGTCCACCGCTTCCGCTCTTTCCGCCGGGAAATGCTCCGTTCCCTCCCCGCAGACCAGCATCACGCCCCGGTGCCCCATGGTTATGATCACCACATCGCATCCCATCTCCCGCAGACGGCTCCCGGCGGCCGCGATCTGCTCTTCGGTCTCCACGGGCAACCCCGTGATGATCTCGGTTTCCGTTTCGTTGGGAATGACAACGTCACAGAGCTCGAGTAGCTCGCGGCTCAGAGGTTGTGCCGGCGCGGGATTGAGTATGGTGCGGACGTTGTTCTCCCGTCCGATCTGCAGGGCCCGCCGGCTGGACTCCAGGGGGATCTCCAGCTGGCAGACCAGTACATCCGCCGCGGCGATTCGCTCGACGGCGCGTTCTACGTCTTCGGGACTTAGCAGCATGTTGGCTCCGGGAATGTATACGAGCAGGTTGCGCCCCTGGTCATCTACCAGGATGGGCGCCACCCCCGAGGAGGTCTCGGCGCTGGTGAATATGTATCCCGGATCAACCCCCATCTCCTCATAATTCTTCTTTATGATCTCTCCAAGATGATCCTGCCCCACCTTGGTCACAATCGAAATCCGGGCGCCGAGCTTGCCCGCCATCACGGCCTGGTTGGCGCCCTTGCCTCCGCAGCTCATATGGAAGTATCGGCCCAGAAGGGTTTCCCCCATCTTGGGCAGACGAGGAATCTTGGCGATAAGATCGATGTTCGAGCTGCCCACCACGCAGATCTTAGGTGCACTCATTGAAGACCTCCCTGCCGGCCGCGCAGCCTAGCTTCCCTGTCCGCCGGCGAGCCCTGTGAGCAGATCGAAGACCCCTTCAAGCTGTGCGTAGCTGCGCTTGAAGATCTCGAACTGCTTCCTGTATACGGGGAAGTTCTGCTCCGCCGGGCTGTTGGTCTCCACGTGCTTCACGATCTTGGCCGCATCGTTGATCGAGGAGAAAATACCCACACCGACACCGCCGGCTATGGCCGCGCCCACGGAGGTGGCCTCTTCTATGAAGCTCAACCTGGCGACCGGTTTTTCCATAACATCGGCGAAAATGCCGCGCCACAATCTGCTTTTCGCTCCTCCGCCGATCATGCGGATCTCCGCAGGCTTTATCCCCTGCTCCTGGAATGCCTGTTCTATGAGCTTCATGTTGAAAGCCACCCCTTCCAGGACAGCCCGGATCATGTGGTTCTTGTTGTGGATCATCGACAGGCCGATGAAGCAGGCCCTGGCATTCGGATTCCACAGCGGGCTTCTCTCTCCCATCAGATAGGGAAGAAACACGGCTCCTTCCGAACCGCAGGGGATCGCCTGAGCTTTGAGTGACAGGATGTCATATACATCGACCCCGGCGCGTTCGGCAGCCTCGATCTCGGAGTCGCAGAGAATATTTTTGAACCACTGGAAGGAGCCGCCGCCGCTCTGCATGGTTCCGGCAGGGAAGTACAGGCCTTTGAGGAAGTGACAGAAGGTGAAGGTCCTGCGCTTGGGATCGATCAGGGGTTTGTTGGCGGCGATCGCCATCCAGGTGGACGTCCCCAGATAGATATAGGCTTCCCCTTCAGCCACCACTCCGGCTCCGCAGGTTGCGCACGCTCCGTCGCCTCCTCCTATCACAACCGGTGTGCCTTCCCTCAGGCCGCTTTGGGCGGCCGCATCTTTGCCGATCTTGCCGACCACCTGGGTAGATTCTACGATCTCCGGCAGCTTGTTCTTGTCTATTTCCGATGCTTCCAGTATTTCATCCGCCCATTTCAGGGCAGTGATATCGAGCAGGTTCATTCCCGAAGCATCGGAGTAATCCGTCACGATCTTTCCGGTGAGGCGTGAGGCAAGGTAGTCTTTCGCGTGGATGAACTTCGCGGTTTTTTTGTAGACCTCCGGCTCGTTCTCGCGGAGCCACATGATCTTTGTGGCGGAGTATGAAGCGCTCAGACGATGTCCGGTGAGCTCGTACACCCTGTCTGCATCGATCCGGCGGGAAAGATCCTCGGCCTGCTTGGTAGAGCGCAGGTCGGCCCATATAATCGAATTGCGAAGAGGCCGGCCGCCGGCATCGACCGGAAGCGCCGCCATCATCTGCCCGGAGAAACAGACGCTGGCCACATCCGAAGGATCGATCCTGCTGTTCTCGAGCAGATCCGCCGTGGAACTGCAGAAGGCCTTCCAGTACAAGTCGGGATCCTGCTCCGCCCACCCATGTTTTGGATAGGAGGTCGGGTACTCGGAGAAGCAGCTTCCTATGAGCTGCCCGGAAGCGCTGAACAGGGTTGCTTTGTCTCCCGTGGTGCCGAGGTCATGGGAAAGGATAAATGTGCTCATGGTATGCCCCTCTTCTCGTGTAGGTTTTGGCTCATCGCCGCCGCGGCGGCCGTTTTTCTTCTACCAGTATGTCACATAGTCCGTGCGATTCGTCAAGCAAATCCCGGCGGCTTCGCATGTTCCGCGGGCAGGGATGACAATGCCGCAGCGATGGGTTACCATCGCCATGCAGGGGGAAGCGACGATGAAGCACGAGGAACCGAAAGGCTACGACAAGAAACTGGCGGCAATCATCGATCATACGGTGATGCAGCCGGATGTTACCAGGGAGGAAATCAGCCGGCAATGCGAGCTTGCCAAGGCGTATGGTTTCGCCGGCGTCTGTGTGAATCCGGTCCACATCCCATTGGCAGCCGGGCTCCTGGCGGGCTCCGCGCTGAACGTCTGTACCGGCGTGGGCTTTCCGCTGGGAGCTTCCAGCTCCCTGTTGAAAGCAGTGGAGACCAGAGACGCTGTAGCCGCCGGCGCGACGGAGATCGACATGGTCATCAATATCGGCGCCCTCAAAGAGGGAGACTACGCGACCGTGGAGCGGGAAATCCAATCGGTAATCGAAGCGGCGGCGGGCAATACGGTCAAGGTGCTCCTGGAGATCTGCTACCTGAATGAGCCGCAGATCGTCAAGACGTGCGAGATCGCCGTCGGGCTGGGGGCGGCATTCGTCAAGACCTCCACGGGCTTCGGGCCCTCCGGGGCTACGGTGGAGGCGGTCCGCCTGATGCGGCAAACTGTCGGGACCCGTGCGGGGGTAAAAGCCGCGGGAGGTATCGGCAGCCGGGAACAGGCACTGAAGCTCGTCCAGGCCGGGGCAAACCGCCTGGGAATGAGCCGCAGCGTGCAGGTGGTAAGCGACCCGGGCTGAGGCGCTTGCCGTGCGGGGACGCGCGGAAGCGCTTTTCCCTGCCCCGGCGGTGAGTTCCGGCGGGCAGTCCCGACGGGCAGTCTATCTCAGGAGCACGGGGCTCATATCAGGATCGTCTATCACGTACCAGTTCTTGCCCAAAGTTCTCGGAGGATGGATGTCATCGGCATCCGGCGCCTCGAACAGCTCATCGTAGGCGGCAGGCTCCTCGAGATACAGCACGTGGTGATGGTTCTTGCCCTCCAGAACGTACCACTCTTCCCAGGGCAGCTGCTCAAGTTTTTCATCCGGGGGCAGTGCATTGATGACGGTGCCGAAGGTGGCAACTTTTTTCACCAGCCACTCGTGCCGCCCGTATAGCTCGGTCGCCGCCTGGCGCTTGTTCTCCGGGAACTGGGAAGACAGATCCAGACCCAGCTCGGCGAAGCTGCGATCCACGCCTTTTTGTTTCAGATATGCAATCAGATCGTCCATTTTTCTTCCTCTCCTCGTAGTGCGAAGTTCTATTCCTTGATCGCTCCCATGGTGAGGCCGCGG
>CAZPPB010000029.1:0-31378 GCA_964588355.1 uncultured Spirochaetaceae bacterium | reverse complement strand
TTCTCGTCGTTCTCGGATATAATCATAGTAGGGGCTCACCGAGATCTTTCTTCCGATTGGTGTTTTAGTACCAACACATTCATTCCAGAATGAGCACTTAAACATGTCGATTTGCGAAACTGAAAACCGATATAGCCGTCCTTTTGTAGTACTGTATGCGAGGTCACCTGTCCCGCAGGACAAATAGCCTTCAACTTTTGCATATCGATTGAAAAACTGTAGGCTTTGAACTCCTCAGGTTTCTTTGCGTGTTGTCCCCGGATATAGCCCATCAATTCCTGTCCGTGTTTCCGATGTTCACAGATCGCACCGCCGTTGATGTAGCTCATATCCCCATACACCTTTTCTGGATGTAGCCCTCGGCACTCGTTTCCTTCTCGCAGCTTTTCATGAATATTACAGTCGTGCGCCTGTGCCTGCTGATAGATCATGTTGGTGATGAAATTGACCTTCCCTTTCTGCGCCGTCTCTACCACGTGGCATTTACTTCCAACCCAGCCCTTGCTTGCTTTCTTGCCCAGTTTGAGGCTCAAATCCCTCGGATCGAAGATGGTTTGTTTCGGTCTTTGGATCTCCTCGGCCTGGATAAAAACCTTCCGATCGATTTCTTTCTTTGTGATCACCACGTTCTCTCTGAATATGGTCTCCATGATCTCCAGCTGTTCCAACTTACCCAACCTGTTGGAGGGAACCCGGGTCAGAAGCTCTTTGATCAGTTGGTTTTCTCACCTACAGGCAGATGCAGGGCGATTTTCCAATCCAGTCTGCATACGCAAGCTTCAGCTGCTTCGGGATCACTCAGGTTCTCCCGAAACTGCAAGATCGTGACACAGGCTAAGAATGCCGGCGAAGTGGCCCAGCGACCTTTTGTTGAATAACACTGTGCAAAATCCTCATCTTTGAAAGCCGGGTATATTTCTCGGCTGAACACCATCATCGGGTCGTCGGCCGGCAAGAAATCCGCCAACTCTTTGTCAGCACTGAACAATTCTTCTTGTTGATTGCGAGGTAGGCTCATGGTCCCCTCCCAGGTTCTAGGAAATGGTGACATGGTTTGGAAGGCCGGTCAATGATTTTGGCTATTTTTCAGCGCAACCACGATGTAATCCATTTTGCCGGGAATTAGGGGGGGTGAGATCAGAAAAGATAATCAGTCGGCAGAGGCGCAGACCGAACAACAAGTAGTCGATACTTATTGTGGTGCAAGTGGATCCTCGCTAGATTGTTGTGACAACCGTGCTGCTTGTTTTCGCGCTCTACGTTCTACCTTCTTCCTGTCCGAATCACGGACCATCTGCTCGATGGAACGGACGTTTTCAGTCCGACTCCTCTTGAAGTGCTTGATGTACAGCTCTTCGATAAACTCGGGCAACGGCAACTTCCAGGGTTCCTGCTTCGTGTTGGCCAGGCTGCCGAACTTCTTCGGATTCAATCCCAGTTCTCTGGCCATCTGGGTGTGGGCATGAGAAAGCTGGTAGCGCTTCCGCGCATCGATCCATCGTTGGTATTTTTCCGGTATCTTTTTCTTCTTTGCCAACGGACGAGTACCTATTGGGCTTCAGTCTTATAAGAATAATATGCCACGCCGGCGATCTCCCGGCAAACAGCCGCAGCAGAAGTGGCCTACGGGTTGTACTTCTGTGAATAACGGGCGCTCAGCAGTTGAGGATGGTAATCCTTCAGCCGACGGTCTTCAGTTCCTCTCTAAGGATCCGGCGAAGAGCCGTTTCGTCCACAGGGCGGAGTGATTTTCCAAGACATTCACGAAGAGCTTCATTCATCATCGTTTGATAGCCTCTACCAGACTCATCAGACCGCTGGCGGAACGCCTCCAGAACATCGTTGTCGATGTAGATACTGATTCTTGTCTTTCCCTTCTGAGGAACTACCGCTCCACGCTTGGCTTTGGAGAAATCATATTCCTTCTTCATATTGCATTCTCTCACTTTTGGTCGCGGACCGAGCAGATATCAACCGGATCTCTTCGCCGCGATACGCAAAAACGACGACAAGGACACGACCGAGGGTATCCATTCCAACGGTAACAAGCGTTGCTCGCCTTCAGATTCCATATCCTCCCTGGTGAGTGGGTTGGGATCAAATAGCACGGTCAATATACATATATAAAGTGGTTTGCGCGAAAATCAGGAAATTTTGTGTTCTTATGTGGTATGAGGCCGTATTGTCGGGAGATCGCCGGTTCAGCTAATAGATCCTTCGATTCCTATCTGTTTTCTTCGAGTTCTTGCAGGTTGGCGCCTTGGCTGAAGGCACCTGGAACTTCCTTCAATTTTCCTACATACTCCTCGTCGCCGATCCAATAATCAAGAGTGAATTTACGCTCCAGGTGCAACTCCTCCGGATCCAAAGTACCATGGAAAACATAGCCGTTACCAAATCATTCGTACAAGCAGAACCTAGAATTGATGCCATCTCTACGGATAGGGACGTTCTGTAGCTCTAAGACGGAATAACGTGTCGGTATTCTTCTCTGTACCGCATCAGCGGCGGTAGCTGATGCGGTACACCGCGTCGGCGGAATCGTCTGAAACGTACAGCGCCCCGTCCGGCCCGATCTCCACATCGGCGGGGCGGCCCCAGGATCGCTCGCCCTCCAGCCATCCCTCGGCGAAGATGCGGTATTCGACAACCCGGTTTTCCCGCAGGCGCAGAAAGCTCACCCGGTAGCCGATCTTCTCCGAGCGGTTCCAGGAGCCGTGCTCGGCCACGAAGATGCCGCCCCGGTACTCCGCGGGGAACTGCTCCGCCGTGTAGAAGCGCATGCCCAGCGCGGCCACATGGGCGGGAAACTCGTGCTCGGGCAGGCGGAACTCCACTCCTGCCGGCCGGTCGTCCCAGAAGCGGGGGTCCCGCACGTCGCTTCCGTGGAGGTAGGGAAAGCCGAAGTGAAGCCCCGGCCGGGGCGCCCGATTGAGCTCGTCCGGAGGGATATCATCCCCCATCAGATCCCGGCCGTTGTCCGTGAACCACAGCTCCTCCGTCTCCGGGTGCCAGTCGAAGCCGACCGTGTTGCGAACCCCGCCGGCTACCAGCTCCAGGCCGCTGCCGTCCAGGTCCATGCGCAGGATGCTGGCGTAGCGCCGATCCTCGGAATCGCACACGTTGCACGGTGCCCCCACCGGCACGTAGAGCTTTCTGTCCGACCCGACCTTGATGAACTTCCAGCCGTGGTGCCGGTCCCGGGGGAGAGTGCCGATCAGCACCGTGGGCCTTGGGTCTGAGCCCAGATTGGCCAGGACGTTTTCGATCTTCACGATCTCCGAGAGGGAGGAGACGTACAGATCCCCCTCGAAGTAATCCAGACCTACGGGCATGTTCAGTCCGCCGGTTACCGTCAGGGTTTGCCCGTTCGGCCGAACCGCGTAGACCTGGCCGCTCTTCGAGCCGACGAACAGCGTGCCGTCGGGGGCAAAGCTCAACCCCCGGGCGGTTTTCAAGCCGGAGGCATAGACCTCGATCTGAAATCCTTCGGGCAGGCGGATCTTCTCCGTGGGAAGGCCGCCTTGGGTCCAACCGCTTTGGGCGGAGAGAATTACGATGATTATCAGGCCAATTCGGAATATGCTGCGGTTCATAGGGGTAAGATAATAAATATTAGTTCGATTGTCAGCTTTATCCGGTCGAGGAGGGTGAACGGCGGAAGATCCGCAGGATCAGCAGCAGATTCACGGCGCTGAGGAGGGCCAGCCCCAGCAGCGTGTTTTTCAGACCCAGGATATCGCTTCGGGAGGTGAATCCGACAGCCATCTGTACCAGGGGAACGGACAGTGCGCCGGCGGCCACCATGATCCCCACGGCGCTGCCGCTGTCACCTCTGAAGCGACTTCCCGCCAGGGCGACCAGGGTCGGCCAGACGCAGCCCATACCGAAACCGAGGATCCCGATCCCAACCAAAGAGACCGCGGTATTTCCGACGGAAAAGGCGAACAGCTGGGCGGCGATGCTCAGCGCAACCGCCAGGATGAGGACGGTTCGATCCGGGATCCGCTGGGTGAGCACGCCTACCAAGGCCCGACTCAGACCCAGGCTGCCCCAGAAGATCGTAATGCAAACCGGCGCGAGCTCACGGGACAGACCAAGGTGGATCTCCCCGTACTTGGCCAGCCAGGCCGCAGTGCCCATCTCCGCGGCCACGTACAGGAAGATGCAGAGGGCCATGGCCAGGAGGAGCCGATTCTTGAGGAGCTTTCTCAAACCGAGGGCTTCGTGGTCGACGGGGGGCAGTACCGGCTTTCTGGTCAGGATGAAGCTTACAGCCAGCAGAAGGTTGATCCCGGCCAGAAAGAGAAACACTGCGGATATCGGCAGCCGGTCGGTGGCGGAATAGATCAACACCAGGAGGAACGGCCCCACTGCGGCACCGACGCTGAAAAGTACCTGAGACAGGTTCAGGATGGACCGTTCCCGGGCCGGACTGATGTCGACAAGCAGGGCAGAGCTCTGGCTCTCTATGATCCCACCGCCGATGCCGAACAGAAGCAGAGTCACCGTACGGGCCCAGACGTCCTGAAACACGGCGATCAGGCCCAGGGGCAGGGCGACCAGCAACACGCCAACCGTTGCGACCCGCGTCTTGCCGATGCGGTCGGCCACGATCCCCGATACCACCGACGCGGCCGGGAAAAAAAAGAACAGTGCTGACAGCAGCAGTCCCTGCTGAACGGAATTTCCTCCCAGCCGGGTCAGGAACGAGGGAAACACCTGGCTGCTCACCGCCAGGATGAGGATGGCAGTGAAACAGAGAAAGATCACTCGCTGAAGAAACGGTGGACCGTGGTGTGATGATAGACTTCGCCGGGACGAAGGACGGCAGAGGGGAACTCGGGACGGTTCACCGCATCCGGGTAGTACTCGGTTTCCAGACAGAGGGCGCCGTGCTTGTCGAAGGTCGCGCCGCCGGCGCCGCGGATCCCGTCGAGGAAATTTCCGGTGTACAGCTGGACAGCGGGTTTGGTGGTGGAAAGCTCGAAACCTCTGCCGCTGGCCGGATCGAACACCCTGGCGATGGCAGCCGGTTCCCGGCCCTCCCTGTCTGCGATGAAACAGTGATCGTAGCCGACCGGAAGTTGATCGATGTCCCGGCCGATTGCCTTTTGCTCGCGGAAATCCAGGGGGGTATCCTCCACGGAAAGAACCTCCCCGGTGGGAATCAGCTGTTCGTTTGTCGGCACGTAGCGGGAGCAGTTGAGGGACAGAAGGTGGTCGTAGACCGTGCCGGAGCCGGGACCGCTCAGGTTCCAGTAGGTATGGTTGGTCAGGTTGATGGGCGTGGCCTTGGTGGTCCGTGCCCTGTAGTCGAAGCTCAGTTCGTTCGCCTCGTTCAGCGAGTAGGTTGCTGTGACCTCGAGCTGCCCGGGGTATCCCTCCTCGCCGTCCGGGCTCGTGTAGGAGAAGCGCACGCCGGCGCTGTTATTGTCCCGGATCTCCTCAGCCGTCCAGACGCGTTTGTCAAAGCCCACAGTGCCGCCGTGAAGATGGGTTGTTCCCTTTTCGTTGCGGGCCAGGGTATATCGACTGCCCTCAAGCTCGAAGCGTCCCGCGGCTATGCGGTTGGCGAACCGGCCCACCAGGGCGCCGAAGTAGGGGTGTCCGGCCAGATAGCCCTTCAGGGAGTCGAAGCCCAGGGTGATCTCCCCGTTGTTTCCGTCCCTGTCGGGGGTCTGAACGGAGGTGATGATGCAGCCGTAGGTGATCACCCTGACCGTGATACCGGCGGAGTTGGTTATTGTGAAGATGTCGACTTCGGTTCCCTCAGGGGTGTTTCCGTAGGGTTTTCTCTGCAGTTCCATGTGTTTTGCTCCTCGTGATCAATATCTGCCACTGGAGATGTCTTTTGTCAAGCAGAAGGAATAGCTGACCAGGTCTTAAAGGGGATGCCTCTTCTTGCGCGCGTGGGGCGGGGAGCCGGAACGAAAAAAACCCGCGGCTGTGAAAGCCGCGGGTATCATTTTTTTGGTATGCTTCCTGACTGACCCGGGTAGCGTGCATCCGGTTCGCCGCGGGGCGTCTGGCGGATCACTTCACCTGGGTTCCGGCCACAACATCAGCATCATTGACCCGTCTGGTCGTAGAGGTACTGGAAGTACTCCGGTTCCGTGGTCAGGGTCTTGCGGAACTTGGGCAGCATGGTCCGGTAGGATTCGATAGCCTTCCAGAATTCGTAGAAGTCCGGATTCCTGTTGTAGGTGTTGGCGTAGATCGCCGCCGCCCTGGCGTCGGCCCCACCCTTGATCGTCTGGGCTGTCCGGTAGGCGCCGGACTGAATCGAGAGCAGCTCCCGCTGCATCTCACCCATGATCGCCGCCTTCTTTCCCTCGCCGTCGGAGCGGAAGGCCTGGGCGATCTGATTCCGTTCCGCGATCATCCGACGGTACACGCTCTCGGTAAGCTCGTCAGAGTACTTGATCTGGCGGACGATGATGTCGATAAGCAGGATTCCGTACTGGGGAGTGATGATGCTGGATTCATCGAATACCTCATTGGAGAGAGCGGCACGGCCTGTCTGGATCTCCTCGTAGACGATGGTGGTGTCGATGCCGAGGGTTTGCGCCGCCTGTCCCTCGATCTCCGTTCCAGCCTGATACACGCTCGGACGATCGATCTCATTGATCACGTTCGAGTTTCGTACCGCCTCCACCAGGGGATTCCGGGAGATGATTTTACGAACCGCCGAGTCGATCACGTCGTCGAGACGGGACTGGGCACCGGTGATGGTGCCGACCGATTCGTAGAAAAGCTTGGGATCGGTGATCTGCCAGCGGGCAGTGGTGTCCACCCAGATGAACTGGTTCTCTTTGGTGGGAATCCGCTGGGATTCGCCGTCCCAGGCCAGGATCTTCTTGGGGAACTTGTTCACGTTGTCCACGAAGGGGACCTTGATCTTCAAACCCGCTTCCTGCTGGATGGAGATGATGCGGCCGAAGCGGATGACCACGGCCTGTTCCCCCTCTTCGATTACATAGAAGGGCCCGGTGATCAGAAAGAGGATGAAGATAACCGCGATGACGACTAATACTGTAATTGTCTTTTTCATTGGGGACCTCCTGAGGGAGCCGATCCGAGAGCCTTGAAGGGGATGAAGTTGCCCAGGTTCTTGTCGATCAGTTCGACGTTCTCCGCGTCCTTGAAGACCTCTTCGAACATCTCGTAGTAGAGGCGTGTGCGGGTGACTCCGGGACTACGGTTGTACTCGGTCAACACTCGGGCGAAACGGGCAACGTCACCTTCCGCCTTGTTGACACGCTCGATGGCGTAACCTTCCGCCTCCTGGATCAGCTGTTCCGCCTGACCCTTGGCTCTGGGGATGGCCTGGTTGTAGGCTTCCTGACCCTCGTTGATCAGGCGGTTTCTGTCCTGGATGGCCTTGTTGACATCCTCGAAGGCCTCCTGCACCGAACCGGCGGGGGGTACGATGTTCTGGAGCTTCACCGTGGTGACCCGTATACCGAGCTCGTACTTGTCGAACAGTTGGTTCATGTGCTCCTGGCTTTGGGTTTCAATGTTGGCCCTCTCGGCGCCGATAACATCGAAGATCGCCCGGTCCCCAACCAGCTGGTTGATCACCGACTGGCTGATGTCCCGGATGGTCTTTTCCTTTTCCTGGACCTTGAACAGCCAGTCAAAGGTATCCACGATGCGGTACTGGATGATCCACTCCACATCCACGATGTTCAGGTCTCCGGTGAGCATGATCGACTCGCCGGGGAAGTCCTGGGACGCCCGGATGGTGGTGATCCCGGGACGTTCGGTCCGAAAACCGAACTCTTGTTTCAGAACGACCTGGGTCGGTACGTTATAGTTCTTCTCGATCCCGAAGGGGAGCTTGAAGTGCAGACCAGGGTCGGCCATTCTGATAAAGCGGCCAAACAGCAGCACAGCGGCTGTCTCCTGCGGGTCTACTACGAAGAAACTGGAGAACACCGTGATCAACACCACGATGATCGCTAAAACGATGATGATCGCTTTTGGTGTCAGGCGTCTGGGTGTTCTACCAGGAGTTACGTCACGTTCTGACATAAACCCTCCTTGTACTTGATAGTTTCCAGCTGTGATTGTGCATGCACGTGGCCGCTGGTCGGCCCGTGAAGGTCCAAAGACGCAGCAAAACCGTGTCCAACGGATTGCGCTCAGGACAACTGATCGGATAGACTCACAAACGTGAATCCTTTGGCATTTAAAACTAATGTACTGATCTGCTACCCCACGGTCAAGCAGAGGGAAGTCGGCGATGACGGCAGAACTGAAGATTGAGATCACGGCTTGAAGGGCAAATGAACCACCTGGAGGATGTCAACCGCTGGGTAGAGGGCAACAGGGACACAATCGTTGAAACGATCTCGAAGCTCGTTCAGATCAGAACGGAAAATCTTCCCCCCGGCGGAAACGAGAAGGCCGGGCAGGAATACCTGTACGAGAAATTCTCGGAGTTTATCCCCGGTTGCGAGCCTGATCTGTTCGAAGTCGATGATGTTCCGGGCATTCGCGAGCATCCCCTGTTCTTCCCGACCATAGACGGACAGCAGAGGTTGTACAAGGACAGACC
Organism: uncultured Spirochaetaceae bacterium; assembly: GCA_964588355.1. Taxonomy (GTDB): domain Bacteria; phylum Spirochaetota; class Spirochaetia; order SZUA-6; family DRHE01; genus JAFGQJ01. The sequence goes on along the minus strand of CAZPPB010000029.1, from coordinate 22,815 downwards.
GATCCTTGTGACCGCTGTCAAGGGAAGGGGAGGCGGACGATCCCTCTGTTTTTCCGGTCACATCGACACAGTGCCCAGCTACAGGGATGAATGGGATGTTTTCAAGGATCCTTTCAGCGGCAAAGTGAAGGACGGCAAAATGTACGGCCGGGGCACCATAGACATGAAGGCAGGTACGGCTTCCGGATTTTTCGCTCTCAAGTGCCTCCATGATCTGGGCGTGAAGCTGAGAGGGGACGTGTATGCCGAGAGCGTCGTGGACGAGGAAAACGGCGGCGTCAACGGCTCGATTGCGGCCAGACTGCGGAATCCGGATGTAGATTTTGCCATAGTCCCCGAGCCCTCGGGCATGTACGTGGGTGTCGAGTCAATCGGCGGTTCCGACTGGAAGGTCACGGTAACCGAGCACGGACCCGGAGGAATCGGGACGGATGTGCAGCTGCCCAACCCGGCCTACAAGTTGAGCAAAATTGCTCTGGCCCTCGAGGAATACGACAAGAGACTGGCCACGTTCGACGTGCCGGAAAGCTATGACGCGGACATGCGCGTGCGGCTGCTCACCTACCAGCTGTACTGCGGTGGGTCCACCTACCAGGAAGCAGGGGCGGTTCCCACCACCGGCCATATCTTCTTCTGGCAGGAAGTCTTCTCCTACTTGAGTGAGGAGCAAGCCAGGAATGATCTGCTGGATTTCATGCGGGAGAGACTCGGCGGGGATCCGGATTTTCAGGACAATTTTCCGAAGTTCGAAACGGTAATTCGTTATCTGGAGGGACACAAAACCGATAGAAAGCACCCTGCTCTTGCCTCCATCCGGCAGGCCTACGAACAGCTCAACCTCGAGTATCGGGAGAGAGGTATACCCTTCGCCACGGATGCGTATTGCTTCAGAAAAGCATCCAAGACCGACGTGGCGATCATCGGACCGAAGGGCGGAAATATACACGGTATCGACGAATATGTGGAAATCGACAGCGTCATGAATCTGATCAAGATGATGGTGTTGACGGCGATCGATTTCTGCGCCTGAGAAAATATCGTTTTCACCGGGATGTGCAGGTAGCTCTGCGAAAAACCGTTGAAAGGTCGGCTGGATCAACCTGGAGGTCTCTTCGGACTGCTCATCGGGCATTATCCCATTATTCGAACGCTGCAGGGGGGTGCCTGTTCCCTCTGTAAGCGTTCCCGTTTATAATCTTGGCGTCCGCCGAGGAGTAAAGCCATGACTTCCAGGCAGAGGGTAATGGCGGCCATCAACCACGAGCAGCCGGATCGCCTTCCCATTGATCTGGGCGCTTCGATCGTCACCGGCATCAACGCCATGGCCTACGCTGAACTGAAAACTTATCTTTCCGAACGCGGCTGGCGCTTCGCCTCTGAAACGGTCAAGGTGACCAACGTCATCCTTCTGCTGGCCGAGGTGGAACCGGAGGTGATCGACGCCTGGGGCATCGACGTTTTACCTGTCGATCGCTACTACGCGGCCCCCGGCATCCCCCTCAGCGGCCGCTGGAAACCTCATCCCCTTCCGGACGGATCTCCCGCTCTGTTTCCAGCAGGCTTCGAGCCGCTGGTCGAGCCGGACGGAACCTGGAAGATCTTCGATGGGGAGGTGATTACAGATGTCTTGAGCCCGGGAAGCGGTTCCTTCGTGCCCGCTCATTTCCCGCTGGCCGAAATCGACACCGGCGACCCGGCGGAGTTGGAGCGCCACCCTCTGCCCCGGATCAGCCGGGAAGAGCTGCAGTGCCTCCGGGAGCGCGCCCGCCATCTGTACGATAACACGGACAAGTGCCTGTTCGGCTGGTTCAACGGCAGCATCTTTGAGACCGGCCAGTACCTGAGCGGCTTCGACACCTTCTTCATGCGCCTGGTTGGAGAATCCGAGTTCAGCCGCCGCCTGCTGGAACGCCTGACCGAGGCGGTGATCGAGGATCTGAAGCTGTACCTAGAGGCGGTGGGTGAGTATATCCAGGTGATCGGGTTCGGGGATGATTTGGGCTTCCAGAACGGCCCGCAGATCGATCCCCGTCTGTTCCGCTCGCTGGTCAAACCCCTGCTCAAAGAGATCTACGCCACCGCCCACTCGTTGACCCCGGCCAAGGTGTTTCTCCACTCCTGCGGTTCGGTGTACGAGTTCATCGAGGACTTCATCGAAATCGGCGTGGATATCCTCAATCCGGTGCAGACCTCAGCGGCGCATATGGAGGTGGAGAGACTGAAAGAGCGCTTCGGCGAGCGCATCGTGTTCTGGGGCGGAGGTGCGGACGTTCAGTCCGTTCTTCCCCGGGGAACCCCGGAGGAGGTTCGTCGGGACGTGCGGCACCGCATAGAGGTGATGCAGGCCGGCGGCGGCTTCGTGTTCGCCCCGATCCACAACCTCCAGGCCGACATCCCGCCGGAGAATATCGCAGCCATGTACGAGGAGGCCTGTCGAAGCTAGCCGATTCACCTTGGCGGGGAGGCTGCGCTATGAGCCGAACAGTCCGGTGACGGGCTCTGTTCGACAACAAAAAATAGGAGGAATGTATGCAAATCAATCCCCTACCGTCCTCTGAATACAGCGACCGGGTAACACGGCTGCAGAGGGAGATGAAAAGGGAAGGAATCGATGCCTTTGTCGGTTATGCCAGCGAATGCGAGTCGGCGACCTCACGCTTTCTAACCGGATTCTGGCCCTTCTTTGACTTCGCCGGCGTCATCGTACCCTCCGAAGGTCGGGCCGTGCTGGTTACCGGAGGACCGGAGTCTTACGAGTTCGCGAAAGTCTTTTCTCAGGACGTGGATATCGTGATCAATCCCCTTTTGGTGGAGACCTCCGCTCCGGAGTGGGTTTCTGAGGTCAGCGGTGAGAGTTACGCTCAGATTCTGCCTAAAGTCTGCGGCGGAGTACCTAAACGGATCGGGGTCGGGAACTGGAATATTTTCCCTCACATTCTTTTCGAGGATCTCAGGAAAGCAGCCCCCGGATCTGAGTTTCTGCCTGCGGACGATCTCATCCTGAGGGTGGAGACGATCAAGACTGCAGCAGAGATTCCCTATATCATCGAGGCCTACCGGATCACCGAAGAGGCGATGAAAACCGCTTTGGCCGCCGCCCAACCAGGTAAGACCGAATGGGAGCTGGAAGCGGCGGCTCGTTCGGCCATGCTGAACAACGGTGCCGAAGGCAATCCCTACCCGGCCTGGGTCTGTTCCGGGCCCAACACCACATTGAGCCTCTGCCGTTCGACGAACAGAGCTATCCAGCGCAACGAGCTGGTGCAGTTCACCTTCGGTGCCAAGTACATGGGCTACTGCGGCAACATGTGCCGCCCCTTTTCCATCGGCCAGCCTCCCCGCGAGGCCCGCAAACTGATGGAGGTGGCCCTGGAGGCGGTGGACTACGCTCTGCAGGCGATCGGACCCGGGGTTAGAGCTTCCGAAGTGTTCGACGGATACTATGAGATCCTGGCCCGTTACGGTTTCCAGGATTTCACCCTGTACGGACCGGCCCATGGAACCGGGCATTCGGAGGTGGAAGGTCTTTGGCTGGCGAAACAGGCGGAGTTCACAATACAGCCGAACATGCTCTTCAACATAGATATCTGGCTTTCAGACGGAAGCTATGGGCTCCGTTATGAAGACGGCGTCCTGGTCACGCCGGAAGGCTTGAAGGAACTGACCAGTCATCGCCGGGAGATTATTGTTCTATAATACCGCCTGCCGGGGTACGGGTATCTGCCGATCCTGCTGACTCGCACCTTCCGACTGGACCGGGCGCCTGCCGCGGACGGCACTGCTTGGCGCGCGGACTTGACTCTACGGAGATGATAAAAATATAGTAGTGTACCCATGAAGAAGATACTCATCACCTCGGCCCTGCCCTACGTAAATAATGTTCCCCACCTGGGGAACCTCATCCAGGTGCTGTCCGCGGATGTGTACGCCCGTTACTGCCGGCTGCGGGGCTACGACACCCTCTACGTCTGTGGATCAGACGAGTACGGTGCAGCCACTGAGACCCGAGCCCTGCTGGAAGGCGTGACCCCCCGGGAGCTGTGCGACCGCTATCATGCAATCCACGCGGAGGTGTACGAGTGGTTCAACATCGCCTTCGACAGCTACGGGCGCACCTCCACCCCCAAGCACACCGAGATAACCCAGTCGATCTTCCTCGGTTTGGATTCTAACGGCTTCATAAAGGAGAAAACCACAGAACAGACTTACTGCGAGCACTGCGACCGCTTCCTGGCGGACCGCTACGTTGGCGGCACTTGCCCGAATTGTGGTTATGGGGAAGCCCGGGGGGATCAGTGCGAGAGCTGCGGCAAGCTCCTCGATCCCACCGACCTGGTGGAGCCCCGCTGCCTCGTTTGCGGTACCACTCCGGTGCTGCGGGAGACTACTCACCTGTACATCGACCTGCCCGCCATCCGCCCCAGGCTGGAGGAGTGGATGGAGAGGACCTCCCAGGAGGGTGCCTGGGCCAGGAACGCCGTGCAGATGACGAAAGCCTGGATCCGCGACGGATTGCAGGAACGGAGCATAACCCGGGATCTCAAGTGGGGTATCCCCGTGCCCAAGAAGGGATTCGAGAATAAAGTCTTCTTTGTGTGGTTCGACGCCCCGATCGGCTACATCTCGATCACGGCCAACCTCACCGATGACTGGCAGAGCTGGTGGAAGAACCCCGAGGAGGTGAAGCTGGTCCAGTTCATCGGCAAGGACAACATCCCCTTCCACACGGTGATTTTTCCCTGCTCGCTGATCGGCTCCGGGGAGAGCTGGACTCTACTGCAACGCATGTCCTCCACCGAGTACCTCAACTACGAGAGCGGCAAATTCTCCAAGAGCCAAGGGATTGGCGTGTTCGGCACCGATGCGGTGGAATCTGGGATCCCCGCCGACGTCTGGCGCTTCTACCTGTTCTACAACCGTCCTGAGAAGGCGGATTCCCAGTTCACCTGGAAGGATTTCCAGGAGAAGGTCAACGGGGAGCTGATCGGCAACCTGGCCAACCTGGTCAACCGGACCCTGACCTTCGTGGGACGTTTCTTCGAGGGCAAGGTGGCGGGGCCTGATTCGTCGGATGAGGCGGATGCCGCTGCTGCCGGCGAAGCCTCCGAGGCTTTCTGGCGGCAGGTCCGGAAGGCGGAGAAGGAGGTTCTCGACTCCCTGGAGCGGATCGAGCTGCGGGAGGCCCTGCGGCGGATCCTCGCCCTCTCCTCGATCGGCAACAAGCGCTTTCAGGACGAGGAACCCTGGAAGCTGGTGAAGCAGGACCGGGAGGCAACCGCTTTGTTGCTGCGGGATCTGGTCTATCTGATCCGGGATCTGGCCGTGCTGATCCATCCGTACCTTCCCGACACTTCGGAAAGGATCCACTCGTTTCTGGGAACCGGGGGATCGGGAACAACGGAACTTGGTGTGGTTTCCGGCATCGAAGCGATCCGGCCACCGGAGCTCCTGTTCCGCAAGCTGGAAGACGATGAGATCGAGACCTTCAAGATGAAATTTTCAGGAGGACAGGCCATGGCCCAGGCATCAGAGGCAGTGCAAAAATTCCTCTCCCGGGTTGACCTGCGGGTAGCCCGCGTCACCGAGGTGGAGAAACATCCCAACGCGGACAAGCTGTACATCGAAACCGTGGATCTTGGCGGTGAAACCCGCAAGATCGTTTCCGGACTGGTCCCCTACTACCGACCGGAGGAGCTGCAGGGTCGGAACATCCTGCTGGTAGCCAACCTCAAGAGCGCACGCCTGCGGGGGGTGGAAAGCCAGGGCATGCTGCTGGCCGCGGCCGACGGCGAGACCGTGGAGGTGCTTTTCGCCGACCATGCCCAACCCGGGGAATCGGTTGGATTGGAGGGCTTGCAGAGGCCGGCACAGTCCGGCGAAGAGATCGATATCGAAGAGTTTTTCTCGATCCCGATTCAGGTGAAGGAAGGTCGGGCGCTGATCGACGATCTTCCCCTGGAATGCGCTGGAAAAACCGTCACTACTGAAAAAGTGAAAACCGGCCAGGTGCGCTAGGCCCGGCTGTGACTGCCCTGGGAACGCTTGCCTGCTGTCCCCGGCCGAAGGCGCCGACCGTGAAGCGACTGCTGTTACTGCTGCTCTTTCTTCCCTCCCTGGCATTCACTCAGGACAAGCTCGAGGATCACTGGTATTCGCTGTTGCTGGAAGGCAAGACTGTCGGCTTTCTTCATCAGACGACCTGGCGCAGCGCCGAAGGGCTCATCCGCAGTGAAATCGAACAGACCATGGAGATCCACCGCTTCGGCGTTCCCTTTTCCATGACCCAGACGGACGTGTGGATCGAGGATAAAAGCGGTGCACTGGTATCGGTCAGCTCCGAGCTCGACATGAACGGCAGTGGTCGGCGGGTCGAAGCCCGGCCGGAGGAAGAGGTTCTGCGGGTACGGATTCACCGCGGCGCCGAAGTGGATGAGTTGCTTCTGCCCTTCGAGGATGAGCCCAGGGGCTTGTACACCATCGACCGTGAGATCGCCGCAGGGATCCTGGATTCTTCGGGAACGGGGCAGCTGGAGTACCGGCTGTTCTCTCCGGAAACCATGAAGATCGAAGGGTTCCGTCTGCGTGTGCTCGGTACAGGGGAGTTGGCCGATTCGCTGGGGCGGATCCACCGGGGCATTCTGGTGGAGGAGCGCAGTACCGGCCTTCCCGGCGTGGTCACCACCGAGGTCTACGATGGCGAGGCGCGGTTTCTCTACTCCAAGACGCCGGTGGGGTTGGAATTGGAGATCCTCCGCCTGGAGCAGGATCCCGGCGCAGAAGCCCCGGCTTCCGAGCAGGGGTTGCCCGGCAGCGGCGAGCCGGCGCAGGAGGTTGCTGCCGTATTCGATGTAGCCTCTTTGACGGTCCCGGTCATTGGTCTCGGCGATGTGTCGCTGGGCAGCACGCAATCGCTCACTCTGTTGTTCCGCGGCCCCGGTGTAGCGATCCTGCACGAGGCGGTGCGCAGCGCCGAGGAGGATCTGGCTTCAATTAAGGAAGCCGGAGACGCTGCGCTGCGGATCGTATCCACACACGAGGACGACCGGGGAGAGGTGGACGAGCTGGTCCTGGAGCTGACGAACAGGCCCGCGGAGGCGCAGCGGGTCGATTGCCCGCCGGAATCTCTCCCGCCCGAGGTGAAAGGGTACCTCGACGGTGGATTCCACCTGGATCTGAAGGATCCCCGTTTGGCCGAGCTGCTGGAACGCTGCCGGCAGGCCGAAGAGGGGGGTCTGGCAGCTGCCCGGGACGACTTCCCGGCGGGAGGCGGCAGCGCTGCGGGGAGCGGCGCCGGTTCGCAGCGCGGCATCGACGTTCTCTGCCTCGAGCGTCTGGTGGACCGCTACATCGTGAACAAGTCCCTGGCCTACGGGTTTGCCGGCCTGGAGGAGGTGCTGTCGAAGAGGGCGGGGGACTGCACGGAGCATGCCCTGCTGCTGGTAGCCCTCCTGCGAAAGGCGGGCCTACCCTCCCGAATAGCCTACGGGTTGATATTGACCGAATTCGGCTTCATCGGCCATGCCTGGGTGGAGTTATACACAGAAAGGCGGTGGCGCTGGCTGGATCCATCTTTTCCCGGCGGTCGACCCTACGGTTTGAAGATCCGCCTCGGCGTGATCGATCCCGCCCAGCCGCTGTGGGCCTCCCTGAGCCTTTCCCTGCTCCAGGTTATGGGCAACGTGGAAGCTGAGATCCTGGGATGGCAGCCGCGATGAGAATTGATGTTCGGCCGTCCGAGCCTGGTGAGCTGGACAGCAGCCCGGATCTGCTGCAGAGCGGGTTCTGGGGCGCCTTCCGCAGGCGGTTCGGCTGGCAGGCTCGGGCCTTCCGCTGCAGCTACGGCGGAGGGCAATTCCGCCTGCTCGTGCTCATCCGCCGACTGGCCCCGGGGATGGATCTGGCCTATGTTCCCCACGGTCCGCAGCTGAGCCAACCCATCGTGGAACCGGAGCGCTTTCTGCTCGCTCTTGCCGATGCCCTGCGGCCGCACCTGAGCCGCTGCCTGTTCGTGCGCTACGATCTGCCCTGGGCAGCGGAGGGCCTGGGCAACCATCCGGAACCCCTGGAGAGTTCCGGGGGTCTGTACAAGGCACCAATGGATATCCAGCCACCGAACACGGTGATCCTGGATCTTGCCGTCGGGGAAGAGCAGCTGCTGGCCGCTATGAAGAGCAAGACCCGCTACAACATCCGCCTGGCAGCGAAAAAAGGGATCGAGATTTCTATTTTCCCTTCCCAGCCGGGACAGAAGGGCAGGGCCGCCGGAGAGCCTGATGAGCTGGAGGCGGCGCTGGCCGAATGGTACCGATTGTACCGGGAAACGGCCCGGAGAGACCGAATCACCCTGCACAGCGAAGTCTACTACAGGACGCTGTTCTCCCTGGCCGGCAGCTATGGGAGGGAAGCCCCTGAGCTGTACCTGTTGACCGCCAGACACGAGGAGGAGCTGTTGGCCGGGATCATCGTTGCGGTATGGGGTGACGGCGCCTGGTACCTGTACGGCGCCTCCTCGGATCGAAAGCGCAACCTGATGCCCAGCTACGGTCTGCAGTGGCGGGCTATCCAGCTGGCCAGGGAACGGGAGTGCCGTTTCTACGATCTGTTCGGAATTCCCCCGAGTGAGGACCCGCGCCACCCGATGCACGGCCTGTTTCGCTTCAAGACCGGCTTCGGCGGGCGGGTACTCAACCGACTGGGCTGCTACGACGTGGCCCTGCGGCCCCTGTTTTATCGGCTGTACCGCGGTGCCGAGCGCGTGCGCAGCGCCTACTACCGCAGGTGGCGCAAGCGGTTGGCCTCCGGGTAGTTCAAGCCTCGGGCAGCTGGACGGTTATCGACTCCTTGACTTTGAGGCTGTGGCGCTTGTCCCCCACAAGAACGTCCACCCCCTGCTTCTTGCTCTCGCTGAGCTTCTTGACGGTGAGCTCCGTGGCCGTCAGGGTGATCTGAAACCAGTTGCGGCGGTGACAGAGCTTGAAGACCAGGCGCCGCCAATGCAGGGGCAGCTGCGGCTCGAACAGGATCGCGTCCTTGAACAGGCTGATGCCGGCGAAGGCTTTGATCACCAGGTCCATGGTGCCCCCCATCACCCCGGTGTGGATGCCCTCCTCCGTGGTGCCGCCCTGGATATCGTCGATGTCGCTCTTCAGCGCGGTGTGGAACCAGCGCCACATGTCCTGACGGTGGCCCTTCAGGTACTTCAGCACCCCCGAGTGCACGATGAAGCTCAAGGTGGAGCCGTGGCTGGTGCGCTGCACGTAGTACTCGTAGTTCTTCCGCATCAGCTCCAGCTCGTCTCCGACCTCGTAGCCCATCAATTCGAGGATATTCTTCACCTGTCCGGGGGACAGCAGGTAGTAGATCATCAGAAGATCCGCCTGCTTGCTGAGCTTGTAGCGGTCCGGAGAATCCCCCTCGGCCTTGAGGATGCGGTCCAGCCGGCCGATGTTGCCGTGCTTGCTGCGGTAGGCTTCCCAGTCCAGCTCCTTCAGATCCATGTAGCCGTCGAACTGGGAGATGATCCCCTCCTTGGAGATGACCACGTTCATCTTGCTCACGATATCCTTCCACAGCTCCTTCTCCGCCGGCTTGAATCCGGTCTTCTCCACCAGGATGCGCATGTCCTTTTTGGGAAGATATTCGAGGGTTTGGATGGTCTTGTGCATCAGCCAACTTACCAGGATGTTGGTATAGGCATTGTCGTTCAGGCCGCCGGCTTCAGCATCGGCATCAGGATACTTCTCGTGAAACTCATCCGGGCCCATCACACCCCGGATGTGGTAGCGCCGGTCGGCCTCATCATATTCGGCGATGCTGGCCCAGAAGCGGGTGGTCAGCACCAGGATCTCAGCCCCGTACTCGTTGATGAACTCCAGGTCCCCTGTGCAGTAGAAGTACTCCCATACGCTGTAGGCCACGGCGATTGAGACATGGCGCTGGAGGCTGCTCAGGTCCGGATCCCACTTGCCGGAAACGGGGTTGAAGTGGATGATCTGTGTTTCCTCGTGGCCGTTGTCCGCAGTTTGCCAGGGATACATGGTCCCGCGGTAGCCGTATTCGTGGGCGTACTCCCGGGCTCCCTCCAGCCGGCGGTAGCGGTACAGCAGAAGAGCCCGGGCGATATTGGGGAAGCGGAGGTTGTAGAACGGATAGATGAACAGCTCGTCCCAGAAGATATGACCCCGATAGGCCTCGCCGTGAAGACCCCGGGCGGGCATGCCCGCATCGATGCGGCGGTTGTGGGGACTGGCGGTGCACAGAAGGTGATAGATATGCAGCCTCAGGGCCTGTTGGGCAAAGCGGTCTCCTTCTACGCTGATATCCGCCCGATCCCAGAGAGCCCGCCAGACCCGCTCATGGGCTTCCCGCAGGTCGGCAAAGCTCGGCTTCCCGTCCAGGGCGCTGCGGGATGATCCTTGAGAATCGGTGACATCCCTGTCTTTAGAGGTGTACAGGCTGACGATCTTCTCCAGAGTGTACTCCTGTCCCTCCCGGGCGGAGAACGCGAACCGCTCGGCGATCAGGCCCACATCGTGCTCTGACTGTTGCTCACACTTCGCGGTTTTCCCGTCGCAGAGCAGGGAATGACGGGCCTGCATGAAGATCCTCACTTTCGAGATGACGGTCTGCACTTCCAGGTTGATCGCCCCCTGCGCTTCGCTCACCGATATAGGGGTCAGGTGCTTGGAGTTCAGCTCCCGGTAGCGGGGGACCCCGTAGTTGATCACCGTGCCGTCGAGGCAGGAGCGAAGCGTAATCTTTCCCGACCAGTTTTCCGGCCGCACGCTGAAGCGCATTGCGCCCAGATGCGGATCGGACATGCTGGCCAGCCGTTGGGAGGTGATCGTCGTGATCCGGCCCTTTCTATCTTTGAAGGTCAGACGGCGGCTCATCACGGCAGTGCGTATATCGAGGGAGTGGCGGTAGTCGAGGAGCTCAAAGTCCAAGGGGGAGCGAAATTTTCCGTTTTCGATGGCCAGCTCCACCAGCAGCCAGTTGGGACAGTTGACCAGATCGTTGTTGGTGATGGTTTTGCGGAATACCACGCTGGGCAGGGAATTGTAGACCCCGGCGATGTACGTCCCCGGGTAGTGGACGACCTCATCGGCCCGGTTTGCCTCGAAACAGCCCCGGGTGCCGAAGTAGCCATTGCCCACTGTGGTCAGAGTTTCCCTCAGCCGCTCCCGCCCCGGCTCGAAACCGTGATACACCAGGGTCCAGCTGTCCTGCTCCAGACCGCGGCTGAACCAGTGCTCGATGTCTTTCCAGGACAGCTCCTTCATGTCATTGACGACGATATCCGCACCGGATGCCCGCAAGGCTTGAGGGTCCCCGGTCCTGGTGATGCCGATCACCAGGGCGAAGTTGCCCCTTCGGCCGGCCTCCACTCCGGAAACCGCATCCTCCACCAGAATTGAAGACCCGGGATCAACCCCGATATTGTCCGCGGCAACGAGAAAGATATCCGGTTCGGGTTTGCCCTTGAGCTCCAGCTCCCGGGATACGATACCCCCGACGATGTCCTCGAACAGGCTGTCCAGTCCGGTTTTCTCTAGAATGAACTGGCAGTTCATGCTGGAAGAGGCTACCGCCACCCTCACTCCCCGCTTTTTAAGGTTCTTGATCAGGTCTATCGTGCTCTGGTAGATCTCCACGCCGTCGGTGGCCACCAGCTCCCGGAACAGCTCGTTCTTCCTGTTGCCCACCCCGCACACACTCACCTCTGTGGCGGCATCGGAGGGTTTGCCGAAGGGGATGGATACATCCCGGGATTCGAGAAAGGACTTCACACCCTGGTAGCGGGGCTTGCCGTCCACGTAGGGGATATAGTCATTCTCGTAGGTGAAGGGACGTTTCTGCTGCTCCGAAAGCCCCTTGCGTTTTGCCAGAAACGTATCGAAGGTCTGCTTCCAGGCATTGAAATGCACCTTTGCCGTCTGGGTGATCACGCCATCCAGATCGAAGATCGCGCCGCTGCAGCACATCTGCTGTTTCATGCTCTTTCCTTTCCCAGTTGATTCAGGCAGCAGACCAGAACATCCGGTTCGCTCACAAAGGCAACCCGGTCCGAGGTGCGCCGAACCGCCTGCTTGAGGTTTTCATCCCGGGTCACGAAGATCGTCCAGGGATCAGGCGATTTCTCTGCGGCCGCCTTTACCATGGGGACGTCCGAGGAGGTGTCGCCGCAGATGAGGTTTTCACCTCCGGTGAGGTCGAGCCCGAGCTCCGAATCGAGGAAGAGGATTCCGTCTCCCTTGTCGAAGTCCTTGAGCCCCGATGTCCCCTCGACGGTGAGGATGATCTCGATATCTTTCCCGGTATCCTCTGTTCTGAAATATAGACCGTCCGGATCGAGTTCACCGATCAGCTCCCGGATCACCCCGGCGAAGGCTTCCGATTCCGTTTCGGGGACGGAGCCGTAGATATCCTGTCTGGCCACGGTGGTCTGCCCGAACTTGAACTGCAGACCCGAGCCGATCAAGGCGAAGATCTCGTAACCCGGCTCCCTGAGCAGCGCGCTGAGGCGCCGATTGAGGTTCTCCAGTTGTTTCTGCTTGTCCGCTTCAATGGCCAGGCTGCCCCTCCGCCTCCGGTCGTCCAGATACTCCCGGCCCTTGGAGCCGGCCAGCGCGAAGACGCCCTCAGGACTGACCGTGAGATCCTCCAACCCGCCCCCGGTTAGGGGAGCCGAGGTCAGGATCACGGCCTTGCGAACCGCCGCTTCGGCGAAACGGGAGAGAAAAACCGCGTTGTAGGCCGATTGAATCGAAGACAGGTAGCGCCCGCAGTAGTTGTTCACCGTGCCGTCGCGGTCGGTGATCAGGCAGCCCAGGGGAACGGGCATGGTGCGGCAGAAATCCAGGGCGCCTTCCAGTTCCTCCCGGAATTCGGGGTGGAGCTCCGACATCAGCTCCAACAGGGCCTCTTCGCCCCGGTCCAGGAACAGGAGATCCTTCTCCAGCTCGATGCGCTCGTAGTCGAGCTTGAAAGATACGTTGTGGTGATCCGCCTCGAGCTCCACGAATCCATGGTCGTCGGTCAGCAGATCCAGGGCGGCTAGCAAAGAGCGCAGGTATTCGATGTCTGCGCTCAGGAGGTCACGATCCCCCAACACGGCGCAGGCCAGGCGGCGGCGCACGGCGAGGCTCTCCTGCATGCGAGCGTAGAAATCTTTGATTGTTTTTATCTGCATCGGCTCTTTTTTTACGATCGGCCGATCGTGCGTCAAGCTTAGCGGTGTATCGGAGAAACATCAAGACCGCACCTTCCCCTGTAGGACCGGTGGTTTTTACCCCGCATCTACCAAAAGGGCGCCCGGGAATGTCGCGAACAGCCGGCCGGCGCTCAGGATCCTGGACCCTTCCAGGTTCTCTCCGGTGATCATGTTCTTCCACTGCCGCACACCCCTCGGCAGTCTCACCTGGGTGTCGTCCCAGGTTTCGGGTCCCAGCGGCAGGTCTCCGGCCTGGCACACCTCAGTGCAGAATCGCGGTACCGCCGTCACCGACCACCGGGCGTTTCCGTTGCGCGCGAAGGCGACCAGATTGTTTTTCCAGCGACCCGAAGTGCTCAAGGGGGTGTAGGACCCCTTGCAGAAGAGGTCCGGGAGCTCCTCTCGCGCCCTCAAGGCCCTGTGTATCAAAAACAGCTTGACCGCACCGTCCTCGAATCTCGAGAAGAGGTCGGGGATCAGCGAGCCCCCGGCATCCTCCCCACTCTCCACGATCCTCCGCAGCAGGTTGCCGCGCAGAGTGAAGTCGACCGGGCGCCTGTTGTCCGGATCCACGAGATTCAGGTCCCAGAGCTCCGAACCCTGGTAGAAGTCCGGCGTCCCCGGACAGGTCGTCTTAAGGAGCACCTGGGAGAGCGAGTTCAGCATCCCGTACCAGGCGATCCGCCGCTGAAAAGGCAGGAAGGCTTCGAGGAACGAATTGTCCCGGCCCCGGTCAAGCAATGCGGCCAGAAAGCTCGAGAACGCCTGTTCGTAGCTTGCGTCCGGGGCCAGCCAGGCGGTATGCACCTTGGCTTCCCGGACCGCCTTGATGAGATAGTTTTCCAGCCTCCGCCTGAAATGGGGGATTTCCACCTCCCCAAAGGGAAAGGCCCCGATCAGGGTCTGGTAGAGAAAATACTCGTCGTTGGTGTCGGGGGCTTCTCCCGAATCGGTACTTTGCTTGTGTTGCTTGTTCAGGCGGCTCCAGACTCCGACCTGGTGTTCCCATTCCAAGGGCAGCTCGCTGAGCACGTTCAACCGCGCCCGCACGTCTTCGCCTCGCTTGGTATCGTGACTCGAGGTGGCGCTCATCGTGGACGGCCGGGACAGTGCGCGTTTCCTGTTGAAATGGTGAAACTCGATCAGGGAGATCCCGAACTTCTCCGGGTTGCCTCCCACCTCGTTGAGAGACAGCAGCCGGTTGTAGACGTAGAGGGCCGTGTCCTCCATCCCCTTGGCCATTAGGGGCCCGGTAAACTGCTGAAAGCGCTGTATGAAATGGTACCAGCGACGCTGTTCTTCCGGTTCCAAATTCTCTTCGAACCGCAGATTGAAAATCTTCTCGATGAAATCCAGCTCGTGTACGAAATCGGGGAGATTCCCCTTGGCCCGGCGGATCGCCTCTCCGATCCGGTAGAGGTCCTCCTGGGAGAGCTCCTCCGCGCTGATGTAGCTTCTATATACGGGAAACATGGCCAGCAGCTCGGCCAGGGATTTCTTGAACCCGTAGAGGGTGAAGTCGCTGCCGTAGCGGTAGCGCCCGGCCAGGCGCTTGAGCAGCGCGGCCAAGTTGTCGATGTCCCCCACCATGTGCTTTTCCGCGATCAGCCGTTTCTTCTCATCCAAAAGGCGGGAAAAGGTGATGTCTGCGCCCCGGAAGCGGCGGTAGATCTTGCTCATCTTCAGGTGATTGCGGCGGTTGCAGAACAGGCCGTTCACGGCGTTCAGGAAATCGTATCCCGTGGTACCCTCCACCGGCCAGGAAGAGGGAAGATCCTCGCCCAAGGCCAGTATCTTCTCCACGACCAGATAGGCTTGGGGAAAGCGGTCCCGCAGACGTCTGAGGTATGAGAGAGGATCGTACAGCCCGTCCACATGATCGACCCGAAGGCCGAGCTCGTCGAACCGCCCGGCCAGGTCGAAGAGCAGCGAGTGGGTGTAGCGGAAAACCTTCTCATCTTCAACGCGCAGTGTGATCAACTCGTTGAGGTTGAAAAACCTCCGGTAGTTCAACTCCTCGGTTCCAACCTTCCAGAACGAGAGGCGGAAGTACTGCTCTTTGAGAAGAGAATCCAGGGCATCGAAGCTCTCGGAGTCGCCGGGAGTGCCGTTGAAGGTGCGAATGTTCCGGTCTATGAAGTCGCGGATCGACTCACTGCCCTCATACAGCTCCCAAAGCATCGCCTTGGCAAATGCGATCTGGTCGTAGCGCTCCCTGCCCAGGTCTTTTCGGGAGGCCGAGGGAAGGTGGCGCAGCGCATAAAGCAGTCCCAGGTACTTGATGGTCTCCGGGTGCGCTTTCCCCAGCAGCTTCATCAATTCCCGCTGCCTCAGAGAGAGGATTCGGACGTAGGAGTCCAAACGCAGGGGCAGCCGCAGCTGATAGTAGCGCAGGTGAAAACCTTCCCGGTCGTAGTCTAGGCGGATCTCCCCGCGCTCCAGGCAGTTGCCGTAGAACGATCCGAGAAATGGCGCCAGCAGCCGACCCCGCATGGATTCCACCGGATGGTCCCACTGGATGTCGAAGAAATCGAAGAAGCGGGAGTCCGGGCCGTTTTCCAGCACATCGACCAGTATGCGGTTCTCTCCGCTAAAGGCCATGTGGTTGGGCACGATGTCCTGAAGCAGCTCCAAGCCCAGAGCTCGCAGATCCTGGAGCAGGAGGTCAAACTGCTCCTTGCCCCCTAGCTCGGGGTTCAACTCGGTGGGGTCCACCACGTCATACCCGTGGGTGCTGCCTGTGCGGGCCTTCAGTATCGGGGAGAGGTAGACGGTGGTGACGCCCAGCCTTTTCAGGTACGGGAGGACGGGCCGCAGCTCCCCAAAACCGAAGTCCGGGCTCAGCTGGATTCTGTAGGTGGACAGGGGCATCAGAAACCGACCTTCACCGTAAGCAGCTCCCCCAATCTCTGGAAAGCCTCGAGCCACCGGCCAGCCTCCGCTCCACCCCGCCGGGCAAGCTCCCGCATCTCGGCGACCAGGGCCGATCCGATCTTGAAGTAGCTGTTCTGGGCTCTCCACAAGTTGAGGGTTAGTCCGACCGTGGACAGCACCTCCAGCATCCGGCAGATCCGCTCCAGCAGCTCGACGTCCCGCGGCCGGTGCGAAAGAGCCTCCAGATCGGCGGCCACGCGCCGGGAAGCAGCCAGGGCCAGGGAAGCCCTTTCGATCTGGGCGGGCCAGCGGGCGAACTCCTCGCAGGAGCGCTGCAGGGCTTCTATGTCCGGCGGGTCCGCCTCCACGAACTCCCGCAGCTCCCTGTTGAGCACGAACTCCAACGGAGTGGTCAGAGCTTTGGGGATGGGGATTCCCAGATCGCTCATGCCGAGCATCAGCGCCGCGTTTTCCTCGTAGATGCGCCGATAGTGCTGCCGGATCTCCCTAAGGGTCGGTTCCAGGATGGTCCGGAAGAACTCGCGCTGTTCGTCCCGGAACAGATGGGTCAGGGAGTAGTTGTGCGACCCGAAGCGCTCGTCCATGAGGCGAAAGACCTCGGCGATGTCGGTGTTTTTGAACGCTTCGTTGATCTCGGTCATCAGGTGCCCGTACTCCTCTATGCCGCCGAACTCCCGTACGCCCCCGTTGATCAGATGTCCCCCCAGGTGCAGAACGGCGAAGCTGATGCGCTTTTGTTCCCACGTCACGGTGGAGCTGAGATCCACCCTGCCGGTCACCAGGCTCATGCGGCCGACCTCGATCTTCTGTCTCTCTATGTTGACCGCACGATAGCAGAACAGGTCGGTGGATTCCGGGTACTCCTCCAGCAGGGAACTTACCGCGAAGTGAGCGCCGACGCGCAGCAGATCGATCCGCGCGGGTCTGACCAGTGCCTCGTAGACGCGGGCTCCGTTCCCGTACCGGGGAAGATTGCTAGGGGCTTCCTCGAGATTCGACCGGAATGCCCGGCTGAGCTCCACGTCGAAAAGGTCTTCCGCCAGCTGTATCGCCCGGTCGGCATACTGCATGATCTGGGTCGTCTCTATACCGGAGATCTCGTCGAAGAACCAGCCGCAGCTGGTGTACATGAGCATGGCGTTGCGCTGCTGTTCCAGAAGCTTCAGGGCCTGTACCGCCTCGGAATCCGATATCGCGCCCCGATTCTCTCCGGCGTGCTCGGACAGGTAGCGGCGAATCCTGTCGGCGCCGCGATCCAGCAGGACCTCTATGTATTCATCCCGGGCTTTCCACGGGTCTTTGAAAAACCGTGAAGCTTCCTCTTGGAAGAGGGGGATGCAGGCGTCGCGAATTGCATCCAGGGCGCCCCGCAGGGGCCCGCGCCAGTTCTGCTGCCAGTCGGGATGCATCCCGGAACTGCAGCCGCAGTTGCCTCGCCAGCGCTCCACGCCGTGCGCGCAGCTCCAGGAGGAATCGTCGAAGATCTGCACTTCCTGAGTCGGAGGATTCTTCTCCAGATATTCGCCGTACACCGTCGTTTTTGCCAGTCCGTTGGACTCGAGGTGATAGAGGCAGTAGCACAGGGCCATGTCTCCGAAGGGTTTGTGATGCCCGTAGGTTTCTCCGTCCGTGGCCACATGGACCAGCTGGTCGGCGGGGCGATCGTCGAAGGCGGAAACCAGGCGGCCCGCGAAGGTTTCACCGCTGTTCAGAAGCGGGCCGAACCCGATCTCCCGGGAGATCGGCCCGTCGTAGAAAAACAGGCTGATCCGGCGCCCCGAGGGAAGCCGGCAGAGATAGGGCATTTTGGGATCGATCCGTCCCGCGCTCACATCCTGCCACTCAGCCTCCCCACCTGCGTTCAGAGGACGCACCCTGGACGCTTGGGTGGGCGCCAGAATGGTAAAGTCGATTCCCTGATCGGCCAGAATTTCCAGGGTTTCGGTGTCTACGGCGGTTTCCGGCAGCCACATCCCCTCCGGCCGGCGCCGGAAACGGTGCTCGAAGTCCCGGATTCCCCACCGCACCTGGGTGCGCCGGTCTCTGGCGTTGGCCAGGGGCATGATCATGTGGTTGTACACCTGCGCCAGCGCCGGTCCGTGGCCGGAGAAACGTTCGGCTCCTGCGCGGTCGGCCTGAAGGATCGATTGATAGAGGTCCGGGCGATTCGCTTCCAGCCACGAAAACAGGGTCGGACCGATGTTGAAGGAGATCCCCGAGTAATTGTTGACGATGTTGATGATCTGCCGCTCCTCGTCCAAGATCCGGCTTGCCGTATTGGGACCGTAAGCCTCCGCTGTGATGCGCTCGTTCCAGTCGTGATATGGAAAGGCGGAGTCCTGAAGCTCAATCGTTTCCAGCCATGGGTTCTCCCTAGGGGGCTGGTAGAAATGTCCGTGAATGCACACGTATCGGTTCATTGGGTCTCCTTCCCGGTGCAGGCGTACACCAGGACACCGTAGGCGGGAAGTTCGATATGCGAGCCGTGGTTCAGAGATGCGGTCTGTCCCCGGTGTGCCGCGTCCGCGGCCTCGAGCCCGCCAGCCTCCGGCGGGCTCCGGTCCTCCGCGGCGGAGTCGAATATTTTGTGCACCCGGCAGCGGGCGGTTCGGCGCAGGAGTTGCTGTGCTTTCAGTGTTCGCCGCGCGGCTGAAAAGTTGAAGAGGCAGAGGAAGGAGAGGGAGGGATGGGTGTATCGGATGAACAGTATAGGCTGCTCTCCGATGCCGGAGACCTTGATCTCCGGCGGTGGCTGAGCATCGAAGATTCGCCGGCGCAGGCGGATGAGCCTGGCGTGGAGCTCCAGCAGAATCCGCTGCCGACCCGTTCTGCCCGCGGAGCACAGCGTCGAGCGCTGGAAGACCGCCGGGTCCTGGGGGTCGGGAACCTGCCCGGTCCATCCGAAGCTGTGAAACTCCTCCCGGCGTCCCCGGCGCACCGCTTCCACCAGATCGGGATCGCCGTGGCTGACGAAGTACTGAAACGGCGCGGACTCGCCGTACTCCTGTCCCATGAACAGCAGGGGCAGGTTGGGACCCAGGAGAAGAAGCGCGGCGGCGAGCTTGTAGGTGTCGGGGGAAACCAGAGCCCCCAGACGCTCTCCCAGCATGCGGTTGCCCACCTGATCATGGTTCTGGATGCACACCACCAGCCGATCGGGGGACTGATCCCTGCTGGAGCTGCCGTGGCGGCGCTTGCGGTATTCGGAGTAGCGCCAATCGTACACGAAACCATCCCGGACCGCCTTGACGATATCCTCGAAGTTGCCAAAATCGCGGTAGTAGCCGTCCTGCTCTCCGCTCAGATAGGCATGCAGGGCGTGGTGGAAGTCGTCGGACCACTGGGCGCGAAGGCCGAAGCCCCCCTGGGCCGGATCGTCGATCAGGCGCACGTCGTTGAGGTCGCTCTCGGCGATAAGGTAAAGAGGACGGCCAAGCTCATGCGACCAGCGGCGGGTGGCATCGGCCAGCTCCCTCAGAAACGGATAGGCACTGGAATCGTAGATGGCGTGCACCGCGTCCAGGCGCAGGGCATCTACGTGGTAGCGGCTGAACCAGTGACGGGCGTTTTCCAGAAAGTAGCGGCGGACCTCGTCGCTGTAGGGGCCGTCGAAGTTCACAGCCTCACCCCACGGGGTGGTGTAGGTGCCGGTGAAGTAGGGGCCGAAATCCCGCAGGTAGTTTCCCTCCGGCCCCAGGTGGTTGTAGACGACGTCGAGAACCACGGCGATGCCCCGGCCGTGGCAGGCGTCGATCAGCCCCTTCAGCTGATCCGGCCCGCCGTAGGAGTGCTGCACGGAAAACGGGTAGACCCCGTCATATCCCCAGTTGCGCTCGCCCGGGAAGGCCGCCACGGGCATCAGCTCGAGGGCATTTATCCCGAGCTCCACCAGCATGTCCAGCCGCGACACGACCCCGGCGAAGGTGCGTTGGGGCGAGTAGGTGCCCACGTGCAGCTCGTAGAACACGAGCCGTTCGAAAGCGGGAGCCCGGAAGTCCCGGTCCGTCCAGGGGAAGGCGCGGTGATCGATCACTGCCGAAGGGCCGTGCACCCCTTCCGGCTGGAAGTGGGAGGCGGGGTCCGGGCGTAGGCGCCCGGCGTCCAGGCGATACCGGTAGAGGCTGCCCGGACTCACCCCGGCGGTCCGAATCCGCCAGTAGCCCCCGCGCAGAGGTTCCATGGGCAGCCGACGCCCGGCGGGCGCGTCTATCTGCAACTCGACGGAGTCGCAGATAGGAGCCCAGAGGAGGAAGGAGCACTCTCCGTTTCCCTGGTAGTCGGCACCCAAAGGCATGGCTGCCTCAAGCTCCAGGAGAGGCCAGAATCGAGAGAATGCCCCGGATCGGTATGGATACCCATTCGGGCCGGTTGTTCAGCTCGTAGATGATCTCGTAGATTCCCTTGTCGATGAGGAAGGCGCCGAGGAGCGCGGATATCTGGCTAGAATCTTCCGGGAGAAAACCCATGCCCCCGGAAGCCTCCGTATAGGACGAGAAGAAAGCGGCGCCGACGTACCGGTACCACAACTCGGCGTAGGACTGGAGGGTCTGCAGGTCGGTCGGGTGCACCGAGGTGAACTGGCTGAGAGCGCTGTACACAGCGTAGTGGTAGGATCGCAGGATTCCGGCCACATCCCGCAGGGCCGAGTATTTCAGGCGCCGTTCGCCGGGAGAACGCATCGGCTCGCCCTCGAAGTCGATGATGAGGAAATCCTTGCCGGTGAACAGAAGCTGGCCCAGGTGATAGTCGCCGTGGATGCGGATCTTTTGTCCCGATATTTTTCCCTCCAGCACCCGTTTGGAGATCTCCAGAATTTGCTTCCTGGCCCCCAGGACGGTCTGGGCGTTTTTGCGCGTCTGCACGGGAAACCGATCCTTGTACCTCTCCAGCAGGTCCATGCCCCTCAAGGTGCGGTTGCGCAGGGATTGATAGAGGGACCGCTGGTACAGGCGGGAGAAGGGCTCCGGGTCGAAGTCCGGGTTGCCGGTGCTGGCGGCCAGGGCGCAGTGCAACTGGGCCGTGCGTTTTCCCAGGAGCACCGCCTGGTCCAGATACACGCCGCCGATCAGGTGTTGGGCTTGCTGGGGGATTTTGTCGTGGTCCAGGGAGAACAGGAGATCCCAGGTGGATTTGAGCCTTGGAGGCTGTTCGGAGCGGGTCAGCACGCGCTCGAAGTAGTGCTGCAGAACCTGGAGGGTCAAGGTCCAGGCGTTGTGCTCGCTGGGCACGAACTGCTGGAGCATTGCCAGGATGAGCGGTTCTCTGCCTTTGCTCTGGTATTCCAAGCTGCCGGCGAAGGAGGGGACCGCGGAAAACCCCGCCTGCTCGGTCAGGTAGCGGATCATCTCCGGCTCGGGGTTCAATCCCTCCTCGAACTTGCGGTACAGCTTCAGGAAGAAGGTGGTGCCGTAGAGGAGGGAGGAGTTGGACTGCTCGGCTTTGAGCACCCGGGGGCTCAAGGAAGCGGTTTGTTCGCCTTGCAGGCGCCGCAGCAGCGCCCCGGGACGGCCCACGACCTGTCCTGCGGTGCCCGTCCCCTTGGCCCTGCCGCGCAGGAGGTGGAGCAGCAGCGACTGAAAGCGCTCGCTGAACAGGGCGTCGTAGAGAACGCCGTAGCCGTCATCCACGTACAACCGGCTCACGATTCCCTGAGGGTTCTTCTCCATGATCTCCAGCGCCTGTTCCCCCTCGGCGTAGTCGATGGGCAGAAGGTACCATTCGTGCGGGCCGCTGGGATAGTCCGGCTCGATGAGCAGCAGCACCGGAGCCTGGGCGTCTTTATTCAACGTGACGAGGTCGACGATCTTCACCCCCCGCAGGGTCTGCGTCTTTCCGCCGAACCAGCGGGCCCGCTCAACGAACGGTCGGAGCGCTTTCCTCTCCAGGGACTGGCGGCTGTTCCCGGCCAGAACCCGGCGCCAGCCGCCGCGCACCCGCAGCTCCGGGAGCTCCTGTCCCGGCGCGGTTTCCCCCTTCTGGGCTTCGTGTTTGAGAAGCAGCCAGAGATACCCGTACGGACCGAGGATGATCCGGTAGGCGTCGGAGCGGATCGGAGGAAATGTGTTTTGGCTAAATACCTCCAAGGGCTCCACGCCGGTGAAGTTTCCCAGATCCAGCTCCGCCACCTGATGGTAGCGGGACAGGTTGGCCGCCACCAGAATCGTTTGCTCGTTACTGCCGCGGGTGAAGCAGAGGATATGAGGGTTTTCGGTGGACACGAACTGCATGTCCCCCGTGCTGAGGGCGCTGTAGTTCTTGCGGACGCCGATCAGGCGTTTCATCCACCACAGCAGGCTGGAGAGATTCTTTTCCTGGTTTTCCACGTTCAGCGCCTCGAAGTGATACTCCGAATCGATGATCACAGGCAGATAGAGACGCTGCGGGTTGGTGCGGGAGAATCCGGCGTTGCGGTCCGCGCTCCACTGCATGGGGGTTCGCACCCCGTCTCTGTCTCCCAGGTAGAAGTTGTCCCCCATGCCGATCTCATCACCATAGTAGAGAATCGGGGTCCCGGGAAAGGAGAACAGCAGTGAGTTCAATAACTCGATCTTTCTACGGTCGTTTCCCAGAAGCGGTGCCAGCCGCCGGCGGATGCCCTGATTGAGGCGGGATTTGGGGTCCTGGGCATAGACCCTGTACATGTAGTCCCGCTCTTCGTCGGTAACCATCTCCAGGGTCAGCTCGTCGTGGTTGCGCAGGAACATCGC
>CAZPPB010000028.1:0-31545 GCA_964588355.1 uncultured Spirochaetaceae bacterium | reverse complement strand
ATATGGTCGCTCAGGCGGAGGAGAATGTCCGAGTCGCCCAGAGGCGCTACGAAGCGGGAACGTTGAACGAAGCAAGCAGGCTCAGCGAGCAGCTGGGACTGCTGAGGGCTCAGTTCGCGGTTTTCAACAAGCAGATCGACGTTCAGATCGCGGCGGCCGACCTGTTGCGGGCAACAGCGCTGGAGACCCTGCCGTGATGTTACCGGACGCCGCCGCCCTCGGATAGGAAATTGAGCCCATGATCAAATTATTCAGATTCTTGAAGCCCTATGCGATTCCCGTGGTTGCGGTCGTTGTCCTGGTCTTCTTTCAAAGCCTGGCCAATCTATATCTGCCCACACTGATGGCGGATATCGTCAACATCGGAATCACCAATGGAGACATCGCCTACATCGTACAAACAGGCGGGCGCATGCTGCTGGTGGCCTTGGGGGGATCCGCCTGTGCCATTACGGCTGCCTATCTGGCCGCCCATGCCTCCATGGGCTTCGGGGAGATCCTGCGCAGGAAGATTTTCAACCATGTCCTGGCATTCTCGCTTCACGAGTTCGATATCCTGGGCACACCCTCGCTGGTGACCCGGAACACCAACGATGTCACCCAGCTCCAGATGGTGCTCTTGATCATGATGCGGATGATCATCAGCGCGCCGATCATGTGCATCGGCGGGATCATCATGGCGATATCCAAGGACAGGGGACTGGCCTGGGTCATCATCGTAGTGATTCCAATCCTCGTGGGAACGATTACCGCAATCGCGGCCAGGGGTTTCCCCCTGTTCCGGGCGATCCAGAAGAAGATCGACAGGATCAACCTCGTCCTGCGCGAGAGGCTGACAGGCATCCGGGTCATACGTGCCTTCAACCGCATTGATGACGAGAAGAAACGCTTCCAGGATGTAAACCTCGATCTAACGCGGACCCTGATCCAGGTCAACAGGCTGATGGCCTTGGTCATGCCGGTCATGATGCTGGTGATGAACCTGACCACTATCGCCGTCATCTGGTTCGGAAGCATCCGTATCGATCGCGGGACCACGAACGTCGGCAACATGATGGCCTTTCTCCAATACGCCATGCAGATCCTGTTTGCCCTGCTCATGGCCTCCCTGTTGCTCATCATGGTACCACGCGCTCAGGCTTCGGCGGAGCGGGTCAACGAGGTGCTGGCGACGAAGCCGGGGATGAAGGATCCCGGGCAACCGCGGCAAGCCAACGCCCATACGAGGGGCAACGTCGAGTTCAGGAACGTCACCTTCAGCTATCCCGGTGCCGAGAAGCCCGCGCTCAGGAATGTCTCCTTTTCCGCGGCACCCGGGGAGGTGACCGCGATTATCGGGAGCACGGGTTCGGGGAAATCCACGCTCATTCATCTCGTCCCGCGTTTCTACGATATCGATTCCGGAAGCATCCTGGTCGACGGAGTGGATATCCGGGAGTTGTCGCAGGAATACCTTCGGGGCAAGATCGGTCTGGTGCCGCAGAAGGCGGTCCTTTTTGCGGGAACCATCGGCGAGAACATCCGTTACGGGAAGGAGGATGCCACGGAGCAGGAGGTGTTAGCAGCCGCCGAAATCGCACAGGCAAACGAGTTCATCAGCGAAATGAAGGACGGATTCGATTCGATCATCTCCCAGGGCGGAACAAATGTCTCCGGCGGGCAGAAACAGCGCATCTCCATAGCCCGGGCCGTAGTCCGCAGACCCGAGATATATCTCTTCGACGACTGTTTTTCGGCGCTGGATTTCAGGACCGACGCCAGGCTCCGGTCGGCACTGAAACGAGAAACCCTCGATTCCACCGTCCTGATCGTCGGACAGAGAGTGGCCACGATCATGGATGCGGACAGGATCATCGTGCTGGAAGAGGGACGGATCGCAGGCATGGGCACCCACCGGGAGCTCTATAGAAGCTGCGATGTCTATCGTGAGATCGTGGCTTCCCAGCTCTCGGAAGAGGAAATCGCATGAGCGATCAGCGGACAGGAAGATCCACCGCGGGTCCGTCCCGGATGCCTTTCGGAGGCGGAGGGCGGCCCGGCGGGATGATGGGCCGCGGGGCGCCCGCAGAGAAACCAAAGGACTTCAAAGGTACTCTGAAGAGACTGCTCGTGTACTTCGGGCCCTACCGAAACACGCTGATCCTCATTCTGGTCTGTGCGGTGCTGGGCACGGCGTTCAACATCATGGGTCCGAAGATCATGGGCCAGGTGACGACCAAGCTTTTCGAGGGAATCATGGGCAAGTTTACCGCCGCCTACCTGGGCGAACCCCCTCCCTCAATCGATTTCGGATTCATCGGCAGAGTGATCGTAGTATTGATCGGGCTGTATCTCACCAGTGCGCTGTTCAACTACATCCAGCAATATCAAATGGCCGGTATATCCCAGAAGATCGTGTTCGATATGCGCAGCGATATCAACGAAAAGCTCTCCCGGCTTCCCCTGAAATTCTTCGATACCCGCACGCACGGCGAGATCATGAGCCGGGTCACGAACGATATCGACACCGTAGGTACGACGCTGCAGCAGAGCCTGACACAGCTGGTCACCTCCGTCTGTACGATTCTCGGTGTTCTGATCATGATGCTCACCATCAGTCCTGTCCTGACGTTGATCACCCTGGTCACCCTGCCCGTTTCTTTCCTGGCCACGGCGAACATCGCCAGGCTGTCGCAGAAGAACTTCGCGGCCCAGCAGAAGGAGCTCGGCAACTTGAACGGGCACGTGGAGGAGATGTTCACGGGGCACACGATCGTCAAGGTTTTCGGACACGAGCGCAAAGCTGTCGAGGTTTTCGATGAAATCAACGGTCGGCTCTACAATGCCGGCTGGAAGGCCCAGTTCGTCTCCGGTATCATCATGCCCCTGATGAACTTCGTCAACAACATAGGCTACGTGCTCATCTGTGTGGTCGGCGGGATCATGGCGGCGAACAAGGCCCTCAAGCTCGGCGACATCCAGGCCTTCATTCAGTACTCCCGCCAGTTCACCATGCCGATTGCCCAGACCGCCAATATCGCCAACGTCCTCCAGTCGACGATCGCCTGTGCGGAGCGTGTTTTTGAGATCCTCGACGAGGTCGAGGAGATCCCGGACCGCGAAGACGCCCTGGTGATCGAATCGCCGAGGGGGGAGGTCAACTTCCAGGATGTGACTTTCGGCTATAAGGAGGGACTTATCCTCATGAAGGATCTGAACATCCACGTCTCCCAGGGCCAGACGATCGCCATCGTCGGACCCACGGGCGCGGGAAAGACCACGCTGGTCAACCTCTTGATGCGTTTCTACGAAATCGGCGGCGGCAGGATTACGGTCGACTGTGTGGACATTCGGGACCTAGAGCGCGGTCGATTGCGCACCATGTTCGGGATGGTGCTGCAGGACACCTGGCTGTTCAACGGCACCATTAAGGAGAACATCGCCTACGGCCGGGGAGAGGCGACTCCTGAGCAGATCATCCAGGCTGCGCAAACCGCCCACGCCGATCACTTCATCCGTGCTCTTCCCGCCGGCTACGACACCATCTTGAAAGAAGAGGCGAGCAACATCTCCCAGGGGGAAAAACAGCTTCTCACCATCGCCCGGGCCATCCTCACCAATCCGGCGATCCTTATCCTGGATGAGGCGACGAGCAGCGTTGATACCAGGACGGAGGTCTACATCCAGAGGGCTATGAAAGATCTCAGGAGAGGCAGGACCAGCTTCGTGATCGCCCACCGGCTGTCCACCATCCGCGACGCCGAGCTGATCCTCGTCATGAACAACGGCAGCGTCATCGAGACCGGCAATCACGCCGGGCTGCTCGCCAAGGGAGGCTTCTATGCCGAGCTGTACAACAGTCAATTCGCCGGAGCTTTCGTGGACGAGCAGTTCGTCTCATAAGGAGTGTGACCCATGAGTAGGAACAGGACCGACGAAGCCCGTGGGGCGATTCGGGAAAAATCCAGGGATGAGGATACCGCCGCGGAATCCGTAAAGGGAAAGGTCGAGCCCCTGCGAAAGAGGAAGGGCCGCCGGGCTCCGATCATCCTCGGCGCCTTGATCCTGCTGGTCCTCCTAGGTGTGGGGCTCAGCTTCGGGACGATCTGGATCCTCGATTCGATCAACTACGTGAGCACGGACGATGCGGCCATTGACGGCGACCACGTCAATGTGAGCGCGAAGACACTGGGAAGAATCAAAAGCGTTTTGGTGGAGGAAGGCAGCGAGGTCGAAGCCGGGCAGATCCTGGTCCTGCTCGACGACGTCGATCTGCGCGCCCAGGAAGCGCAGTCGACTTCCTCCCTCAACTACGCCAGGGAAAACCTGGTTCTCGCGCGCGTCAATCTGGAGAAGACCAGGGACGATTTCAACCGGACCGACACCCTGTTCAAGGGCGGAGCCGCCACCAGGGAGCAGTACGACCACGCCGCCAGGGCGCTGGAGACGGCGAACGCTCAGTATTCGATCGCTCAGGCCCAGGTCGACACCGCCAACGCGCAGCTCGGGGTGATCGAAGCCCAACTTCTCAACACCAGGATCACCGCACCGATTTCCGGAACGATCGTGAAGAAGCCCCTGATGCCTGGGGAGCTGGTTCAGCCCGGGCAGACCATCTTCTCGATCAACGACTTGGAGCATCTCTGGGTCACCGCCAATTTCGAAGAGACCAAGATCAGCCGAATCAAGGTAGGCGCCCCGGTGAAAATCACAGTGGACGCCTATTCCTCCTATCCGTTCCACGGCCGGGTGCTTCAGATAGGTGCCGCCATCCTTCCTCCGCCGTTCTCGATAGGCGAGTTCACTAAGACGACGCAGCGTGTCCCCGTCAAGATCGAGCTTGGGAATCGTCCGGCGGATATAGTGCTGCTGCCCGGCATGTCGGCAGAGGTCAAAATCGAAGCGCCGTCATCCAGGGGCTTGTCGATTCTCCGTCGCGGCTAGCACTCTCCGCGATGGGTCAATGCGCTTCACGACACGCACATGACCGCGCCCAGGCATACAGAGGGTTTTCAATGAGTCCTTTCGAAGTGGAACGGTTTGGTCTGTTTACGATCATTGTCCATAGGCAAGTCATCGTCGTCGTGGTGCACGGGATCACAGAGCATCAACACCTCAGCTTGCCGGTTGGCTGTGCGGTTGCAATAGGTATGCTGTTATTGATCGGGGCGGTGGCGTGAAATGTCGTGAAGCAGGCTGGGGAGTTTTTATACTTCGACGCGCGCCGGGCTTTGGGTCGGTGCGTCTGCGGTCACGCCTTTAGTCTTTTCAAGTCTGCGAAGCCTGTTGTTGGGGCAGATATCTGATACCGTACCAAAATTGCAGAAAAATCAATTACAACGATCAGAAAATGTTTGCAATCCATTACAATTCAACTCCCGGATCACAACTTCGACATTTTGATCATCCCAAATCCGCTCCTCGAAGCCGAGCGTTCTAAACCTCGCACCCCTGCAATCGAAGTTGGTCCGGAAAATGTGAGCAGAATTGTCAGCAAATCACGTGCCAGTTACGTGCAAGAACCTACAAGAGTGTGCAATTGTTCATTGATTTATCTCCATATATCTGCAAGAATTAGCAAGGGCTTACCTGCATTCAAGGAGTCAACGCAACACCGAGGGTATATTCCAGAGGTGAGAGATAGCCAAAACGCTTCCTCGGTCGTGTGTTCAACCGTTGTTCGAGCATAGCCACTTCTGCCTCGCAGATCAATGAGTAGTCGGTCTTTTTGGGCCAGACCCTGCGGGTCAAACCGATCGCATTTTCAACACTTCCCTTCTCCCAGGAACTATAGGGATTGCAGAAGTAGGTGGCCACGTCGAGCTCGGTATGCAACTCCTGGTGGCGGCGGTTCTCCTGGCCGTTGTCAAAGGTGATCGATTTCCGCATCTGGGGCGGGAACCCGGACAACCGAGTAGTGAGCGCCGCGTTCATCTCGCCCGGAGCACACCGTGGAAGCTTCTCGATCAGCGTCAAACCAAGGGCTCTCTCCTGCAATACCATGAGGGCTTCCTTGCTTTGTCTGCTGACTGCGGTATCGGCTTCCCAGTGCCCATATTCTTCTCGACTATTCGCCCCTTCAGGACGCTCTTCGATGCCTCTCCGGCAGGGAATCATCACCCTTCTGGCCCGCTTGTTGACCCGTTTGCGCCGGTTTTTCCGTCCACACACGAGAAACTGGGTCAACGAACGTTCTTTTTTGAAGATGTACTGGTAGATCGTCTCATGGCTGACCGTCTTGCCCGGCATATCCAGGCAAATCCTGCCGGCAATCTGCTCGGGACTCCACCCCAGTTTGAGCTTCCCTCTCAGGTAGGCTCGGATCGTCGGATCGGCAATCCGCTCTCGTCGCCGCGCAGATCGTCTTCGTCGCTTTGACCGCTGGTGTGCCCAGTAGGCCTGATAGCGGCCGTCTTCGGTGCTGTTATGCCGCATCTCCCGCAAGATGACCGATAGATTTCTCTTCAGTCGTCCCGCGATACTTCGAATGCTTTCTCCTCTTCGCAACCCAATCATGATCTCTTCTCGGTCTTCCGGTGCCAAGACTCTGTACGTTCTGCCGACGATGGTAGTACTATTCATGTAGGCGGCTCCTTCGGCTGTGATGTTTGGGTGACAACACAATAACCGGAGAATGCCGCCTTTTCTATGCTCTGCTCTCAATCACGCCGGGGTACCCCCAGGGTGGACTCCCCCTCCTTGGTGTTGCTTCTCGGACTTGAACTCAGGAATGTTCAAACAACCGGACAGCGGTGATTCCGATCATATTGTCAAAATCCCGGCAAAACCGATGGAGTCAAGAAAAAACATGTGCGCGGGCCTTGCCTTAGACCTCGGATGCTTTCAGGAGGCAGTGGCGAGGCCACTATGTTCACGGTGTTGATCCTACGGGCTAAAATTTCATACCGACCTGATAATACTTACTGGAATAAGTATAATTGATGTAAGATTTTTATATGGATAAGATAATATGAATGACGAAAAGGTCTTTGATGTGTGCATTGTCGGTGCGGGGATAGCCGGGTCGACGTGCGCCTATTACCTGGCAAAAAAAGGTATACAGGTTCTTTTACTCGAAAAGAAGGAGTTCCCGCGGGACAAAATATGCGGAGACGCTATCACGCCCCGCGCTCAAATACACTTGAAACGAATGGGTGTTTTGGATTCCGTATTGCGAGAAAAAAAGGGGCACTGGGCGAAAATTGGAGGAATTTTGAGCCCCGGCGGGATCCGCTACAGCGGGAATTCCGCGGTGCGGACCGGCAGCCCCCTCGTGATAGCGATAAAACGTATAATATTGGATGAGAAGATGGCAAAGGCAGCAGTAGAAGCCGGAGCATCATTGGTCGAAAATTATTCTGTTAAGGGCGCAGAGCTTTCTCGATCCGAAGGCTTATGGACTGTGTATTCGCGCGACAAAGGCGGGTCTTCATACAGATCCCGTGTTCTGGTTCTGGCCGATGGAGCTCACTCGCGTCTTGCTCGCTCGTTAGGAGTCATATCCACAAAGCCAAAGGCAATATGCAGCCGCGCCTATGTAGAAGCCGGAACCTTTCGTTTCAATGAGGACGGAGTATGTTTTTACCGTCCGTCGATAGTGCCGGGATATCTATCGATATTTCGGCAGGCCGATGATAGTCTTGGTCTTTGCTGTTATATCATGCCTGGAGGAAAGAGCAAAATCGTCGACCTGAAAAGGATGCACCATACACTGATCACTGAAGATCCATACATTAGCGCTGAGCTCGGTCCTGACGCACGGATCGGAAAGATGCGGGCCGGCTTCTTGCGAACGGAACTGGTCAAAGAAAGTTATTCGGATCATTTTCTGATTGCAGGAGATGCGGCCGGGCATATCGATCCTCTTACAGGAGAGGGTATTCAGTATGCAATGGATGCCGCTGAGATTGCGGCGGGAGTCCTCGAAGAAGCCTTTTTGAAAAATGATTTAAGCAAGAAGTTTTTCCAACGTTACTATAAAAGATGTATGAAGTCATTTGGCAGGGATTTCAGATGGTCGTCCCGAATGACGAAATGGTTTGTCAGGTACCCAATCTTTCTTGATGCCTATGCCAGTCTGTGCGGTCGTAGAGGAGATACGTTCATGCTCGAATGGGCATATATCATGATCGGCTCAAAACCAAAAAAATATTTTTTCAGGCCAGGCATGGCACTACCGATGATCTTCGAGTCTATTAGACTAAGAAAAAAAACACCTACACGGCGTGCAACATTGTGACGTTCTATTGTGCTTTGACACTGCAAACGGCTGGACAAAGATCAAATATTCCACCGGTTGAACGTGAGTTGGCGTATTATACTATGGAGGAGGCTCCGGCCTTGGTGGCCGGACTCACATAAAAAGGACTCCGGGATAACCGGGAGGGTTCACTTTCGAAGATTGGCAAGTCCGTGTTTACTCCGATAACGTGGCACTGTCTAAGCCTATGATGAGCAAGGGCGGACAACCTGATTTTGAGGAGGAACGAATCATCGGGCTTTATTGAGATGAACGGTTTTATGCGAAAATCAATCTACCCTTGGGTTGTGGAATTGGCCTGCCGAGTTCCTTTGCCGTTTCGATCCACTCCTGGATCACGACTTCGGCGTTGTCAACAGCCTCTTTGTATGAAGAACCATCAGCAGTGCATCCTGGCAGCTCAGGAACTTCAACGATGAACGCTTCGTCTTCCTGGCTCCAGTAAATGATCAATTCATAACGTATCAACGTCTACCCCCCGAGTTTGTGCTTCAGAATAATACCACGAATCTGCTTGACCTGGTATACCTTAGCCATGGAGCCCTTTGGCTGTATGTTGACGATCTCAGGCACACCGTCCTTTGTGAATATATGGTGGTCACCACGAATGCGTTCCTCGAAGCCAAGCCTTCGCAATAGGCTACATAGTTCGCCAAAAGGAATATTAGCATCTGAAGTGCCTTGTAAGATGATGCCAAGAAGTTTGGTCAATCGTGCCATTTCTATTGAGATTATCCAGGATTTGAGCCTACATATCAAGTTTGTTGGCTATGACCGACTACGAGATACTTCTCTCCTGTCGGATTCGCATATGCGAACAGCTCGCCTGATGTTGCCAGTGCGTCGTAACCGGCTAGGGTGTATTCGAGTAATATCCGGAGCCGTATTTTGGTTCGATTCCCCTAGGGGCCACTCGGGCGATAAAAAGCTCACTAAAGAGGTGGCGTCAATTCGGCGACCACCTCTTTGTTTTTTAGGGAGGGTGAATCTTCGAGCTTTGGGGTGGACCATCGGTTCTAGGGGAAATCAATCCACACCTGGATGGAGGGATTAGCCTGCCGAGTTCCTTTGCCGAATCTGCAGCAATGGGATAGACTTAAAGGTAACGGCTCGATTCATTGAATCCCCACACGAGGTGAAGGTGAAGATAAAAAAGTTGTTTCTTCTGCACACAGTCCTGTTTCTGTCTCTCACCGCGTGTTCTCCCCCGTTCTTGGCCACGACTCAACTGGGAGATGTTACATACGTACCGCAACTTAACGTTCTGGAAGGCCGGTTGGAGCGCATTCCCGCCGGTACGGAGTACTCCCTGTATGACGGGACTATCTGGGACCCGTGCAAAGGGACTTCGATGGCGGTCGACTTTCAAACCGGGAACCGCGTATGGATCCGGCCCAGCGAAGACGCTTCAAACGAGCATTTCCTGGGAGAGATCGAGGCACTGTCCGGAAGACCTGATCTCGTGGCCGGGGATAGATTGTATATTGGCATCGACAGCGGCAGCACCTGGTCCGATGTGCCCCATGGCGCCCCGGGAGACAGCCGGGATCTCTTCTTCTTCTTCTTTAATTTTGGCGACAGCAGCGGGTACAGCGCTGCACATAAAATCCGCCTCTATCTGTCCACTGACCCTGAAATTACCCCTGCGGATACACTCATGAAAGAGATCTCCTGCAACTGGAGCTGTCCGATTGGCGAAGTCTATGGAGGACTCGAATCATTCACTGTTCCTTCCGTATCCCCCGGAATCTACTACATCGGCATTATCGTCGATGCCACCAACGTCATCCCCGAGTTGAGCGAAGGGGCCGCCGCTTCACCGGGAGCAAACGCAACCCAGCCGGATGAAGTGGTGGAGTTTCGCGTGATCGAGTCCGCAATAAGCACCAGTGGCGCTTTCAAGATCGTCAACTCTTGGGGTGTCGATCCGCCGGGCCCCGACAACTGGGAAAATAAGCCGGACGGGCACTACTGGATGACCTGCACCACCATGAAAAAACAGAAACTGCCCGTATTTTACTACAACAACGACTTCAGCCATGTTTACGAACCCACGATTCTGACGGTTTTCAAGCTGACCCATCCACGACGCGACGAATGTCAGGTCACCCTGGGTTTGGGTGATCCCACCGCACCGGTGGCTGCCAAGGCCTTTATGGCGCACTGGGGCGATGAGGTTCACAGCGGAGCTTTGCCCTTTCCCGGCAACAGCCTGGCAATGGATATCAGCGAATTTGCCTCTCTGATAAACGATTACGATCTGTTCCTAACCGTGGAAAACACAGGCCAAACCATCTGTTCGATCGAGAGCTTCAAGGTCGAGTTCTACTCGGATTACGATTCGCCGCCCTTCAAGACCATCTCCGGAGACACGGGCCGGGTAGCCGGAGGTACCACGGGGGTTGCGTTCTGCCCGACCAAGGGAGTCCTGAATCTAAGCCAGCTCCTGCAGATCCGGCCGCTTTCCCGGGCAGTGGGTCAGGCTGGCGCCCTGCATGAGGAAAAGCCGTCTGTAGCAGAATTGGAGGCGGACATGGTCAGGGTCGGGGTCTACCAGGAAGGGAAGAATTACAATAAGATCCTGTACGGCCGATACGGCACCGGCTTTCAACCTCCCAGCCGGGAAGCCTGGGGTGCCATGAGCAAGCTGCGCTGGGTCGACAGCGGATTAAGCGCCGGGGTATTCGATAATACTTCCGTTGACTACTCAGCAACTCAATATTTTCCACCCATTGGTAACCAGAGCAGTGAGGGCTCCTGCACCTGTTTTTCCCTGGGCTACTATATCGGCACATACATGGAAGCAAAAGAGCATGGCTGGGATCTGAGTTCCGTTAGCTGGGACATTGATACCGGCGCTCCGGATAGTGAACTGGACAAAATCCTGAGTCCGGATTTTCTCTATCACCAGATCAACAGAGGGGTCGACGAGGGTTCTCCTTCTACGGAGGTGGCTACGCTGCTGATCCAGCTCGGCTGTGCCACCTGGCAGGAGATGCCCTACGATACAGATGACTCGACCTCCTGGCCTTCGGAAGCCGCCTTTCGAGAAGCTCCACGGTACCGGGGTAGGCATGTTGGCAATAACTACTGGGCTACGGGGTACACCGAATATGGCGGCTACTTCATAGTTGAAGACGACGCGGATATCGGGCTGCTGTTGGGATTGCTCGAGGCAGGCTACTGTGTGAGTATGACCATCGATGCCCTGGAAACCTACACTCGTCTCGATGCCAATGATGTGGTCTCCAGCGATGAGGAATTCACGACAGAGCTGAATCATGCCCAGACCGTCGTGGGTTTCAAGGATGGCACCGCCTGGAACCCGTCCAATCCCGACATGTAATTCAGGCAACGATCCATGGCAGCGTCTTATCGAAACAACACCACAAAGGCGAGGCTGCCGATCAAACGCGCCCCAACGCTGCTGCTTCTCCTGCTGACCCTAACCGCCTGTATCTGCCAGCATCCTGCCTCCGGACAGGGAGCAAAGGAACGTCAGGAGCCGTCGCTTCAACGGGAATCAGAGAAGCCACCAGTCGCCGGTGGTTTCACGGACATAGCCCTCGATGAACCCATGGTGTTAGAGGCCCACGCCTTTCTTAGGGAGGAGCTGAAAAACATTCGTCCGGATATTCTGCTGGGAGCGGTGAAGCAGGCCGCCCGGCAGATCGTGGCCGGTACCAACATCCGGCTAGTATGCAGCTACCGTATTCCACCAAGTCGGAGGGGCCAGGAGCTGGTCGCGACGATCTATTTCGATCTGAAGGGCAACTCCACCCTGCGCAGCATCGATTTTCCATAGATGCTACTGGTTCTTGTTATCTTCCTCATGCAAGGGGAAGTCGGAACGATTATTGACAAGCTATGTCAAATCACCACGGTTCGTATTTCCCCTAAATCGCTGTGTACCGGGTGTCACAGCTGCATCCTAAACCGGGACGGGGCATCTATGATTGCATAAGCGCACGAACTTCTGGCCGATGAGTTCGCTGAAATAACTATATCGTGGAGGCACTGTCAGAAGAATGATAGAAAAAAGCATATGGGTAATCTCGTAGTAAAAGTGTAGCAAAAATTTCTGCAATGGCCGGCAAATGCTTGCAATCAGCTGCAATACGACGTAGGCTGTGTGCAAGCTTCTGCAAACGATTGGACAAAGGTGTAGTACCCCTAGGGGCTATTCGGGTGAAAACCCACATCGAGAGGCGTCGTCAAATCGGCGGCCGCCTTTTGTTTTTTTAATGGCAAGAGTGTGAATGGTGAAGTGATTAAAATAACTCGCTCTTGTGATTGGACCTCGCCGACGAAGTGCAGCCATCTTCCAACAAGATATGTTGTGAGGCATTGCAGCCGATTGACTTCATACCCGCTGAAGATGTATATTCAACATAATCCATTCAGCACTGGGCTTCCTGAAGGAAAATAACAAAGAAAAAGAAGCCCGATCATTTCGGTTTTACGAAGTATACCGCTAGGACTAACCGACCAGACAACGGCATCTCGAGTATTTTCCTTTGATGTTCTGCTCCTTAAACGGTTCGTAACTATCCCGATGATGGTGATATTCTCTAGGAGGAGAACATGAACAAGAAACTCTATGTGGGCGGGCTTCCCTTTTCGGTGACAGATGGCCAATTGAAGACGCTTTTTGACTCCCACGGAACGGTGGAATCTGCCAAGGTCATCACGGACAGAGACACTAACCAGTCACGTGGCTTCGGCTTTGTTGAGATGAGTTCTCAGCAGGAAGCCGAACAAGCCATAAAAGCTCTCAACGGTACGGAGCTCGAAGGGCGGACTCTGAAGGTGAATGAGAGCAAGCCGAGAGAGGATCGCTCCGGCGGCGGCGGTGCTCGAAACCGCTGGCAATAACAGATCATATATTGCTGTCAAGGAATACGGGTCAAGTCGGTTTGACCCCCTTTCCCAACACAAACCGGTTCTACGTTCGTCTCAGTGAAATCCATCAATGTCTCTGCCTCGATCTTCAAACAGCTGGGCGTGTCAGCCGGGTGCGAAAAAACTCAGGAGAAATAAATCTCATATGATACAGAAGATACTTTTAGTATACCCGAAAATACCTACAACCTACTGGAGCTTCGACCATGCCTTGCCGTTTATCGGCAAAAAATCCGCACTTCCCCCTTTGGGGCTGATGACCGTAGCGGCGATGCTTCCATCCAACTACGAGGTTCGCCTTATCGATCTGAACGTCACTAATTTGAAACGCGAGGATATCGAGGAGGCGGATATCGTGTTCGTCTCGGCCATGATCGTACAGAAGCAGTCCTTTGAGGAAATCATTGCGCTGTGCGGAGAATGCGACCGGCCTGTGGTTGCCGGAGGCCCATACCCCATTTCTTCATACCGGGAAATCGAGGGGGTGGATTTTTTCGTTTTGGATGAGGCGGAGCTCACATTGCCTCGTTTTCTTGCCGATCTGGAAGCCGGCTATCCGCAGAAGCTCTACCGGGATTCAGGGAAACCGGATATTACCCGCACCCCGGTTCCTCGTTTTGATCTCATCGATGTAGGAGCCTACGACAGCATGCCCCTCCAGTATTCCCGAGGCTGTCCGTACAAATGCGAGTTCTGCGACATCATTGAGATGTTCGGTCGTGTTCAACGCACAAAAACAGCCGAACAGTTTCTCCGAGAACTCGATACGGTGAGGGCCAGCGGCTTTCGGGGATCTTTGTTCATCGTTGACGATAATTTCGTCGGCAACCATCGAAAAGTCAAAGAACTCCTGCGCTCGGTTATCATCTGGCAGAAACGCCATGCTTTTCCCTTTGCTTTCTTCACAGAGGCAAGCATCGATCTGGCCCAGGATGAAGAGCTGCTCGATCTTATGGTAGAGGCCGGCTTCAGCATGGTATTCGTTGGAATCGA
Organism: uncultured Spirochaetaceae bacterium; assembly: GCA_964588355.1. Taxonomy (GTDB): domain Bacteria; phylum Spirochaetota; class Spirochaetia; order SZUA-6; family DRHE01; genus JAFGQJ01. The sequence continues at coordinate 17,411 of CAZPPB010000028.1, read as the reverse complement.
GACTCCCGATGAAGATACTCTGGCTCACACGCAGAAGCATCAAAATCTGAAAGCACCGATTCTTGAAAGTGTCGAGAAGATACAACGGCGGGGAATCGAAGTTACCGGCGGATTCATACTGGGCTTCGATACGGATGCTCCGGATATTTTCGACAGACAGATTAGTTTCATCCAACAGGCCGGAATCCCGATTGCCATGGTGGGACTGCTGAACGCTCTTCCCAAAACGCAGCTGTGGCGGCGGTTGAAGCAGGAGGGGCGGCTGAAGCGCGGTATCACAGGCAACAACACCCACACGCTGAGCATGAACTTTGTACCTCGTATGCGGGAGAATGACTTGATCGATGGGTACAAACGAGTTCTTATTGAACTGTATTCACCCAAGCGCTACTTCGAACGCTGCATCACCTTGCTGCGACGACTGCCGCCTCGATTAAAAGCTGTCCGGTCTACTTCCTGGGTTGAGATCAAAGCTCTGCTGCTCTCCCTGCTCAGGCAGGGCTTCTCCTCGTACAGTCTGCACTATTGGCGATATTTGCTCGGGGCCTTATTGATCCGTCCGACCCTCTTTCCCGATGCCGTGGCGTTGGCCATTAAAGGATTTCATTTTTTTGCCATTACCGGAGAAATATACGCAGCAGACAGGCTTCTATCCAAAATGAATGAAGCACGACAACGGTTGCAGCGGAAAGTGGACAAGATTATGCATAGCCGGAAGCGGCGGCTCGCAGTATCTCTGGAACGATCAATCCTGGGAGTGATGAACGAAGTAAGAGAGAACTACGGGGCTTTTAGTACAGGAATCCAGGTTCACCTGCAGCAGACATTAGCCGAGTTCACTCAACGATGTCAGGCTTGGATCGCCAAACTTCACCTGCTGACCAGTCTGTCTTAAACGCGGGTGTTTATCGTGAAAATGAAGGAAGGAGAGGATATGGAATTTTTTAATGAGGAGATGCTCAAGAATCTGTCGGCGGAGGAGATGGAGCAACTGAGGCGTGAAATGAGAAACTTGAACCGTCGGCTACATGAAGAGCTCGGTCGCAGGACAAGATACTGCGCCTATTGCGGGGACTGCCTGGTGTAGAGTCTGAACAAGTCTACGCGAGACAGCAGAAAATCAAGGATCACCGGCGAATTGTGACTTGAGTTGCCATGCACAGCTTTGGAGAGCGCTCTATCTACTTCGATCGCAAATTGTGCTATTGAACCCTGAAGGTGCAAACATGAACAGGGAGAGAAACAGGGCCCCGTCATTGACCGTGTTGAATCACGGTGAGTGGCGAATTGATGCGTGGGTTATGGAATTGATGGTCGATGACAGATATGTAGCCAGAAAGCTCTTCAAGATTATCAGATAGACCTACCGGGCCTTGAAGGGCCTGAGTGACAAGGTAAACAGAGGATTGAGCTCGTATTAAAACCTGAAGCAATCGCCGCGTGGCAATCGAGATTCAAACAGCAGGTAGGCGAGCTGTGCGCAGACGAAAAGAGCTTGCTCGGCAAGTTCTTCAAGTCAACTATCTGGTTTACCGATATCGGGCTTCTCTATGCCCGGTGGGCGGAAGAAGTGTGACCGCCATTCCCGCGTCGAACTCTTCCTGAACAGCTACCTAACAATCTCAGATATTTCGCCGGCAGCGACCGCAACAAGCGCAGGCCACTGTAGCGGTCGGTCAGAATTCGGTTCGGCGGCCGGCTTCCAGAAATCGTGAAAATATCCTCGTGAGGTATTGACAAGAACGTTTCGACATTTCATAATATGTTGAAACGATAACACGAAGGGAATTAATTCTGTTGATGATCATGGAGAAATTCCGGGACTCAGCCAAGTGCGAGTTTTTTCTCAAGCTGCTCTCCATCATTTCCAGCGAATACCGCTTCAAGATTCTCTGCCTGCTCTCTGACGGCGACCACTGCGTCGCGGAAATTTCCGACATGGTGGGCGGCAAGAGCTCCAATATCTCGCAGCAGCTCAAGACTCTGACCCTGGCCGGCTACGTGTCCAAGCGTCGCGAGGGCAAGAACGTCTACTACAGCCTCCGGGACGTGCGAATCCAGAAACTGCTGAATTTCCTCAATTCCCTGTGGGAGGACTACCGATGAAGCTCATCCGCTTTCTGGTCACCGCCCTGGTGGGGGCGGGAGTCTACCTGCTGTTGGCCGCATCCCTGGCCCCGGCCGAGCTGGCCCTGGCGGCGGGCGTCGGCCTGCTGGCCGCGCTGCTCGTTTCCCGGCAGTTCTCCTTCTCGCCGCGGATCCTGAGCCCGGTGCGGCTTCTGCGGGCACTGCTGTACTTTCCCTACTTTCTCGTGCAGATGGTATGGGCCAATCTGAAGATAGCGGCCGTGGTCCTGTCTCCGCGCCTGCCTTTGCGGCCCTCGATCGTTCGGGCCCCCAGTCAGCTGCGCACACCGACCGGTACCCTGCTGCTTTCCAGCTCCATCACTCTCACCCCCGGGACGCTGACCGTCGATGCCGAGGAGGATCGGCTGTACATCCACTGCGTGCAGGCCTCGGAGCGGGAAGACCAGGACCCCGAGGGGACCATCACGGGCGGATTCGAGAAGAGACTGAAGGGGGTGAGCGAATGAATGCCTGGGCTGCAGTCGCCGGGGCGCTGCTGGCCGTCGCCGGCCTGTTGGCGGTGATCCGGCTGATCTTCGTAAGGGGGGTCTCGAGCAAGGCCGTGGTGCTGGATGTGCTGACCACCGTGCTTACCGGGTCTCTGGTGCTGCTGAGCCTGGTCATGGGCAGCTCCTTCCTGCTGGACGTGGCCATGATCTACGCTGTTCTATCCTTCGCCGCCGTGCTGTTGGTGGCGCGTTTCCTCGAAAGGAGCCTGTAATGGCCGCTGTTATCATCGGGGGTGTATTCCTTGTCATCGGGGCAGCGTTCATGGCCCTGGGAGCCCTGGGCCTGGTACGCATGCCCGACCTGTTCAACCGGATCCAGGCCGGCACCAAGGCCACCACGCTGGGTTTCCTCTCGATCATCCTCGGGGTGATCATCATAAGGCCGGAATGGTGGAGTAAGCTGGTACTGGTCGGCGCCTTTGTGCTCCTGACCAACCCGATCGGCAGCCACGCCATCGCCCGGGCGGCCCACGGCCGTGGGGAGAAGCCCCTGATTTCCGGGGTCGACCGGCTGCAGGAGGACCGGGAGGTGAAGCAATGATCGTCTGGGTCGCCTCACTAGGTGTGTTGATGTTCGCCGGCGCCCTGGCGGTGCTGTTTCAGCGCTCGCTTCGCGGGGCCATCCTGACCTTCGGTATTGTCAGCCTGGCTTCAGCCCTGCTATTCGTCTTGATGAAGGCCTACGATGTGGCCATAACCGAGGCTTCGATCGGGGCGGTGCTGACCACGGCGGTGTTTTTCTGGTCCCTGCGCCGGCTGGAGGATGAAGGCTATGAAGACAAGGAATGAGATCCTGATTCACCTGGGGGCCCTGCTCCTGGTGGCCGCCCTGGCCGTAGCAGCCGGCCTGGCCGTTACGGCCGACGAGCCCGGCCTGGGGCTGCTCGATGCCGGGGTGGAGAGCCGGCCGTCGGCGCGCTACGTCTTCAAAACCGTGCGGGCGGCGCCTCCAGAAGGCGGCGCGGTGGTCGAGCCGGGTGGGAAGGGCTATGAGAACGGAGCAGCCAACATCGTCACGGCTGTCGTGGCCGACTATCGCGTCCTGGACACCCTGGGGGAGGTGCTGGTGCTGTTCGCCGCCGCCTCCGGAGTCGGATTGTTGATTCCCATCAGACGGCGGTCCGCCGGCGAGCGGCAGGCCAGCCCCATCGTCCGCACGGCCGTACCGCTGATCATGTTCCTGGCCCTGATTACGGGGGCCTACATTGTGCTGCACGGCCATCTCAGCCCCGGGGGAGGCTTTTCAGGCGGGGCGGTGATCGCCTCGGCTTTCATCCTGCGTTTCCTGGCCGGGCGCCGTCCCGATCCGCGGGGAAAACGGCTGCTGTCCGCCCTGGAATCCGCCGCCGGACTGGCCCTGCTGACGGTAGGGCTGATCGGGCTGGCAGTGTCCGGCACCTTCTTCGCCGGATTCATGCCCCAGGGGACTCTGGGGAGCTTCGCCAGCGGGGGGATTCTGGTGATCGTCTATACACTGATCGGAATCAAGGTGGCGGCCGAGCTCAGCGGCCTGTCGGCCGACTTCGTCGGAGGGAAGTGATGGTACAGACGGCTTTGATCATAAGCGCCTCCGCCCTGGTCCTGACAGGGCTGTTCGGGGTGATCACCCGCAGGAACGTTATCCGCATTCTCCTGGCGCTGAACCTGCTAGAGACCGGGGTCAACCTGTTCCTGGTCTCCATCGGCTACGCACCGGGCAAGGAGGCTCCGATCGTGACAGCACGGATCACTGGGCCTATCAGTCCCTTCGTGGATCCGCTGCCACAGGCGCTGGTGCTGACCTCGATCGTCATCGGACTGGGCACAACCGCCCTGGCCCTGGCCATCACCCTGCGCCACTATCGGGCCGCCCGCAGACTGACCCTGGAGGAGACCGGCCATGCATCATGAGATCCTGTTGCTGGCGTTGCCCATAGCGGTAAGCTTTCTGGTGCCCCTGCTGGCCCGGCGCTCGGCCGCGGTGGCCCGGTGGATCGCCTTCCTGGCTTACCTGGCCGCTCTGGCCTACACGCTCGCCCTGTTCCCGTCCGTCATGGCATCGGCGCGAGCGGTGATCGTGGCGGGCTGGCTTCCGCCCCTTGGCATCGCCCTGTTTCTCAGTCCCCTGTCCCTAGGGGCCGTGGCGCTGGTGTACCTGATCGCAGCCCTAACAGCTTTATACAACCTGAGCTCGCCGGGTGAGAACAAGAGGCCGGAGGGGGGGCGCTCTGCCCGCGGCGTGGCCCTGCAGGCCCTGTTCGTATTGGGCGGGGTGGGCATGGTGCTGACCGCCGACCTGTTCAACGCCTTCGTCTTCCTGGAGATAGCCGGGATCTCGGCCTTCGCCCTGGTTGCCTCAGGCCGACCGCTCCAGTCCGGGCGGGCAGCAGCCGCAAACGTTCCTGTCACCTCTGTCGAGAAGAAGAGCGCGGCCGCTGCCGACAGCAAAACAGCGTCCGCGGAACCCCCCGCTGAGGCGGCGCCCTCGGCGGTGAGCACCTCAGGCTCCCTGCGCTACCTGGTGGCCGCTCAGACGGCTTCCCTGTTCATGCTCCTGGGTATCGGCCTGCTGTACAGCGCCACGGGGCTGCTGACTCTTCCCTCCCTCGTGTCCCATCCGGCCTTGAAATCGAGCTTCGGCCTGCTTACGGCCCTGCTGCTTCTCTTCCCTGTACTGCTGGAGACGAAGATCGTTCCGCTCAACTTCTGGGTGGGGCGGGCCTATGCCGGGGCGCCGGCCGGTTTCGCCGCCTCTTTGAGCGGGATCGGAGCCACTGCCGCGGCGGTGCTCCTGCTGCGCATGCTGTCGGTGATGGGAAGCGGATCCGCCTTTGCCGGGACTGCAGGCGAGCTGCGAGGGGTTCTGCTGCTGCTGGGATCGCTGACCGTACTTGTGGGCGAAACCGCCGCCTTCAGGGAAGCGGATCTGAAGAAGGTGCTGGCCTGGTCCAGCGCCGGCCAGATGGGCGTGGTTTTGGTCGGGGCGGCGCTGCCGGCCGGAGAAGCGGCAGCCTGGGTGCTGTTCTTCCTAGCGAGCCACGCGGTGGCCAAGGCCCTTCTGTTCCTGCTGGCCGGATTCTTCGCCGCCCGGGCGGGTACGAACCGTTGGAAAGCGATGAAAGGCCTGGGTCGCCTACATCCGCTGGCCGCCGGGATGTTCACAGTCGGGGCGCTGTCCCTGATGGGGCTTCCTCTTTTCGCCGGTTTCTGGGGCAAGCTGGGCGTGCTGCGGGCAGTCTTCAGCTCCGGGGGGCCGGCGGTGCTGGCGGCAGCTGCCATTCTGCTCGGCACGGTGGCCGAAGGAGTGTACTTCCTGCGCATCGCCCACTCGCTGTTCGAGGCGCCGGAGGCAGAGAGCGGCACGCCGGAGGCAGAGCGCGAGGCCCCAACCGTAGGCAGCGGGAAGCCAGCGCGGGCGCCTGTGCCCGCAGGTGTGCTGCTGCCGGCCCTGATCCTGGCTGCCGCCGTTCTGCTTCTTGGCCTACGGCCATCCCTGGCCATGCGGGTGATCGGGCCGGCGGCGCGGGAGCTGGTGTCGCCGGACGAACAGTACGCGCAGAAAATCCTCCCTTCAGGAGTGTCGCGATGAATGCCCTGCTGCTTCCTCTGCTGGCCCTTCCGGCCATCGGGATCGTTTCCCTGCTGCTTTTCAGAAGAGCCCGCGTCCTGCAGTGGCTGCTATTCCTCCTGGCCGCCGGCGCTCTGGTGGCAACTGCGGCGCTGCTGTACGGCCGCTGGGAGCTGTCCGCGGGCTTGAGCCTGGGGGTAGCGACCCTCGGCTTCCGCAACACGCCCCTGGGCTGGCTGTTTTTCGCCTTCTCTTCGGGGCTGACCCTGTTCATAGCCCTGTTCAGCCTGTCGTACAACGACAGAAGGCACTCCAGCGGCGTGGCTCCGCTGTGGATGATCCTCCTGGCCGCCACGATGGGCATCTTCTTCGCCGGCGACTGGATCGCCTTCCTGGTGGCCTGGGAGATCATGGGCTGGACCTCCTTCTTCATCATCGCCCATGGGCGGGAGAGCTCGTTCCGGGCGAGCATCTACTACTACACCCTGAGCCTGATCGGCACAGCGGCGCTGCTGGCCGCCCTGTTCACGGTCTGGCGGCTGACCGGTACCCTGGATCTGGACGGCTCCCTGGCCGCCCTGGCCGCCCTGTGGACAGCTCAGCCGGGGGCCGTCACACTGGTGGCGCTGCTGCTTGCGGTCAGCTTCCTGGCCAAGTCGGCCCTGGGGCCCTTCTTCATGTGGCCGGCCCTGGCCCACGCCGAAGCGCCGGATGATTTCTCCGCCTACCTCTCCGGGGTGATGATCAAGTACGGCCTGTTCGCCCTGGTGCGCCTGGTGCTGCCCCTGTTCGGCCCGGCCTACGCCGGGGCTACGGTGCAGGGGACCCCGGTTTTCCTGTATATCCTGGGCTGGATCGGCGGCCTGACCGCGGTCTGGGGCACGCTGCTGGCCGTTCGGGAAAACGACATGAAGCGGATGATGGCCTACTCCACGGTCAGCAACATGGGCTACATCCTGGTGGCCCTGTCGGTGAACACGGTCTTCGGTGTGGCCGCGGCGCTGTTCCACATCTTCAACCACATGATCTTCAAGGGCACGATCTTCCTGTCCCTGGCGGCGGTGAAGTACCGCACCGGAGAGCGGCAGCTGCACCGTCTCGGCGGGCTTGCCTACCGCATGCCCGTGACCTTCTTCGCCTTCCTGATCGGCATCATCGCCGCGGCGGGTATCCCGCCCATGAGCGGCTTCGCCTCCAAGTGGATGGTCATCCAGAGCCTGTTCTCCCGGCGGATGCTCCTGCTGGCCGTTCCAGTGCTGTTCGCCTCCACCGCCTCGTTCATGTACCTGTACCGCGGCCTGCACGGCATCTACCTGGGCCAGCTCTCGCCGCGCTTCCGGGATGTGCGGCCGGCCCCGCCGCTGCAGATGCTGGCCATGCTCCTGCTGATGCTGGCCGTCTACGCGGTGGGCACTTTTCCCGGCCTGGCCCTGCTGCCCATCCGCGACGCCCTGGCCGGGCTGCAGGAAGTGATCGGTGCCGGCGGAGTGGGTTCCCAGATACCGGTCACCCTGGGCACCATCATGGGAGTGAGCTCCCGGATCAATCTGACCACGGTGTCCTTCGTCTTCCTGGGCTCGTTCATCGGGGTTCTGGTGCTGTACCTTCTGGGCAAGCGCCGCAGCCGCGTGGAGTGGCTGGACACCTACACCGCGGGGGAGGACCCCGCCGAGTGGAATATGACCCCGGAGCAGTACCACTACGCCTACCGCTTCTACGAGCCCTTCGAGAAGATGATCAACCCCCTTCTCGAGCGGCTGTCCCTGGAGAGGGCCTATGAATCCCTGGCCCGCAGCTTCCGCCGCCTGTCGGGAAGCGTGGCCCGGGCTTTGAGCGGCGGGGGAGCCGGAGTGGCCGTGGCCCTGCTGGCCCTGGCGGTGATCCTGATCGTGGGGGTGGCGCGATGAGCGTTCTCAAGAGCATTTTGGCCGGTTTCGCCGCCATGGCGGTGGGGTTGTTCTTCATGGGTGTGGGCCGCCAGATCAGCGCGCGCCTGCAGCGCCGGGTCGGCCCTCCACTGTGGCAGCCCTACGTGGACGTGATCAAGTGCTTCGCCCGCAAGTCTACATCCCACCACTTCATCATGGACCTGGGCAGCATGATGGGTCTGGCCGGTCTGGTGGCCGCGGCCACCCTGCTGCCCGTAGCCGGCTGGCTGCCCTTTCCGTCGGGCGGGCCGCTGATCGTCATTCTCTACCTCATGCCCATAGGCTATCTGGGCATGGCCATGGGCGTATCGGCCTCGGGCAATCCCCTGGCCGCAATCGGCATCGGCCGGGCCCTGACCCTGATGGTGGGCTACGAGGTGCCTTTCGCCATCCTGCTGCTGTCCATCGTGGCCGCCTTCAACACCTCCCTGCTGTCGGTGATGGCTCAGGTGCAGTCCGGGGGGCTGGGGACCTGGAACGCGGTGCGCATGCCGCTGGGGTTCATCGCCGCGCTGATCGCCATGCAGGCCATGCTGGCGGAGAAGCCCTTCGACGCGATGATCGCTCCGGCGGAAATCGCCTCCGGCCCCATGGTGGAGCTGGGCGGCAAGTTCCTGGGGATGGCCTTCCTGCAGCACGCGGTGTCCATCTACGTGGTTACCGGACTGGTGGTGAACATGTTCCTTGGAGGGGCCGCCAGCGTCCCGGTGTTTTTCCTCAAACAGCTGGTGCTGTTCTCGCTGACCATGGGGGTGAACGGCATATTCGCACGGTTCCGCATCGAGCAGGCCACCGCCTTTCTCTGGTTGTCCGCCGGTTCGCTGGCCCTGGTCCAGCTGGTGCTGAACCTGATCCTCTATTAGAAGGAGTCGCCGATGTCCGATATGTTGAGCATTTCGCGAGAGGAGATCCTGGATGGGCGCTGGGAGCGCATTCTCAATTTCTTCCGCAGCCGCTCCCTGTGGATGCTGTACTACTGCACCGGCTGCGGTGCCATCGAGCTGCCTCCATCGATGACCAGCCGCTTCGACCTGGAGCGCTTCGGGATCGGGCCCATGGCCACCCCGCGGCAGTCCGACATCCTGCTGATCACAGGCTACATCTCCCTGAAGACCCTGAAGCGGGTGGTGCGCACCTATGAACAGATGCCCGAGCCGAAGTGGGTCGTAGGTTTCGGTTCATGCCCGATCAACGGCGGCATCTACTGGGATTCCTACGCCACTGTCAATCACCTGGAGAAGTACATCCCGGTGGACGTGAGCATCGCCGGCTGCATGCCCCGCCCCCAGGCGGTCATCGACGGGCTGCAGAAGCTTATGCGCCTGATCCAGCGCGGCGAGGCTGTGGGCTACAAGAAGTACCAGCTGAACAACCAGTGGTACAAGACAAACCAGCGGGAGGTGCTGGAACGTACCGAGCCCGTCCTGGCCCCAGCGTCCTCGGCCAGGGCAGAGAAGCGGGCCAGGCGTGCCGAGGCTGCCGGCGCGCTGGTCGGCGAACCCGCCGGGGGTGCCTCATGAGCATAGCCGAGCTGGCCGATCGGGTGGCCCGCGAGAACCCCGGCTGCCGGGTGAGCGAGCGCTACGGCAACCAGCTGGAGTTGAAATCGCCGGTGCGGCAGTGGGTCACCACCCTGTCCCAGCTGAAGACGGCGGGATTCGAGCACCTGTCCAACCTGGCCTGCGTGGACTGGATCGACCAGGACGAGCTCGAGCTGCTGGCCAATCTCTGGAGCCATGCCCGGCGGGTTCACGTAACGGTGAAGACCCGCGTTCCGCGTGAGGCTCCCGCGGTCCCGACGGTTCATGCCCTCTGGCCTCAGGCAGGTGTCTACGAGCGGGAGATCCACGAGTTCTTCGGCGTGGATTTCCCCGGCAACCCGGAGCTGGAACCGATGTTCCTGCACAACTGGAAGGACCTGCCGCCGCTGCGCAAGGATTTCGACACCAGGGAGTACTCCCGCAGGGCCTACGGCTTCCTGGAGGAGGAGCAGGAATGAGCGACAGCGCCTACAGCTTCGTGGAGCTACAGGAGATTTGCCGGACGGACCGCTACGTGCAGTACGAGCTGTTCTTCGGTCCCAACTTCCCGGGCATGCACGGCAACTTCGGATACATCCTGGACGTGGCCGGAAGCACCATCGTAGGTGTGCGGCCCAACCCGGGGCTGCTGCACCGAGGCTTCGAGAAGCTGATGGAGCAGAAGAGCTGGATCCAGAACATCTCTCTGATCCCGCGCATCTGCGTGCCGGATCCCGACCCCAACGAGGCGGCCTACTGCCAGGCTATCGAGAAGATCATGGGCCTGGAGGTTCCGCCGCGGGGCCGCTACCTGCGCACCATCGTGCTGGAGATGTCCCGCCTGTCCTCCTACCTGATGGGCATGGGCGCGCTGGGCGCCATGATGGGGCTGTATACGGGCATGTACCGCATGATCAACGACCGGGACCTGCTGATGGATCTGTTCGAGTGGCTGACCGGTGCCAGGATCTACCACATTTACATGCTCCCCGGCGGGGTGCGCCGCGACCTGCCGGAGGGATGGAGCCAGCGTCTTTCGGAGGTGCTGGACACCCTGGAGGGCAACCTCCCGGAGTGGGACCGACTGGTCTTCGAGAACCCTGTGGTGGTCAAGCGTCTGACCGGCATCGGCCCGGTCACCGATGCGGAGGCGGTGAGCTACGGCCTGACCGGTCCGAACCTTCGGGCTGCGGGCGTGCGGGCGGACATCCGGATCGACGACCCCTATGCCGCCTACCCGGAACTGGAGGTGGAGATCCCGATCACCGGCGGCGGCGACGCCCTGGCCCGGGCGGTGCAGATTCGCCTGGAGTACGAGGCCACGATCCGCCTGCTGCGCCGGGTGCTGCGGGCCATACCCGGAGGGGCCTTCCGGACCCCGATCGGCAACCCGTTGAAGTTCACCGTGCCTGCGGGTGACGCCTATGCACGGGTGGAGTCCTCCAAGGGCGAGTTCGGCTACCACGTGGTCTCCGACGGGGGCTTGAAACCCTACCGGGTCTCGGTGCGGGGGCCCTCGCTGCCAGCCGGCCTGGCCCTGTGCCACAAGCACCTGCCGGGAATGCTGATCGACGATGTGGCCATCTGGATGGCCAGCCTGGCGGTTTGCCCGCCGGATTTCGACCGCTGAGAGCGGCCGCAAAAGGAGCTTAAGAGCATGTTCAAGAAGAGCGTCCTTTCCCCGTTCGCCACCTGGAAGAATTTCCTGCGGTGGCCGACCACGGTACGCTATCCCAAGGAGGACATCGATACCCTTCCGCTGCCAGGGGCTTCTCCAAGCTACCGCGGCCTGCACATCAACGACCACGAGCTGTGCATCGGCTGCGGCACCTGCGAGGAGATCTGCACCACCACGGCCATCACAATGGTCGAGGGCGGCAAGACCGGCGAGGGGCGCAAGGCGGTAGTGCCCCGCATCGACTACGGCCGCTGCTGCTACTGCGGGTTCTGCGTCGACGCCTGCACCTCGGGGTCTCTGTCCATGTCCCGGGACTACATCCACACCGCCGACCATCCCGTCAACGTGATGGGGGAGCCGGAGATCCGACAGATCGCAGGGCAGTTCATCATCGTGCCCGAAATGGAGCGATCGGGCAATCCCGGGCACAGCACCCCGGACGAGCTGTCCTGGCTTGATCTGGAGCGCGAGAGCATGGAGCAGCTTCCCCCCGAAACGAGGGTGGAGTCTTTTATGGAGGTTGTGCGAGGCTTTTCCCGGGAGGAGGCGAAGCGGGAGGCCTCCCGCTGCGTGGAGTGCGAGGTCTGCGTGGACTCCTGCCCGGCCCAGATGGAGATCCCCCAGTACATCCGCGCCATCTGGGATGGGGACCTGCACCGGGCTGTGGAGATCATCTACCACACCAACCCGCTGCCCGGAGTCTGCGGGCGCATCTGCACGCACAAGTGCGAGAGCGTCTGCTCGATCTCCCTGCGGGGGGAGCCGGTGGCCATCCGCTGGCTGAAGCGCTACGCGGTGGACAACCTGCCCGACGACGAGCTGCGGCAGGCGATGCTGGCCGGGCAGATCACCCGGCGGAAAGAGAAGGTGGCTGTGGTGGGATCCGGCCCGGCGGGCCTTTCCGCGGCCTACTACCTGGCCCTGGCCGGCTTCCGGGTGACGGTCTTCGAGGCCCTGTCCAAGGCCGGAGGCATGCTGCGGGCGGGAGTGCCCAGCTACCGCCTGCCAGATGATTCCCTGGACCGGGACATCGAGGCGATCACCTCCCTGGGGGTGGAGATCCGCACGGGAGTCAGGGTGGGACGCGACCTGGAGTTCAAGAAGCTCTCCCAGCAGTACGACGCCGTTTTCATCTCCACGGGCCTGCACATGGGGCGGCGGCTGCGCTTCGAAGCGGAGGTATTACCCGGGGTGCAACAGGCCGTGGACCTGCTGCGCCAGGCGCGGCTGGGGGGGGACATCCCTCTGGCCGAGAAGATCGTGGTCATCGGGGGCGGCAACGTGGCCATGGACATCGCCCGCACCCTGGCCCGGCTGCAGCGGCGCCGCGACGGGCGGGTAGACATCCATGCGGTATGTCTTGAGCCGCGGGATGCGATGCTGGCAGATGAGGAAGAGGTGGTCGAGGCCGGCGAGGAGGGCATCGTCGTCATCAACGCCTACGGACCCTCCGAGATCCGCACATCCGGCGGAAACGGGGAAGCCCATGTGACAGGGGTGGAGTTCACCCGCTGCCTGTCCATCTTCGACGAGTCGGGAGCCTTCCGGCCGCGCTTCGACGAGAACGACCGGGTGTTCCTGGAGGCCGAACTCGTGGTGGAAGCCATCGGCCAGGCTGCGGACCTGGGCTACCTTCCGGAAGAGATCACCCGGGAGCTCGAGATGACCGAGCGCCGGCAGGTGCAGGTCTCGGAGGAGGGCCAGACCTCGGTACCCTGGCTTTTCGCCGGGGGTGATATCGTGCGCGGGCCGGATGCAATCACCGGAATCGCCGACGGGCGCAGGGCGGCCCGGGGCATTGAAAAATACCTGGATGCAGGGGGGAGAAAAGGATGAGCGAGTTCAGCTTCGCCGACGTCATTCGTCATTCGCAGAAGATCGAGCAGGAATCCTACGCCTTCTACACCGCGGCCGAGCCGCGCGTCTCAGAGCCAAAGCTGAAGGAGCTGGTGAAGGAGCTGGCAGCGGCAGAGGTGGAGCACTTCAACCGGCTGCGCGGCCTGCTGGACGAGAGCCGACTGAAGCCCGAGGAGCTGGCCGCCAAAGTCTCCTTCGAGGAGACCTCCCTGGACGTGCTGGTGCCGGCGCGCCCCCTACCTGAGAGCGGCACGGCGCGGGAGATCCTGTCCGTGGCGCTCGAGAGGGAGAAGAACACCCGCAACCTGTACCAGCGCCTGCTGGCATTGACCAACCTGTCCGCCGAGTTGAGCCGGACCTTCGAGTACCTGGTGGCCCAGGAGACCGGTCACGTGCGCAGGATCGAGGCGCGGCTGAAGGAGAAGTAGCAGGCAAAGCCGTGCCCTGAAACGGGCAGGCGATTTGATCGATCTTCGGCCTGGTGCATGATCTCACCGACCCGAGAACGGGCCGTACACCGATACTCGTCCAGGATCTCCCGCTCGCACTTCGATTTCAGCTCCTCGTAGATGCCGACATCGCTGCCAATGAAGTAGCGGGCCAGATTGATATCCACGATGTAGGCGTCCTGTTCACCTGTCCGTTCGACTGTGCCCGATCCAGAGCCAGGGCGATCGCCTTTTTGGAGTGTCGGAAAGTGGATAGAGCGAGCATTACAGGCGCCACGGTGAACTCGTCACTTCGCGGGTAAATTGTAAACAAGTGCATCCTGGTTAATAGACTGTAAACGAGTTAAGATATCGAACTGTCAGGTGAAAAACCTTCGATCATGACTTGCCGCTGATTGCAGGAACGACAAATTGCAGACATCTGCAATGTTGGGGACGAAACCATGCTCAGTCTTAAAGAGGTCAAACTTTCCCGTGGTGGTAGGACTATAATAGAAGATCTCTGCGCTTCGGCAGACAGAGGCGATGTTGTTGCGCTTCTCGGTCCTAATGGGGCCGGCAAAACCACTCTTCTGCACTTCCTTGCGGGTGTATTAAAAAGCGATTCAGGAGACATTTACTATCAAGGCAGTAAGATCGACTCCGCTTCCCTCGATTGGCGGCGCAGACTGGCCTATGTACTGGATGACGGTGGAATAATCCCGCTGCTTACCGTAGCGGAGCAGTTGTACCTCCAAAGCGTTCTGGCAGGTGCCGGCCACAAAGATTCGATCGAGCGTTCAAGGCGTGTTATTGACCTGCTGGAGCTGAGTAAATATCGGGATTATCGAGGAGACGAGCTATCATCCGGACTGCGTAAGAGGTTGGGCATTGGATTAGGCATTGTTCGTGATGCTGATGTGTTCCTCTTCGATGAGCCCTACAACTCTCTTGACAGCCAAGCCATGGCGGTCTTCAGCCGAATTGTCGCGACCCTCAAGAGCAGAAGGCGGATTGTTCTAGTAGCGTCGCATTCGTTTCCATTTCCGGACAACTTGTATAACCACGTCTGGACTTTGTCGGGCGGTGTGGTTATGGATCATTCGAACGAAAGACAGTTGCGGGATCTTCTCAACCCTCAATTTCAGTCTGGAGATTCGAGCAGATATAACGAATTCGATATTCCATGGATTCAGCAATCAACGTAAACAGGCTTTCCAGAGTACTTCACCGGCGCGGAACACATAGACTCCTTGGCAATCCTTTTCTAGGCTCACTCACGGCGTTTCTAACCGTGCTTATTCTAATTCGGGTAGCCGCTAATTTTTCTATAATATCACGCATATCGGATAAAAGTAGCAGGATCGATGCCGTACAGGTCGCCAGTGCACACCTCGTTTTCCTGTCTGCGTATGCAGTATGGGTTGGAGCGCTCGCGAGTTGCCGCATCAGCCTGGCTTTGCCGCGGTTGAGTTTTGTCAGTTTTGCGCCTTTTGGAAGGCGTTTCAGGTCGAAATTCACACGACGAGCAGCATTGCTCAGACCCATGAATATCGCATCGCTATCAATAATGCTCCTTACCGTAATCGTTTTTTCGATAATCTGTGGATGTTGGCAATCGATAATGGTGAGAGGTTTGATGGTTCTTTCTTTGACATCAATAGCTGTCATCTTCGTAACTGCCCTGGCATCCAGGTTTGTACGAAGCCGATCGGATATTCAGATTTTGGAAACTCTCTATCTGTTGCTCCTAGTTTCTCTGAATCCCGATATCGGAACTTTCAAAGGCCTTGCCAGTGTATTCTTCAGAGGCAATTATTTTTCGTTTTCCGGCGTTTTAGAAGTTGGTTGCACCGTTGCGCTTGTAGTCATGGTTGCGGTTGTGGTGCTACTTCTTGTCAGGGCTTTATCGGCTATGAATAATCTGTTCGGACGGCAGATATCCTTGAGCCCAATGGAGAGATGGTACTGGCGGTTTTTTCGAATCAGATCATGGGCTTTTATCTACGCGGTTGTTACACCGATTTTCATCTCACGTAACGTTTCCCTCAGTACTCAACGGTGGACCCTGTTTCTATCCATAGTGTTCGGTGTGGCCTCCTATTTGTACTTTGTCTCTCACTGTGAGAATATTCTTCATGAGAGATGGAGATGTTCTCTTTCTGACAAAGGAAATATCAAACTCATGGCGAGGTCTGCATTGGTACATGTCGTACTGATGACGATTCCTGTTCTAGAATATTTTTTTATAAAGTGAGGTGTGTGTTGTTCGTTGGCGAGTTTAAAGAGGTACAGACCACCTGCTCCCAAGGAGAATGAGGTGCTGGTGGAAGTTCACGCGGCATCGATAAACTCGTGGGACTGGGATCTCCTAAGAGGCGAGCCGGCTGTACTGCGCCTGGGAAAGCCGCGATACAACATACTTGGAGTCGATATTGCGGGGCGCGTCGAAAAAGGCGGTGCAGATCGCCAAATCCTTCGGAGCCGAGGTGACAGGCGTGGACAGCGCAGGGAAACCGGATATGCTGCGCTCGATAGGCGCGGACCGGGTCATTGATTACGCTCAAGAGGATTTCACCAGGAACGGGCGGGGATATGACCTGATTCTTGATGGTGTGGCAAACCGTTCGATTTTTGACTGCAAGCGTGCATTGAGCCCGGGAGGTAGGTGCGTCATAGTAGGCGGTACCGGTGCTGCGGTGCTGCAGGCCATCGTCCTGGGACCATGGATTTCCCTGACCACTGGCAAGAAAATCGGGATCCTGATGCATAGACCGAATAGGCCGGATTTGAATCTTCTGACGGAGTTTATCGGGGCCGGAAAAGTAACACCTGTTGTCGATCGGTGTTACCCATTGAGTGAGGTAGCTGAGGCTCTCCGGTACTTCGGACAAGGACTGGCGCAAGGCAAAGTAGTGATAACTGTGAAACAGGAAGAGCTTTCGAAGTAAGGGTCCGCAAAAAAGGAGATCTTACGTCAACTCCGCATATAGATAAGGGCATGCTGAGGAAGGCTCTATCGGGGCACAGCGAGGGGCACCCGGTTTTCCGCTTCAAGGGAAATGGGCTTCTGTCCCTCCTGTTCGCCGCTCTGTTTCTGGTCCTGCCGATTCTGGGCGGATGTGGCCCTCGGGCTGAGATTCTCGAAGCGGTTGACTACAGGCCGCTTCCAGGGCATGACTGACAGGTGTCCACTCCGGCCGAACAGGGTCTGGATTCCATGCTCGTGGCGCAGCTGTATTTCAACGCGGAGAAAGTGGAAACCCTCCATGCCCTTTTAGTCGTAAAAAACGGCTATCTGATCGCTGAAGGGTACTTCAACGGAGGAACGGTTGACCGGAAGTCCCGACTGCAGTCGGCGACCAAGAGTTATACCTCGGCACTGGTCGGGATTGCGCTGGATCAGGGCTATCTGGAAAGCGTGGATCAGAAGATGATGGATTTCTTCCCGGAGCTCGCCGATCAGATTGTGGATCCGAGGAAAAAGCAGATTACGATCCGGCAGATGCTGCAGATGCGCGCAGGATACCCCTGGGAGGAGTCCGCGGCGGAGTTGTTCGAGATGCTGTATCACGGCTTCCGACCCTCCCTCCTGGTCCATGTTCCTCTGGTCCGCGATCCGGGAACCGACGTAAGCGATAAAACATCCACACCTACCGGGTGGGGCCGGCATGTGGCATCTTTGCTCGTACACTCGTGATCACGGACGGAGGGAAAGCAAAGATGCAACCGAGCCCAAATGACAAGCTGGCATTCTGGAAACGGAAACACCAGGAGTATCGGAAAAGCGGCCTGAGCCGAAGAGATTTCAGCAGAC
>CAZPPB010000027.1:0-32056 GCA_964588355.1 uncultured Spirochaetaceae bacterium | reverse complement strand
CGGTCTTCAGGGACAGAGGCCCGCGGCTGGTGAAGGCCTGGGCGTTGCGGGCCGTCCGGGTCGGGAAAACACAGTCGAACATGTCGATGCCCTGCTCCACAGCCTCCAGTATGTACTCCGGCGTTCCCACGCCCATCAGGTAGCGGGGATAGGGCTCGGGGATCAGACCGGCGCTCAAGGCAAGAGTCTCCTGAAAAACAGGGAAGCTCTCTCCGACGGAGAGCCCGCCGATGGCGTAGCCGGGCAGCTCCAGTTCCAGGAGCTGCTCTGCGCTGCGTTTTCTCAAGGTAGCGTAGAAATTCCCCTGGATGATCCCGAACAGCTGCCCCTGAACAGACGGATCAGTTTCGAGCCAGCGGGTCTTGCTCCTCCCGGCCCAGCGGCTGGTCAGATCCACAGCTTCCAGCGCTTCGGCCTCTCCGATTCCCGGCGGAGTGCACATATCCAGAGGCATGAGAATGTCGCTTCCCAGGACCCGCTGGATGTCCACGACATCCTCGGGGGTCAGCTGAAAGCGGGATCCGTCGATGTGGGAACGGAAACTCACCCCCTGTTCCTCGACCTTGCGGAACGGCGCCAGGGAGAAGATCTGAAATCCTCCGGAGTCCGTCAGGATGTTGTGCTGCCAGGACATGAAGCTGTGAAGCCCCCCGCTGCGCTGCAGAACCTCCAATCCCGGCCGGAGGAACAGGTGATAGGTATTCCCGAGGATCAGATCGATGCCCATATCTTCCAGCTGCTCATTCGTGATCGCCTTGACCGTGCCATTGGTGCCTACCGGCATAAACACCGGGGTCTGAACCCGACCGTGGGGTAGATTGAGCAATCCCGTCCGGGCTTTGCTGTCGGAATCTCTGCTCTGAACCGTAAAAAGCATGGCGCTGGTGTGCTTATATGCTCAGGTCCGTGCCGTTCGAAGAGACAGGGCACCCACGGCCAGGAACAGGACGAAGGACAGACCGGCTCCGGCCAGCGGGGGGAGAAGCCCGTTCTTGGCTAAAATTACCGATACCATCTGCATCACGTAGTAGATCACGCTGACCAGCAGGGCGGTCAACAGGTTCATCAGCAGCACGTTTCTCTTGAAACGGCCTCCCATCCCCGTGGCGATCAGCACGACGATAAAGGGGCTGGCGGCGAAAAAAAACTTCTTGTAGTACTCGGTAAGGGCTCCCCTGTAGGGCAGGCCGGCCCTCTTGAGCTTGTCGATCCACAGCCGCGCTTCGGTGCTTTTCATCTCCTCTACATCCCGGGTGGTCTTGCGAAAGGTCATCGGGGGTTCGGTGAGTTCCGCGGCCTGCTGCAGAGCACTTCGCTGCAGCACGACGGTCTGCTGCTGCTCATCCCAGAGGTAGCGGCGGCTGTTGTGCAGGACCCAGTGCCGACCGTTCCATTCGGCCCAATCCGCGTCGGTCCGGGCGACGAAACCGTTGTTCTCCCCTCTCTCCAGGATCATCAGATCGGTTAGGGTCTGCTTCTTGTCGTTGTAGTAGTTGACCTGATAGATCGTGAAGGTGTCCTCACTGATCACGGTCACGTTCGTGTTGCTGTAGCTGATCTCCTGGCGGACCGTGCTGCGAAACAGCTCGTTTTTTCGGATGAACGTGTCGATCACGACGTTCTGCTCGAAGAAAAAACCGAAGACGCTCAGGGCGATGCCAATGAGCATGAAAGGAAGGACCAGACGGAACAGACTGATACCGGAGCCGAGAATCGCGATCAGCTCGTTGTTTCTATACAGCATACCCAGGGTGAAGGCCGCTGAAAACAGCAGCCCCGGCGGAATCGCGTAGGTCAGGCACTTGGGCAGGTAGTAGTAAGCGATCTTGAGGATTTCCCGCAGCCCGGTATCATGGGCAAGATAGCGCCAGAGATTGGTAAACAGGTCCAGCAGTTGGACGATCAGGACAAAAAACAGCACCGAAACCAGAAAAACGAGAATAAACGTGGTCAGAACCATTCTGTAGATGGTTTTCATCGTCTTGCCCTGACCAGAAGCATCGTGGAGGCGGCTATAAAGACAACCAGATTGGGAAACCACATGGCGAAAGCGGGGGGCAGCTCCAGACGGATACCCAGGGTGTGACCGATCAACAGCAGCCACCAGTACAAGGATGCCATGAGCAGACCGATGCCGAACCCCACTGCCCTGCCGCTTTTGCGGGCCAGCAGACCCACCGGGAAGGCAAACAGCATGAAAACGACACAGGAAAAGGGAATCGAGAACTTCTTGTGAAACTCCAGACGGTACAGCTGGAGGTTGCGGTCGACGAATTTCCGGTCCCGACTGCGCGTGTAAACCGTGTATGCGCTGGAGATATTCGCCTGCCGGCTCAGATACAGCGCCGGATTCCTTGGAGCGAAATCCCGAAGGTAACGCAGCTCCATGACCAGATCGAAGTACTGGGCGCCGGTCTGTCTTTCCCTCTCTGCCAGCTGCCGGCGGTACTGTTCATCCATCACCTGGATCTCCCGCCAGACATCGATAGAGCGCATCTCTCTGGGTCCCGGATTGATGAAGCTGGCGCTGAAATCCTTTAACAGAATATTATAGATCATCGATTTTGAAGTGGTGAACTCGAAACTGTCCGCAGCCGAGGCGTCTGACACGTGGCTGAACACCTCGTTCAGCCTTATAGATATTACTCCCTTCTGATCCCGGCTCTCCTGCAGAAAGCCGGAGCGCGCCGTTATGACCCGCTTCTCCTTGTCCGCGGTTTTGTCGATGATCGTGATGTTCCTGATCACATTATCCTGGATGTTCCCGGTTACGATTACGGTGTCCTGATAGCGCTTCACCGAGTAGGGTTCCAGCTCGATTCCGGGATTGGTGTACAGAATCTTTCTGTACATGCTCCCCAGCCTGATATTGCCAAGAGGCAGGAAATAATCGTTCATGATGAACGAGACCAAAAAAAGCAGCACCCCAGCGGCCAGAAAGGGCAGAAGGATCCGATTCTGAGCCACCCCGCTCGCTCGAAAAGCGAGGATCTCGTTGTCCGAGCAGAATCGACCCACAGCCATGAGAGAACCTACCAGGGCGCCGAAGGGAAGGGAGAGAGCCAGGATCGAGGGCAGGGAGAACACGATAAAGCGGACCACGTCACCAAAAGGGACTTTTTTGGAAAAGATCTCCTCGGCCAGGACGAGCAGTTGGTTGATGAAGAAGGTGCAGAAGAAGAACAGAAAGGCTACGGCAAAGGAAATGAGAAATTCGTTGAGGATGTAACTATCGATCGTGCGAAGCCCGGGGATGCGGATCATCGATCTCCGCGGCTATTCTATTCCGCCCGAGCCGTCTAGGACAAGTGTTTCATCCAGGATAGATATACCCGAACCCAGAGTCCCAAAATACAGACGAGGTGCGGCGTAGGTCACGGAGCTGATATCCAATGCCGAGAGACCCTGACGAAGGCCGATGCGCTCCCATCGTCCCTGCTCCGGCAGGAAGCGGGATACCCCGCCTCCAAAGGTGCCGAAGTACAGGCCGCTGTCGGCCCGGACCGCGCACAACACCCAGTCGTCGGCGATTTCTCCCGATGCTTTGCTGAAATGCTCGATGGTGTTCTCCCTGCTCTTCCAGCGGTACAGACCCTCCCCGTAGGTCCCAATCCAGAGCGTATCTTCGCCATCGGGCAGCAGGCTGATGATGTTGCGGGCCCGCAGGTTCGAATTGATGCTGTCAAAGCTGAAGATCCTTCCTGTTTTCAACGACATGAGAACCAGGCCCAGGTTCAAGGTTCCTATGAGGAGATGATCGTCCCGGGCTGCCAGACTGTTGACAAACTCTCCAGGAAGGCCTCCCCGGCTGATCTTCTCCCACTTTTCGCCTCGGGATCGCCACAAACCTGCTCCCAGGGTCCCCACATACAGGGTTTCCCGCACCGCGCAGAGAGCTTCGATCTTTTCATCGAAGAATCCGATCTTCTGCCATCTCGAGCTGGCCTTGGTGTACTGGTACAGACCCTGGTAGGTCCCGATCCATACTCTGGTTGGAGTGACTTCGATGCTGCGCACCGTCCTTGGAACCAGGCTCTCGCTTCCGGTTTCGAACACCGTCGCCCTGCGCCGGCCGATCGAGTAGCGGCTGATCCCCCCGTTCCAGGTGCCGATCCAGAGATCGTCTCCGTCCGCCTTCACCGTCGAGATGTTGGCGTCGTTCAATCCAAACTGTTCCGGGCTCAGCTCCTCCCAGCTCAGGCGCTTGGACAGCCGCTGCAGAAGACCGCCCTGCGGACTCTGTTTCGGCCCGGGATTGCCCCCGCGCCGGTAGTTGAGCAGGAAGACCCGTGCGCTTTCAGCGTCTGCGCGGCCGAACAGGGCGATTTCCGACAGTCGGAACCAAACCTCCGCCGGCACGTTTCCTCCTGACAGGTTCACGAACTGCAGGTAGGAGCGATAGGCCCGATCCAGATCACCCGACTCGTAACTCAGCTCGGCCAGAAGGCGGTGCGCCTCCAGGATCTGCTCAGCCTCCAATCGTGTTGATCCGTCTTCCACGACCCGTTTCAGGTAGAACAGCGCCAGGGGCGGATCCCCCATGGCCAGAGCAATCCTGGCCTGCAGCAGCTGGACGTCCGGATCTGCAGGATCGGCCGCGTCCATGAGGATTTGCCTGGAGATCTCATAGCGGCCTTCTTGAAAATGCCGCTCGGCGGAAACCAGCTGCCGCCTGAGGATCTGCTCTTCGGTCTGCGCAGCCGCCGCCGACTCCCCGGCTGACCCGGTCTCCACCCTAGCCGGGGAGGGGCCAGCCCCGGGATGAGTCCGGCACCCGGACAGCGCAGCCGCCGCAGCCAGCAGGGCGAGCAGGATGGACAGGCGGAGGATCGGCAGCGCAAGGTTGGCAGATCGGTTCATCTAGGTCCCCGTCGAGCCGAATCCCCCCTCGCCCCGCTCGCTCCGGCTCAAAGATTCCTGCAGATGAAATTCCGCTTGGACAACCGGGGCGAAGACGATTTGGGCTATACGGGTCCCCCTGGTTATCCGAAAGGGTTCGTCCCCGAGATTGACAAGGACCACCTGGACCTCTCCCCGGTAATCGGAGTCGATGGTGCCAGGTGCGTTCAGGATGGTAACGCCGTGGGTGGAGCTGAGTCCTGAACGGGGCCGCACCTGGGCCTCATAGCCATGGGGAATCTGGAGCCGCAAACCCGTGGGAATGCGTTCCCACTTCCCCGGGCTGATGGTGATCGGCCGTTGCTCCGGGATGTCTGCGTGCAGATCGGCTCCGGAGGAACCTGGGGATTGGTAGCGGGGTATCAGATCCGGGGAGGTGCAGCTGCAGTTTATCGGCACTCGCTTCATCAAAAGGTGTAGCCCCAGCGGGGCAAGCTCTTTAGTCTTCGACTCCCGTAGGCCAGCAGGTTGAAGCTTTCAGGCCGGATCCGCTTCTCGATGATGGACAGGATGTCTTCGCGATCGATGCGCCCCAATAACTCCAGGGACGTTTCGTATTCCACCGCCTTCCCCGTCAAATGAACCTGGCGGAACAGCCGTTTCATCCGGTTTTCCATGTCCTCCCGGGCCAGGATCATGTTTCCCTTGAGCTGGCTCTTGGCGTCCTCGATCTCCCTCTCAGTAGGGGGGTCCTGATGCAGTCGGGACAATTCTTCATTTATCGCCTCCACGAGATCGGGCAGCAGGCGGTGGATGGTATTCGCATAAATCGTCCACAATGACACGTCTGTGAAATAGGTGCGGAAGGAGGACACGGAGTAGCACAACCCCAGGTCCTCCCGCAAACGCTGGAACAGCCGGGAGCTCATGGATTCTCCGAACAATGTGTTGAATACCAGATCGCGGTAGTACTCGGCGATCTCGCTCGAAGAGGTGTAGCTGGTTCCGGTGTACAGGTGCACCTGTTCGAATTTATCGGGAACAGCCTGCCATTGGAGCCGCGAAGCCGGCAGATCGCGCTGCACCGATGCCCGGCCTCGGCCATCGGTGCCGAAGGCAGCTGTCAATCCAGCCAGCAGGCGTTCAGAATCGATCTTCCCGCTGGCTGTGATCACGGTCATAGACGGTGAGTACCGCCCCCTGTAGAAAGACTGCAGTCCGTGTTTATCTATCTGTTCGACCTGCTGAACCTCTCCGGTGATCTTCCGCGACAGAGGATGAGTTTTCCAAAGGCTTTCCAGGTAGATCTGCTGCCCTTTCTCCTCAGGATTGTCCTCCACCGTCTTGATCTCATTGACGATAACGGCTTTCTCTTTCTCGATCTCCTCTTCGTCAAGAAGACTCGAGAAGTACATGTCGGTAAGCACGTCCACGGCCAGATCTATGTTGTCCCCGGGCAGGGTGCAGTAGAAGCAGGTTACCTCTTTTTCCGTGAAGGCGTTGAGATAGCCGCCTACCCGTTCCACGGCCTGGGCGATCTGGAAGGCACTGCGTTTCGCAGTGCCTTTGAACAGCATATGTTCCAGGAAATGGGAATATCCGGCTTCCCGGTCGCCCTCATCTCTGGAGCCGCTCAGCTGCCAAAGGCCGATGGAGGCGACATCCGTATTGGCCACGGTTTCCAGGAAGATCCGGGCACCGCTGGACAGCTGGATCGACTGGATCAATCCTATCTCCGGCTGGGCCTGCCCTCGTGGCGGTCGGATCGGTCGTGACGGTCCTGGCTTCGGGGTCTCCTGGACCGGTCGCTGTCCCTGGATCCCCCGCTGTCCCCGGAGCGGCTTCGAGGTTCTGGATTTTCGATCATGCTGAGGTTCATCCGCCCCATGCGATCGATCTCGAAGAGCTTCACCCGAATCTCCTGACCTTCCTTCACCACATCGTGCACGCTGCGCACATGTTCATCCGAGAGCCGGGATATGTGTACCAGGCCTTCCTTGCCCGGCATGAACTCTACGAAGGCTCCGAAATCCATGATCCGCCGGACCGTGCCCATGTACCATTTGCCCACCTCCGGTTCTTCTACCAAACCTCTGACAGCGGCCTCCGCCTCTTCGGCCATCGTCTTCTCCCGGGAGTAGATGCTGACCGTTCCGTCATTATCCACATTGATGGTGGCCCCGGTTCTTTCGGTGATTCCTTTGATGGTTTTGCCCCCCGGACCGATCACTGCACCGATCTTATCCTGATCGATCTTCAGGTTGATGATCTTCGGGGCGAACTCGGAAATACTGTCCCGGGGTTCGGCAATCGTTTCATTCATCAAGCGGAGGATGTGCAGACGACCCTCTTTTGCCTGCTGAAGGGCTTCGGACATCACCTGTGCGTCAACGCCGGCGATCTTGATATCCATCTGAAAGCCGGTGATACCGTCGACTGTGCCGGCAACCTTGAAATCCATATCACCCAGGTGATCCTCCTCACCCAGAATGTCGCTGAGGACCACGTAGTTTTTGTCCTCCTGCACCAGGCCCATGGCGATTCCGGCCACAGACTTGCGGATCGGAACGCCGGCGTTCAACAGCGACAGGGTGCCCCCGCACACGGTGGCCATGGAGGAGGAACCGTTGGATTCCAGGACCTCCGAGACCAGCCGGATGGTGTAGGGAAAATCCCCCTTGCTCGGGATCACCGCGCTCAAAGCCCGTTCGGCCAGATGGCCGTGACCGATCGCCCGGCGATTCGGCCCGAGCCTGCCGGTCTCTCCGACAGAGAAGGGAGGAAAGTTGTAGTGCAGCATGAAGGCCTTGCGAGCGTCCCCCTCGATATCGTCGAGCATCTGCTCGTCGAACACCGTTCCCAGGGTGGTGACCGCAAGCGCCTGGGTTTCTCCACGTGTGAACAGCGCCGAACCGTGGGTTCGTGCCAGGACATCGATCTCGCAGGATATCGCGCGGATATCCTTGGGGCTCCGTCCGTCGGTGCGAACCTTTCGATCCAGGATGGATCGTCTAACCGTAGTATACTCCAGCTCCTCCAGCAGATCCTTTACAAGTCGAATCTGCTGCTCCGGGATCTTCTCCTGAACACTCTCCACTGCCTTGTCCCGGATCGCCTTTATGGCGGCGGCTCTCTCCATCTTTCCAGCAACGAAGCAGGCTTCCTCCATTTGAGGTTTGGCCCAGCCCAGCAGTTCCTCTTTGACTGAAGGCTCCAGGCTGTCTTCCGGTAGCTGATTGAGATCGAATTTTTTCCTGCCCACGGCCTCGGCCAACTCGAGTTGGATCCGGCACAGCTCCTTGATCCACTTGTGAGCCTCTTCGATGGCCTGAACCATGACCTCTTCGCTGATCTCCACGGCCCCGCCTTCGACCATTGTGATCCCGTCCATGGTTCCCGCCACAACGATATCCAGATTGCTCTGCTCGACCTGATCGTAGGTGGGATTAACGATGAACGAACCATCCAGATATCCTACGCGAACAGCCCCGATCGGGCCGTCGAAGGGGATATCGGATATGGTAACCGCCGCCGAAGCGGCGACCATGGCGACTACGTCGGGGGGATTTATTTGATCAGTAGACACAACTGTAGGGACGACCTGAATTTCGCGTTTGAATTTTTTCGAGAACAGCGGCCGTATGGGCCGGTCGATCATCCTGGAGACCAGTATCTCCTTGTCTTTGGGACGCCCTTCCCTTTTGATGAACCCGCCTGGTATTTTTCCGGCTGCATAGTACTTCTCGTTGTACTCTACCTGAAGTGGTATGAAGCCGAGGTTTTCGAGATCCTGAGCGGAGCAACAGGCAGTAGCCAGCACTGCAGATCCCCCGTAACGTCCAAACACGGCTCCATTGGCCTGTCTGGCGATTTTTCCAGTTTCCAGAAGCAGGTCTTCCTCGCCTATTCTTATTTTGACCTGATGAATCATTGATTTTTTCCTTGTTGTTCTTATTTGCTTTATTTGTGTTTCATGCGCTTGTTTACGCCTTGCGCGCTTATTTGCGCAGTGACAGTTTACCGAGGATCTCCCGATACTTTTCGATATCTTTGCGCTTCAGATAGTTGAGTAGCTTGCGCCTCTGTCCAACCATCTTCAGAAGACCTCGCCGGGAATTGTGATCTTTCGGATTGGTTTTGAAGTGTCCGGTGAGATCCTCTATTCTCCGAGTCAGAAGCGCGATCTGTACCTCGGCGGATCCTGTATCCTTGTTGGTCCTGCCGAACTCCTTGATCACATCCTCTTTGTTATCCTTGGTCAACGACATCGCTGCCTCCTCTTTTCATTCTCTTTCCAAGAAGCGTATTTCTTTTTCCGTTCCGGCAAACTCTTTTTGCCAGGAAAGCTCTTCCTCCCCGACCGTCAGCACTCCCGCAGCCTCGAGATTGTCAGTGATGAAACGTACCTGATACTCACCGATTCGGGGAAGGACCTGCCCGATATCCGATCTCCGCAACCGGCATCTCCCAAGCCGACTTTGAACCGCTACCTCCCGAAGATCCAGACGAAAATCATCCTTGAGCATGCCCTTTGCTTCAGCAAAGCATCCCTCTTGGATCAAAGTTCTGATCCGTGAACTGCTGACGACCTCTTCGCGGTACAGAGTCGCCGGAACGATTTCCAACTCTGTGCCGGATCCGGTCAAGATCCCGACCAACTCCTGCGCGTTCGTATCCCGTCCCTTGCCCATATGAAAGTTATAGCCCACGACGAGCTTCTTTACGTCGAGACGGCTTGCCAGGAGCTCGAAAAAACTCTTTCCCGTCAGTTTACTAATTTCAGGAGAAAAGTCAATCAGCACCACCAGGGCTACACCCAAGCCTTCGAACTTGTCGATCTTCTGGGGGAAGCTGAGAACGCTGCCCACGAAAGGCCGGCTGCCCAAGACACTGGCCGGATTCTGTTCGAAGGTGCATACCGCCGCTACCGCTTCATAACTGTTCTCCACTACACCTCGGATCAGCCGTTGATGTCCTATATGCAGGCTGTCGAAGTTTCCTATAGTAAGCGCCACCGGGAGCAGAGTAGTGTTTTCTTCGGACAGCTCTTTCCAGGCGACAACGCGCATCATCTCAAACCTGAGCAACCATCTTGTAGTGATAAACACCACGGTCTCTGAGTGCCAGTGCCAGGAGACTGCCGCCGGAGTCCAGCAGGGAGTACAGCCCGTCGGTTTTCGGTGCATCCGTGAAAAAACAACCTTTCAGTTTCCGTCCATTGCGCACCCCTGAAACCGATTCATCTTTGACGGTCAAGGCGCTGATCCCCTCAAGCCTCAGCAAGCGCTCCACCGAACCGGCAAGCAGTTGTACTCCCGACACCGCATCCACCGCAACAGCCTCTTGCACATCATAGGGCCCTACCCGGGTACGGCGCAGGCTGCTGACAAATGCACAGGAACCGGCCAGGGTGCCCAGGTCTCTAGCCAAAGCCCGCACGTAGGTACCTTTCGAACATTCCACTACGATATCCAGCTCCGGAGGGCGGTAGTCGCCAATCTCGAGTCGATGGATCGTGATCCGCCGCGGTTGCAGCTCGGGCTCTCCCCCGCAGCGAGCTATCCGATACGCCCGTCTGCCCCCCACGTGCACCGCCGAGTAGACAGGGGGAATCTGATCGATCGTTCCGCTCAGCCGGGCCGAGGCCTCCCGGAGCCGCCGCAGATCCGGAAGCGGTCCCTCCCCCGTCACCTCCCCTTCCGGGTCCAGGGTGTCCGTTGTCCTGCCCAGAACCAGGGTCGCCCGGTAGCATTTGTCCAGGCCCGAGAACAGTTCAGCCAGTTTGGTGTACCTGCCGGTCAGAACGACCAGCAGCCCGGTGGCGAATTTGTCCAGAGTACCGGTGTGTCCGATACGCCCCGTTCCCAGAGCGCTCTTCAAGCCCTTGAGCGCGGAAAAGGAGGTCATCCCTGCCGGTTTATCGAGCAGGAGTAGTCCGTCAACGCTCAAAGTCGGTAAGATCCCTTATCTTGTTGGTCAGTCGAACGCCCCGTTCGATCGAGTCGTCGGCGAAAAAGGTGAGTTTGGGGATGAACCGCAGACGAACGTTCTTCTTCAGCTTGGCGTGGATAAATCCGGAAGCGTGGTTCAGGGCATCCACGCTCTGCGCCCGGATCTCCGCCTCCCCGTACAGTGATACGTAGACCTTGGCGTAGTGAAGATCCCGGGAAACCTCGACATCGGTTATCGTGGTCATGGGGGCCAACCGGGGATCTTTGATAACCCGCCGGCTGATCAGACCGCTGATTTCCTCTTTGAGGAGGCTCTCAACCTTCCTCAGTCTTATTTCCGCCATCGGAGCTCACACTTTCCAGCGTCTTGGCCATCTCGACCTGCTCGAAGGCTTCTATGATATCGCCCACCTTGATATCGTTGAAGTTCTCGATGCCGATGCCGCACTCGTATCCCTCCTCCACTTCCCGGGCATCGTCCTTGAAGCGCTTGAGAGAGGATAGCTTCCCGGTGTAGATCTCCCGTCCGTCCCGCACCACCCTGGCCGTGGAGTTGCGCCGGACCTTGCCGGAAGTCACATAGCAGCCGGCGACCACGCCTATCTTGGGAACCTTGAAAAGATCCCGGACCTCCGCGGTTCCGATCGTCTTCTCCGAGATCTCCGG
The DNA here is from genome assembly GCA_964588355.1 of uncultured Spirochaetaceae bacterium. GTDB lineage: Bacteria > Spirochaetota > Spirochaetia > SZUA-6 > DRHE01 > JAFGQJ01. The sequence goes on along the minus strand of CAZPPB010000027.1, from coordinate 20,600 downwards.
CGCCAGCAGCCCCTCCATGGCGGCTCTGATATCATCTACTACTTCATATATTACGTTGTACTTGCGAACTTCCACCTTCTCCTGATCCGCCAGGCTCTGCGTGGTGGGGGTGGGACGCACGTTGAAGCCGACGATGATCGCGTTGGATGCTGAAGCCAGCATAACGTCCCGCTCGTTGATAGCTCCGGCGGAGGCGTGGATAACGTTCAGGCGGATCTCGTTGGTACTGAGCCGCTCCAGCGTTTGGCTGAGTGCCTCCACCGAACCGTGTACGTCCCCCTTGATGATGACCTTCAGCTCCAGCTGCTCCCCCTCTTTGATCTGCTCGTAGATATTGTCGAGGGTGATCTTCCTTACGTTGCGGGCATCTTCCAGACGCCGCAGCTCCTGTCTCTTGTCCCCGATCTGCCGGGCTTCCTTTTCGCTCTCGGTAACCTGGAAAGGATCTCCCGCATTGGGAATTCCGGCAAAGCCGAGTATTTCCACGGGGATCGAGGGAGTGGCCTCTTCGACCTTTTCTCCCTTGTCGTCGAACATTGCCCGCACCTTGCCGGAAAAAACACCTGCCACGAAGGGATCGCCCACCTTGAGGGTCCCCCGCTCGATCAGAACGGTGGCAACGTTTCCCCGGCCGAAGTCGATCTTCGACTCCACGATCTTGCCCTCCGCCCGGCAGTTGTAGTTGGCCTTGAGTTCCAATATTTCCGCCTGCAGGAGGATCGCATCCAGCAGTTCCTTGATGCCTGTACGTTTGAGCGCGGACAGCTCCACGTACTGTGTGGAGCCTCCCCAGTCTTCCGGCATCAGATCACGATCGGACAGCTGCTGCTTGACCCTGTCCGGATTGGCGTCGGCCAGGTCGATCTTGTTGATCGCCACGATGATCGGGACCTTCGCCTCCTTGGCATGGCTCACGGCCTCTTCGGTTTGCGGCATAACCCCGTCATCCGCCGCCACCACCAGCACGACGATATCCGTTACCTGGGCGCCCCGGGCTCGCATCGTAGTGAATGCCTCATGCCCCGGGGTATCCAAAAATACGATCTTTCCCTGCTCGAACTCGACACTGTAGGCGCCGATGTGCTGCGTGATGCCGCCGAACTCGGTATCGACGACATTGGTAGCCCGGATCGCATCCAGGAGCTTGGTCTTACCGTGATCGACGTGCCCCATCACCGTGACGATGGGAGGTCGGCCGGCCATATCCTCTTCCCGGTCCTCCTCCTTCTCGATGATCGTCTCGTCATACAGGGATACCACGTTGACTTTGCAGTCGTACTCCTCGGCCAGGATCGCTGCCGTTTCCGAGTCGATCTGTTCGTTCATGGTTACCATCATCCCCATGCTCATGAGCTTGGAGATCAGATCCGCAGCCTTCAGGTTCATCTTGCGGGCCAGCTCGGAGACGCTCACGTTCTCCATGATCGAGATCTCTTTGGGAACGGGATTGGCCCTTTGCATGCTCTTCTTCTTGGCCTGGGCGAGGATCTTCTCCTGGTGCTCCTCGAACTTCTCCCGGGCTTTGGCGAAACCGGCCTGCTTCTTGCTCCTGTGGTAGAATTTCTTGCCCGCGGGCTTGGCCGCCTCCTCCTTCTTGGGGGGCGGGGCTTGTTTGGTTGGAGTAAAGGCGGCAGGTTTTCTGGGGGTCCTCGCGGGCCGCTTGGTCCCCGCCTCTCCCTCTTTTGGTCTGAACGTTCGAGAAGGAGCCCGATCTCGGGATGGTTGCCGTTCCCTGTTGCCCAGGCTGGGCTTGTGTTCTCTTACCGCGCTCTTGTCCTGCAGGCGGACCCGTTCTACCGCCGGAGCCTCCTGCTTGCTCTCCGCCTTCGGCTTTATGGCCGCAGTTTTTTTGACAACGACCTTTTTCTTTTTAACGACGACGATCTTCTTTTTCTCCGTCTCGTCTTTGCCCTTCGTCTCGACGGTCGCAGCGGGTTTCTTATGTTTAATCAGGGTTACCTTGGGCTTTTTTTTCTGTTCGTCCGACATAGAGCTCCTTTACTTCAACCAGACGCCGGCTTATCGCATGTCCTGCCGCCGAGCCGGCGCTACTGTTCTTCCTCTTCTTCCTCTTCTTCCTCTTCGAAGCTTAAACCAACGCCACAGTTTGGACAAGCGGTCATGTCCGTAGTGATGCGCTCTCCGCACTCGGGGCATTCATAAGCCTCTTCCTCTTCTTCTTCCGCCTTCTGCGGCGCGGCCGCTTCCGAAGGTGCGCTCCGCGCAGGTGCGCTTTGCGCAGCCGCCTCGGGTTCTTGCCCCGCTGCTTCCGCAGCCGGCGCGGTAGTTACCCCGGTGGCCGCCTCTGCAGGCGCGGCCTTTGCCTCCGGTTGTGCCGCCTCGGCAGCTTCGGTCTCAGGTGAAGCAGCCTGCTTTTCAGCCTCGGCTTCCACCGCCACTTCCTGCTCCTCTTCAACGATCTCCACGTTTTCCTCGATAATCTTGTAGACCAGCGCTGCATCCTCTTCGCCGACACCGTCCAGGGCGGCGATCTGTTCTTTGCTCATGGCAACGAGATCCTCGATCATCTCGATCCCGTTGTTCTTGAGCACTTCGACAATATTTCCAGGGATATCCGGCAGCTCGCTGATCTTCTCGATCTCCTCCTCCACCTCTCCGAACAGGGCGGATACGGCCCGTTTCGTTTCCGCGGACAGATCCATCTCGGCGAACTGCTGCTCTGTCTTGACGTCGATGTTCCAGTCAACGAGCCTGTTGGCCAGACGGACGTTGAGTCCCTGTTTGCCGATGGCCAGGGAGAACTGATTGTCACCAACGATCGCCAGCGAGGACTTTTTCGCTTCATCGACGACGATCACCTGCTTCACCTCGGCGGGGAGCAGGGCGTTCTTTATGAAAACCCGTGGATCCGGATCATAGCGTAAAACGTCGATCTTCTCCCCCTCCAGCTCCCGGACCACGGCCTGGATGCGCACCCCCTTCAGCCCCACGCAGGCTCCGACCGGGTCCACATCGTCGCGGTTCGAATACACGGCCATCTTCGTGCGGTAGCCCGGTTCTCGTACGATTTTATAGATCTCGATAGTCCGATCGTACAACTCCGGGACCTCCAGCTCGAAGGTTTTCTTTACGAAGTCGGCGTGGGTGCGGGTAAGAACGATTTGCAGCCCCGTAGGTGACTTGCTGACCTCATAGATCAACGCCCGGATGCGATCACTCGGATGATAGATTTCCCGGGGGGATTGAAATTTCTTCGGGAGGATTCCTTCGGTTTTTCCCAGGTCGACGAAGATGTTGCCGTTGCGCTCCCGCTGATAGTACCCGATGATCATCTCTCCGACCCGTTCTTTGAACTCCGAGTACAGGGTATTGCGCTGGATCTCCCTCAGAGTTTGTTTGGTTTTCTGCTTGGCGCTCTGAACCGCACTTCGGTCGAACTCCTTCGGGCTCACCTCGATCAGCAGCTCGTCACCTATTTCACTCTCTTCGTTGTACTCTACCGCATCGCTCAGAGAGATCTCCCTGACCGGATCTTCCACCTCGTCTACGATCTTTTTGCGGGAGAATACGGTCACTTCGGTCCCATCGTCACTGAAACGCACAACCGCATTATCCATAGATCCGTACTTGTTCTTGTATGCGGCCAGCAGCGATTCCTCTATAGTTTTGCGGACCAGATCTTCAGAGATTCCCCGCTCCTGAATCAACTGTTTAATCGCATCCGCCATCTTCGAAGCCATTTTTTTTCTCAAACCTCCTCAAGAATCCAGTTTCGCCTTGCGGATCTCATCCATCTTCACTCTCTGGGTTTCCCCACCGGTTTGCAGGAAAAGCTCTCCCCCCTCGGCACTCTCGATTCTCCCACGGATCCACTCCGTTTCTCCGTGCAGCATAATCTTGACGTTTCTACCCCGGAATATGGAGTACTCCTCCCGGCTCATTAAAACCCGATCCAAACCCGGGGAGCTGACCTGCAGCTGCAGGTTGTCCAGTCCGTCGATCAGTTCGAGACGGGGATACAGGTTCTTAGAGATTGCCGCACACTCGTTGACTCCCACCCCCTCGGGGCGGTATATCACCAGAATTATGTGATTCTGGTTCTTGCTGCGACTGTGGCGAAGTTCCACCAGTGTGAATCCCATTCCGGAAACTATAGGCTCCACTTCGCAGCTCAACTGATCGTCCAACTCGGTCCCCATCCAAGCATCCTTAAAAAAAAAGAGCCGATTCATCGACCCTTACGTTCAAGCGTATACTATAGATTGTTAAGGTAAATTTAAAATAACAAACCCCCATACAATTGTCAACGTCTAAGGTCTCACATCTCCATGGCCAGGGTGAGTGCGTACACCTCCCGCACCCCGGCTTGCCGTAGAACCCGGGCGCACTCATCGGCGGTGGCTCCCGAGGTGAAGATATCGTCGAGCAAGACGACCCGCTCGGGAAGTCCCCCGAGGCGGTTCCCGCATCTACGCAGCCGGATCGTGCCCCCGATATTTTTCAAACGCTCCTCGTAGTGAAGTCCTTTCTGCGGACCGCCGCCGCGGCGCACCAAAGGTGAAATCACCTCGATACCGGCGGCCCGCCGCAGCACCCGGGCGACTTCGTGCATCGGATCCCAACCTCTTCGCCGAACCGATCGCCGGCTGCCCGGCACGGGCACGAGCGCGAGACCGGGGTAACGGCGTTCCAACTCCGGTCGCAGGAGGCGGGCAATCAGACCAGCCAGGGACCTGCGGTTGGAGAACTTGAACTGACTGATTATCTGGCGGATCGGACCGCGGTACTCGTAGAGGGAAAAGTTCGAGGTGAAGTTATAACGACGCCCGGAACAGCGGGTGCAGCGCCGCAGCTCCGAGATCAGGGGTATGCTGCATACGAGGCATCGCCTCTCGTCCTCTATCGGTGAGAGAGCCCGGCCGCAGGTTCCGCAGATGGGAAAGCGCAGAGAACCTTTAAACAGCAGGGCATCACCGCAGCACAGGCAGCGACGGGGATAGACGATCTCCAGAACAGATCTTCCCAACTTCTCTGGCCAACGGATGGGCGGGGAAATCACTGCGGGGCTCCATGACCATTATATCCCCTCGAATCGTGATTGTTCAAATCATGATTTGACAGGAATCGAATCCTGGTTTATAATCATTCGCATAACTTCTCATGGGAGGGGAGCTATGAAAATCTACCCAGTTGATAATTTCTCTGGCCAGATCTCGGGCAATCGTCCGGATCAGAGAACGGCCGTGCGAGTCGGTCCGCGAGGCCGTCCAGTCTCCGGTCCGGCAGCGGAAGAACAACCGGTTGCGGAGATCCGCAAACAACTGCTCGTGGTTCAACGTTCCTTGGGACGCTACCAGAGCATGCTCGGCGGCTTGGAGGGGTTCAAGATCCTGCTCCAGACGGATGCCAAAACGGCGAACGACTACATCGATCACGTTGTTTATCGGGGAGAGACCGTGCTGGAACCGCACCGCGGCCGGCTGCAGAGTATTCTGCAAAACAAGGACCCGGACTCGCTGCAGCAGATGATCGAGGACACGAAGAAGGAAATCCACGGATTGGCCGTCGAGTTGAGCCGGCTGGAAACCGCTGAACAGAACAGCCGCAGCCTTGCTTTCAGCCAGTCCGCTCTGCCTGACCTGCTGGAGGGCATTCGAAGCCGGGGAGAGCGGCTGCTTAATTTGGAAGGTGAAAACGTACTGGATCTGCTGGGCTGAATACTGGGCTTGAGGCCCGGAGCCCCTGCGCAGCAATCCGGGTACGAGGCGGGGAAACCGCTATTCCTTCCCGCCTGCGCTGCCGAGCTGCCTCTGCCACTCGGCAATACGATTCAACGCCTCCAGGGGCGTCATCCTGGATAGATCCAGAGAGCGGATCTCGTCGTGGATCACCTGCTCCATTGCAAACAACAGCGGCTGGGCGGATTGATCCGGGGCATTGACTCTGTGCATCGCCGCGGGGCTGATCGCGCCGTTATCCTTGAGCTCGCCTATCATCTGTTCTGCCCGGCGCACTACTTCCTCGGGTACTCCGGCCATTTCGGCTACGTGGATCCCGTATGAGTTGTCAGTCGGTCCCTCCCGGACTGCTTTCAGGAAAACTATTCTTCCCTCGCTCTCCAGCACGGCCATGGAGAGATTATGCAGATGCTCATGTCTCAGAGCAGTGAGCTCGTGATAGTGGGTTGCAAAGAGGGTGAAGGCCCCCAGGCGTCGAAGAATATACTCGGTAACCGCCCAGGCGATGGACAGTCCATCCTTGGTACCGGTCCCGCGCCCCACTTCATCCATGATGATCAGACTGTTCTCCGTGGCCGAGCGAAGGATATTGGCGGTCTCGCTCATCTCGACCAGGAAAGTGGATTCCCCCCGGGCCAGATTGTCCGTGGCTCCTACACGGCAGTAGATGCTGTCCATCAAACCCACGGTTGCCTCGGAGGCGGGTACGAACGATCCGATCTGAGCCATCAGTACGATCAGGGCATTCTGACGCAGGAAAGTTGATTTTCCCGCCATGTTGGGTCCGGTTAGCAGCACGAAGCTCCTGCTGCCTGCGGTCAGCTCCAGATCGTTGGGTACGAAGCTTCCCCCCGGCAGATGCGCCTCGACGACCGGATGCCGCCCCTCTCTGATCTTCAAGACCCTCTGATCACAGATCTGCGGTCGACTGTAGGCATAGAGGGTTGCGGCGAAGGCGAAGGACTGGAGCACGTCCAGCTCGGAAACAATTTCAGAGACGCTCAGCACCGGGTCCAGCTGCTCCCGAACAGCACGCCGCACCTCGAGGAAGTGATTTCGCTCCAGCTCGATGATTTGCTCCGAAGCGTTGTGGATCTCACTCTCCATATCCGAAAGCGCTTCCGTCGAGTATCGTTCCCCCCCGACCAGGGTCTGGCGTCTGATGAAGTAGGAGGGTACGGACTTGAGATTCGATTTGCTCACCTCGAGAAAGTAACCGATGATCTTGTTGTATTTGAGCTTCAGCGAGGGGATGCCCGTTTTTTTTCTCTCCTCCTCCAGATATCCCTTGAGCAGCCGGCGGGCGTTCTCCTTCAGGTCCCGCAATCGGTCCAGGTTCTCATCGTATCCAGGCTTAATGAGATTACCCTCGTTGATCAGGATCGCCGGCTCCTCCAAAATAGAACGATCCAGAAGATCGACGAGGTCTCCGAGGGCTTCACACTTTTCCGTGAGCAGCGAAAACTGAGCTTCAGCTTCGGGATGGCCACGCAGCAGCAGGGCGATCTGCCCGGCCGTGGATAGGGAGCTCCTTACCGCAAGGAGATCCTTGGCATGAGCCTTCTCGAGGGCGACCCTGGAACCCAAACGTTCCAGATCAAACATCCGGCTGAGGTGCTCTCTGATCTTTGACAGGAGAATCTGATTCCTGTGAAAGAACCCTACCAGATCGAGGCGGCGGTTGATCAGATCGATATCCCGAAGCGGCTTGAGCAGCCAGCGTTTGAGCTTCCGGGCACCGATCGCCGTTCTGCTTTGATCCAGCACCTCGAGCAGGGTATAGCGCCTGGTCCTATCGTTCAAATTTCGGATGATTTCCAAATTCTTGAGCGTCGACTCATCCAATCCCAGATAGCTGCCGTCCGTGTAAATATGCAGATGGCGAATATGAGAGAGTACTCCCTTGGCGGTATCCGCCAGGTAGGCGAGCAGCGCACCGGCGGTAGGCACTTCCGGGGAGTCCTCCTCGAGCCCGAATCCGCGCAGACTGGTCACGTGGAATTGGTCTTTGAGCAGCCGGATGTTGTTCTGCAGATCGAAACTCCAGTCGGGCAGGCGGTTGATCACCAGATCCTCGTGTTCGCGCAGGAGGTTGGCCAGCTGCGGATCCTCGGAGACGAGGGATTCCTGCACCAGGAGCTCTCGGGGAGATAGAGCGAGCAGCTCCTTCTTGAACCCTTCGTATCGCCGGTCATACGGGAAGTGGCTGGCCGCAAAATCCGCTGTGGAAAGATCGACGTAGGCGATCGAAACGGACCGACCCGAACGGGCCAGGCAGACCAGGTAGTTGTTTACCCCGGCTTCCAGCATGTTCTCGTCGACCACAGTCCCGGGGGTGATCACCTCCACCACTTCCCGGCTGGCAAGTCCGGCTTTGGGGATATGGGTCTGTTCACAGATTGCGATCTTCTTGCCCGCTTTGAGCAGTCTGGAGATGTACCCCTGGGAGGCGTGGTAGGGGATCCCGCACATGGGGACCCCGTTTCTCTTGGTAAGGGTCAGGTCGAGCAGATGAGAGGCTTCGGCGGCATCCTGCTCGAACATCTCATAAAAGTCGCCCAGCCGGAAGAACAGGATCGTATCCCGGTGCTTGCTCTTGATACTGCGGTACTGACGCATCATAGGGGTTGTCGGAGGCATACCAGAGAGATTATATTTTAAGAGGGATTGGAGTACAATATTGTCATGGCAGTAGAAGGTATAGATTCCAGTTATTATGTACCGCCGGCGCCCCCGCCCCCGCCTGAGACGCCGCAGCAGCAAAGCACACCGCAGCCGCCTCCACCTGAGGTGAGTCCACCTCAAGCCCCGGAGGTCGAGAATCTCGAGCGCAGTGTAGACATCTTCGTCTGAACTACCGCATTCGTATCTCTGAAAGATAATCTTCCAGTATATAAGAAGCAGCGATGCTGTCGATCTTGTCGAGGGCTCTCCTGCGGTCCAATCCGCAGCGTCTCAAGCTCTCCTCCGCATCCCGGCTGGTGTAGCGTTCGTCCCAGAGTACGGTGTCGATTCCGCGGCGGTTCAGCTTGGCCGCAAAAGAGCGGGAACGGGTACTGCCCTCACTTTCCGTCGAGTCCTCGTGCAGGGGAAGGCCGATCACCACGGTTTCCACGGCGTTGGCCTCCACGACTGCCAGAACAATGGCGATGAGTTGTTTATCCGATCTGAAGGGAAGCGTCTTGTAGGGCGAAGCGATCATCCGCAGCGGGTCGGTCATGGCCAATCCGACCCGCTTGCTGCCCAGATCGATCGCCAGGATCCGGCTCATCCTACTGTCCGTCGTAGCTTTGACCGGCCCGGCGCATCAGTTCCTGAATGACCAGTTCCGTGATATCAACCTCTTTCGTGTAGAAAAAGAAGAACTGCGAGAACTGGCCGCTGGAGTTGAGCACCAAAGAAAATCCTTCACTCTCGGCCACGAATTCGATGGCTTCGAGCAGTTCATCCAGAAATTCGTCGGATTTGTAGAGGTTCTCCGAACGCTTGCGGATCTGGTCCATCTTGATACGGCGATAGTCATCCCGGTACTGCCTTTTTTCGAAGATCTCCCTGTCCAATCGCAGGGCGGCTTGTCCTTCGTCCCGGCTCTCCGCGTCGAGTTTCTGCGACTCGAGGATCAGGATCTCTTCATCGATCCTGTTGATCTCCCGAAGCACGTCGGCACGCAGCTGCTGCAACTCCTTGACAGCCTGAGATTCACGGAAGTAGATCGAGTAGACCTTTTCGATGTCCAGAATCCCTACCCTGGTTATCTGATCGGCGAACAGGGGACCTCCCGACAAAACCAGGAGGCTGAGTATCAATGCGCCGATTCCGGCTCGTTTCATATTTTGCTCCTAAAAGGCACATGTTGTCCTTAGAAGAAGGTATCTCCGGCCAGGGAGATGACGAACTGCCAACCCTCCGGCGACAGAGTTCCATCTCCTTGGTCCACCTTGACCCACTGCAGTCCGTCGGGACCGTACTCGAAACGTTTGGCCAGGTACAGGCGGATGGGAAACTGGGGGATCGTGAAGCGAACCCCCGCGCCGAAGCTGAAGCGAAATTTTTCCATGAAGATATCAGCGTCGGCCCAATCGCTCAAATCCGAGATTTCCGTTGCACCGAGCGCTCCGTCCAGGAAGAAAACCCCCCAGAGCAGCTGTTCGGCTATCGGAATGCGCAGCTCCAGGCGATTGTCCCAGAGCGCTTTCAATTCCCGCTCCAGCGGCCAGGCTCTGGCGATGTTCCAGCCGTCGATGTACAGCTCGTCGTTGATGATCGTGTATACTTGCCCATCCCCTTCGGGCCACACCTTCCAGTGCCAAATCTGTGGAACGATGAACGACCAGGAGCTGTGCGCCGCCAGGACCAGTTTGAAGTTCCAGTTCTCGAAAACCGGCACGTCAACCAGAGTCAGGAAACCCTCCAGGGTCGAATCCGTGCGGATGTACTCTCGGTTTCTCAGCGGGAACCCGACGGCAAAGGTGACCCCCTGGGCAATGTAGAATCCTTTGGAAGGATTCAGGAAATAATCCCGATTGTCCCAATACAGGGTGACCCCCAGCTTGTTCACGTTCTGCCAGTTCCCCTGACCCGCCCGCAGGTCCGGATCGAAGGGCCTGAACAGAGTCTCGTCGTAGGTGATCTGTTCCAGGCTGGTACTGATCCCGGAGCGAAACCCCAACCAGCCGACGGGAGTCGAAAAACGGTACCCGGTCGTGAAGCCCAGCGAGAATTCCCAGAGCACGTAGTCCATGAGGTATTGATCCGGGATCGATCCCACGTTGGCCAGATAGTACTCGTAGTCCGTGATGGCGTCCTCCTCCGTCGAAGGAGCACCGGTGATCGGATCCACCAGGTAACCGAAAAAAGGATCCGGTACGGCATTGGGTTCATCTCCGTTGAATAACCCGCCGATCGCGGTATCCTGAGCCACATTTGGCACCACCGAATGCTCGAATCCCAGGCTCACTCCACCCGACAAACGCCGGCCTCCCAGCCAGGGTTCCTCAAATCCCAACTCGATCAGCTGACGCAGGGTCGAAAGTTCGGCGTTTACGCTGAGGGACTGGCCTTTGCCCAGGAAGTTGTTCTCCTCCCACTTGAGAACGCCCGAGATCGGATAATCCCCACCGGCGAACATCACCCCGAAGTTGATGTTGGCGGTACTGCCCTCCTCAACGTTGATCACCAGATCCATCAATCCCTCGGCGCTTCCCAGAGGGGTCTCCAGTTCTATGCTTCCGAAGTACTGGAGATTGTAGAGGTTGCGATATCCCTCCAGGACCTTGGACTTGCTGAATATATCTCCCTCCTCGAAGGGAAGTTCCCGGGTAATCACGTAGTCCTTGGTTTTTTCGTTGCCCTTGATAATGATATTTTCGATGTGAGCCCGATCCGACTCGACGATGCTGATCGTGAAGGAGATCTCCTGCTTCTCCGGATCCCTGTGTTCCTTCCTGTTGATTATGTTGAAGATGTATCCATTTTCATAATACAGGTCCATCACCCGCTGGGTGTCCGCCTCCAGGCGCAGCTTATCGAGAACATCCCCCGGCTGCTGACGAACCAGTTCCTGCAGCTGCTCATCGGTGAAAATCGAGTTGCCCTGGAAATCCATCCCCCCGTAGGTCCACTGTTGACCTTCGTCGAGGTAAATCGTGATGATCAGGTAGTTCTTGCCCTCCTCTTCGTCCCGCTCGACCGTTCGCTCGACTTCTAAGATCTTGGCGTCGACATAACCTTCTTTCGCGTAGTAGTCCAGGATGCTCTTCTGGTCTTCCTCGAATTTCAATTCCTGAAATACGCCTTTCGAAAACAGCGACTGGGGTCTGGTCTTCATCTGCCGCCGCAGGGTTCCTTCGGAGGCAAAATTGTTGCCCGAGAAGACAATCTCTTTGATCGTGGTCTGCGTGCCCTCACGGATGACGAACTTCACAACCACCGTGTTTTCCTCTTCCCCGGGCTCCAGAACCGCCTTCGCATCGGCATCGATGTATCCCTTCTCGAGATACAGATCCTCGATGGCCTGTGCATCCAAATCGGCCTGTATGTCGGTAACCATGGCACCCGGGGCGATCAGGATGTTCTCCATGATCTCCCCTCTGCGCAGTCGGCGGTTGCCCTCCAGCACCACCGCCTCCACGGTTGGTTTCTCCTTCACCGTGAAGGCGATGATGACGCTCTCCAGAGCGTCATCCCCCGGCTCCGCGTTGGCCTCGATCGATTCGAAATAGTCGAGGGCGTAGAGGTTCTCCTGGATTTCCCAAAAAACCTCGAGGGTGAACTCCGCACCTATATAGGGACGGACAAGGGGCAGCAGCTCGTTTTCCGATACGGTATCCAAACCGATGAAGGTGAAATCCGCAATCGGCTTGCCCATGTACCACTCTTCCTGGGCCGACAGGGGCAGGACGCAGAGGATCAAGAAAAAAGCCAGAAACAGGCTGCGAAACGGCCGGATGGGACAGAAGGACCTTCGGCGCTTTCTATAATCGATAATTGACGACATATTGGTTTTAGCTCCTGGTTCGCTCAATAGGAGTATTTCCAGCTCAACCCGATGCTGTTATCGGATAGGAACAGATTTTCGGGATGGCTGGGCGTTAATGTCCATTCGAGCAGAAAGAAGGGGGTTACCCACTCCAGGTTCAGCTCTCCTTCCGTTCTGATGTTGCTCGACGAGGTGAGATCTTCCACATTCTGGAATCGCACCAGAGCCTCCAGAAACAGATCAGTTCCAAGATACTTTCCAAGAGTCAGGGTGGTATTGTCAAGGGGATTGAAGCTGTTCTCGACCAAATTATCTCCCCGTATCCGATCGATCAGGACGTTTTGCAGAAACTGGGTGCGTACGGTGAACATATCCAGATTGAGGACGTCCCGAACAGCCCTCTCGAAGGGAGTCAAAATACCGAACTGTCCGATGATGTCGCTGGTAAGCATCACCGCGGCGGTTCCGAAATTCGTCTCTTCGAAGCGGTTGACAATCGATCCGCCGATGAGATTGAGGATTTCCACATCCGAGCGCGAGGGTTCGGAATAGAAGCGGGGGGAGAACTGGCTGATCTTGTTGTTCGCCTCCAGATAGATCTTGATTTCCTCGTTGTTGAGGTCTCTCTCCCTGATTTCAGCCAGGGCGTAAATCCACGGATCGAACTCATCGATCCTCTCTTCAAAGTCGATGTGTCCCTGCTTCAAGTAGAAACTGCGATCGAAGTAGAAAATCTCTCCGCCCCGGATCTCTACCTCCCCCACCATGAAAAACTCCCCGGTTTCTTCGTTGACGGATAGAGACACCTCCTCGCCCTGTTTGGCGAAAGTGCGGACGATCGGGAAGTTCATGGCAGGCCAGTAGAACTCCACGCTTTTTCCCGTCGTTATGTCCATGTCGACGAACATCGGAATCGCCGGAACCGCAGACACTTTCTGCTGCTGCTCTTCCTCCTCCCGCATAAGAGCGATCCGGCAGGAATTAGCCCGTATCCGGCCGTCCAATTTCGTCGTGGTCTGGTCGCCGCGCACGCGGACCGCACCGGTGGCATAGCCGTCCACGAAGATCGGATCAAAGGCGTAGGCTATATGAACTCCGGGATATTCATCCGCGTAGAAAATCAACTCGACCCCTTCAGGTACCCAGTGATCGATGTAGAACAGTCCCTCCCCCTCGATCTTCGTATCGCCGCTGTAGGTGGTGGTGCGGGGAAGAGTGAAGCTCTTGCCGTCAAAAATCAGGCGGGCGTTGATCGGCCTGACAGGGTCCGGAGAGGGAGCGAATTCCAGCTCCGCGTCGATCACATCGAGATAGCCGACCCAATCCGGATCGTTGATCGGACCGAAAATCCTTATACTGCCCTGAGCACTGCCCGTCGTGAACGTGAAAACATCTGTGTTCGGGGTCGCCGTGTTGATGAAGCGCATGTCCAACGCTGTGACGGAGAAATCTGAATCCAACTGGTTTTGTATGAAACGGCCGCTGGCCTGACCCTGTATCGGCAGCGGAGCGGCCAGATCCAGGGTGAAGCTTCCATCCTGAGCAACGGTCCCGCGAACCGACTTATCCGGTCCGCCGTCAATAGTGAGCAGCCCGCCCTCTCCGGCAAGCGCGACCGCCCACTGCGGGCGCATCGCCCCGTCCACGGTAATGTCACTGAAGCCAAGGACTCCCTCAAAGCTGTTATCCAGCACTCCTTCCAAGGTCAGAGGCCAGGGAAGCCCGCCGTACCTTCCCCGAAAATCAATCTGGAGATTTACGATCTGCTCAAAGTACTCAGCCCTATAGCCGGAGCCGAAGAGGAACTCCCCGGTTTCGATATTGAAGCGGCCTTTCCCTCCCGTCAATCTGTGGTTCAGGAGAGATGCACTCAAGGATCTGATCTCCACAGTATCCCCGGAATACTCTAGTGCAAGTTCCAGTCCCAAGGGGTCCAGATTCAGTCTGCCGTCGTTCAGGGTCAGAAGCATTGCGAGGTCGGGTCTGGGAAGATTCCCGTCGACTGCGATCGTTCCGGAGAGGTTGCCGTTCACCGCCTTGATTCCCAGGCGCCCGATCGGAGCGCGGGCAAGCTCCAGGCGGCCTTGAATGCTGTTCCCGTCGACGCGGGCATCGCTGCGGTAGCGCTCCTCCCCTTCCGAGGCCTCCAGGCTGATCAATCCGCTCGCCTTGAGAGGCAGCAGCTGCTGCAGATCCGCGCTTCCGTGGCCGCCCAGCTCGGAGTACTCGTCCCGGTAGGCGATTCGATCGAGGGACAGCCGCTTGTCGTGGACTGCAAAAGACAGATCCAGGGCATTCTTCGTTATCGTGAAGAAGGGTATATTTTGCAACCGGGCGGTCGAGATCCTCGTCTGCATCGAACCGTCCTGCTTTATGAGACCGGCGGTATCAACGGATGCGTACATCGTTCCCTTTTTCAGGACAATGGGCAGATTCTCGCTGTGAAGGTAGAAGGGGTTTCCCACAAACCCCGCCGCTCGCCCGGAATCCACGACTGCGTTCCCGACCTGGTTCCACAGATAGTATCCTTCAAGACCGTAGGAGCCACTGAAGCGAACCGATTTTCGAGGCAGGAAATCGACGTCCAGCTGATACGGCACTTCCTGCAACCAGACAAGAGTTGAAAGTCTCATCCTCTCTTCGGTGCGCTGCATGGCCACGTCACCCCGAAGAGAATAGCCTTTCCACTGGAAGCGAATATCGTTGAGATCTGCGCCGTCCTTATGAACAGCTGCCTGAAGGCGCAGGAAATTCTCGGGTTGCCCGTTCTCGAGGATCTCGAAACTGTCGGTGGAGAAGGCAAAGTCGGAAAAATCGGTTTTGCCTCCGCCGGCCATTGACAACGAGTAGCGCCGCAGCCGCTGTTCCAGTCGGGAGGATGCGCTGCTCTGCGGAACGATCAGCGTGTAGAGGGTATTGAGAGGCAGTCGGTTCATGCTGGCGTCGGTGCTCAAGCTGAAGCCCGACCCCCACCCCAGTGCTCCCGTGGCGGCGAGTACACCGCTGTCTGAATTCGCCCGCAGTGCCGCCGCCAGGGCGAAACGGACACCAGGCCCCTCCGGCACGACGTTGAGGGAAAACTCTTCGAAACGGTTTTGTCCGATCTCGAAGTTGCTGCTCTCGATATCTAAGACATCGGCACCGCGATCAATGCGCAGTGTCGCATTCAGTTTCTGTCCTCCCCGTGGATCAAAATCATCGAGGCGCAGCAGCCCCGACGGCAGCAGGTTGCCGATCAGGACATTCCCGTTGAACTCAACTCGACCCCGAGAGGAGCGGAGGGACAGAGGGTTGAGATACAGGATTTCTTCATTTCCGCTGATCCTGCTGACAATCGACACGTCAAACGGCAAAATCTCCCCGGGCGCCTCGATCAGTAGATCCGCGCTGTAGCGCAGACGGAGCTCCTCCAGATTGACGGCCAGCGAGCCGGTAGAGCTCACAGAGCTGAGCAGATACGGATTGAAGCGCTCGAACGCACCTGTGAGCTGAAACAGATCCGCCGGGCGGAAGCCCTCGGCTGCAAACTCGACCTTGAGATCCCTGCTCTCCGTGTCGTAGCTGATATGGAGATCCAGGGGAGCCCGGTCCTGGATCTTTCTGACTTCGACTTTCCGTGAATCGTAGGTGACCTGCAGGGTCTGGCGTTTTACGTCAATCTTTTCAGTCGAAAAACTGTATATCTGAACGGCCAGGTCCGACCAGGTCAAGAATCTGTCTATGGACCCCGTCATCTTCAAGCGGGCTGACAGCCAGGCCGGTACCGGCGATCCGGCTCTGGCATGTCGTGCTTCGACCTGACCCCGAACCGATATATCGTGCAGATCCTGCTGGTTCGCAATCGTAAAAAACAGGTTGGAAACTTCGACCTGCCAGTCTTCATAGGTATAGCGGAGTTCGATGTTGGACCCGGTAATGTCGATCTGGGGATAGGCTTCCCGCTGGAGGCTGGAACGGCCGACCAGAGAGAGCAGTGAACTGCCCGAATCCCTGCTGCTCGTTCGAATCGATTCGACAAGCTCCAGCAATTCCCTGTCCCGTTGGTAGTCCACTTCGAAGTAGGAGTTGGCGATCTGGATCTTCGTGAGGGCGAGCACAGCCGTGCGCGTGGAGAGGAATCGGAACAGATCGTAGTGCACTTTCACTCGGTTTATCCGCAGCAGAACCTCCTCGGGATCGTCCTGACTGTGGATCACCAGGTCCCGGATGCCGAGATAGCCGAAGACCGACGGGGACATGCTGGAGTAGCTTATCTTGCGTCCGATCCTGGCCTCCAGCGTGCGTACCATCTCGGTTTTCAGCTCCGCCATCCTCCTATCCAAACGCGTACCGATCTGATGGACAAAAAGCGCTCCCAAGGAGACGATCACCATAAGCAGAAAGATCTCGAGAAAACGCCATTTAAGCTGAATCGGATGTGAGCTCAATCGCCTCTCTCCCGTCTGAATCGGACCTGAATCTGACCACTGTCATCACTCGAATCGGCGGAGGGTTCGAACAGATAGCTGTAGAGGGCGCGCTGCACCGCTGTGTCCGCCGATGCGTAGCCGGAACTGCGTATTATATCCACTTCAACCACCTGGCCGTTGGCCGCAACGGTGAAGCCCGCCACTACATCAACCTCCATACCTTTTTCGAGAAGTATGTCCGGGAAGGAAATGCCCGCTGTTTTGAGCAGTTTCCGTTCCCTACCCCTCCATTCTAGCGCACCCTCCTCGGTATATCCACCGTCTTCGCTGGATTCACCGTCCCCGACAGATGCACCGTCTTCGAGCGCCGCCGCCGGCGGCAGTTCCAGCTCTTCGGCCAACAGCTGTGCCGGCAGGATTGGTGCGGCTGCGGGGGAGCTGGGACCGGGCAAAAGCGGCTCTTCCCGCGCAGCGTAGGCTATCCGCTCGCCTCCGCGGGTGAATTCCAGCTGCTGCGGATCCACAGCCGGTTTTGTGCCCGGCATGGCGAGGGTTCTCGGACCCTGCATCTTCAAGCTCTCCGCCAGCTCCTGCGGCGCCAGATCGGGCAGCCGCGGTTGCGGGGCGATCACCGGCGGCGTTCGCTCACGGCTCCGGGAAAACTCGATAACCACCCGGCGGGGGACCACCTCCGCCACCCGGGGGCCCTTCATCAGGAACAGCAGGAGGATCAGACAGAGATGAAATCCCAGGGAGATCAGGAAGTACAGCCGGATATTTTCGGTCATTCAGGAAGGCTCTTCTGGGCGGTCACCAAAGATATCGACTCCACACCCGTCAACCGGGATAGATCCATGATCTCCACTATGTCCTTATAGGGCAGCAGCGCATCGGCCTGCAGTATGATCTCCGTACGCTGGAGGCGGACCATCTGTTTCTTCAGTTCCGCGGCGTATCGATCCCTGGCTACCGACTGTTTCCCAATGTAAATCTCCCCGGAACCGGTAATCGTTACAATAATTTCTTCCTCAATGACGGCCTGGGCGGTGTAAGCCTCGGGCAGATCCACGGTAATCGCCGGGTTTATCGAGAGGGTGGTATTGAGCATGAAGAAGATAACCACCAAAAAAACCATGTCGATCAGGGGTGTGAGCACCAGAGCGCTGTCTTCCTCAAGTCTTCTTTTTAGGCGCACCCGCGTCCCCCCGTGTTATTTCGATCTTGATGATATGCCGATCATCTCTCTCAAGCACCTGGAACCGGTATCCTCCGTGTTCGAAGGCAGTGCCCACCTCCGGAATCCGCCCCAGGTGTTCACAAACAAATCCACCCACCGTATCGTAATTGAGCTTGCGCAGGGGGATCCCGGTGTCATGGTACAGATCTTCGATATCCGCTACGCCTGCGACGATGTAATGGCCCGGCTCCAGGATCTCGATATCCTCAGTCTGTTGGAAGACCTCTCCGGGTACGAATCCGACGATCTCCGAAGCGATTTCCGCAGGGGTGATCAATCCCGATACCGCTCCGTATTCATCGGACAGAAAAACGACCTCTATCTTGCGGCGGTTCATCTCCAGGAGAAGATCGGGGATCCGCTTGACATCCGGATAGAAGACCGCTTCGGTCATCAGATCCCGGATCTTGCGCAGGCTCCTGGCCTTCAATTCCAGTCGCAGCAGACCCTCGATGTCCTGATAGCCGATGATGTTGTCCGCCCGGCCTTCGAACACCGGCAGGAAGCGGATACCGTTTGCGTAGCTGATCTGTACCGCCTCTTCTATGGTTGCGATGCTCGAACATACCGGGTACTCGTGCATGGGGATCATTACCTCCCGTGCCAGGGTGGAGCGGAAATCGAAGATATCCTCAAAAACCCGGTGCTCGGTTCTGCCAAGTCCTGATTCGCGGGAACCGAGCCGAACCAAGAGGCGCAGATCATCCCGGGATTGGGGCAGTTTACTGCGGGTTGTTCGACGACCCGAAAACAGCAGGACCGCCTTGACGATTCCATTGAGAATCACCGCCAGGGGCAGGAACAGGAAGTGGAAGACCACCAGGATCGGCGCCAGTCGAACGGCGATGCTGTCGGCGCGCCGGCGGAAGAAGGACTTGGGGACGATCTCCGTGACGATCAACAGAAACACGCTCAAAGCCAGGCTGCCCAGCCAGGCGGCGGATTCGAATCCTCTTTCCCGCAGGGCGCTGGCAACCACGGTAGCCGCGGTAACTATGGAGATATTCGTACCGATGAGGGTCGTACCTAGGAGCCGTTCCGGCCGCAGCAGAAGAAAATCCGCCGCCCTTGCATAGGTTATACCCTTCTCCTTCTTGAGGTAGAGGGTCAGCTGGTCCGCGGCCAACAGGCCCGTCTCCAAGCCGGCAAAAAAAGCGGCTCCGATTGTGCAGAATAGGAGGATCAGGTAGGTCACCGGGGCACCCTCCTCACTTCCAGCTCGAGAATCCTGGTTTTGCTGATGCGTTTGACTGTGAACTCGATCTTCCCGATTACCAGCTTGGTGCCCACCGACGGTATCTCCTCCAGGGTATCGGTGATCAGCCCGGCGACTGTGTGGCTGTCGCTGAAAACATCCTCTTCGAGCAGCGCTGACAGCTCTTCGATCTTCAGGTGCCCGGCGATCCGGTAGCCGCCGGCGGGCAGCTCGAGGATCTGGTTTTCCCCTGCCGGGTAGAAGTATCCCAACAGCTGTTGGATCAGATCCCTGAAGGTCACGATCCCGGCGGTACCGCCGTACTCATCTATGACTATCGCCATCTCACTGTTCGATTCCCGCATCTCCACCAGCAGCTCGGCACAGTTCTTCGTGGAGGGCACGCTGATCGCCGGTTTGAGAATGTCGCTCAGCCGAGCGTCCGTTTTGAAACTGAACTTGTAGGGCAGAAGATCGCGAAAGGCGATGTATCCCACCAGATGATCCAGATCCTGCTCATAGGCGGGCAGCAGAGCGGCGCCGCTTGATGCGTCCATCAGCGCATTGTCGGCGATCAGATCGGAGATGCGCCGGCTCACCTCCACGCCGGTGATCTCGGTTCTGGGATTCATAACTTCTTCGGCCTGTTTCTCCCGAAAATCGCAGAAGGACTCCACCAGATCCAGCTCGGATCGATCCAGAATGCCCTCTTTGAAGCCGATCTGAACCGCAGAACGGATGATATTGTGCTTGGCCCGCAGATCCGCCGCATCCCGCTCCGGCAGCAATAGATTGACCAGTCTGTTGGACAGGTTGAAGAACCAGCGCAGTGGTGTAAACAGCACATACAGATAATTGAGCGGTACCGCGCTGAAGCGGCTGAAGGATTGAGCCTTGCGCACAGCCAGGTTCTTGGGCGTCATTTCTCCGAATATCAGCAGCAGTACGGTCATCGAGATGATCGAGAAAAGTTCGCTTTCAAAGGGAAAGATCCGTTCCCCGATAGCCTCACCGATGGAGCTGGCAAAGACATTGACGAACATGTTGCCCGTCAATAGTGTAATCAGAATATCATCGGGGGAGGAAAAGATCCGAGACAGAATGGCGGCCAGCTTGCTGCCGGATCGCCGCTTCAGGCTTTCCTGCTCCAGTCTGCTGAGGGAGAAAAAGGCGGCCTCGGATCCGGAAAAATAGGCCGACAGCAGCATCAGCGCTGCCAGGGGAATCACCAGACGCAACAGCTCAGCGTCCATAGGCTAGGCGGGAGCTCCGGCCCGTTTCTGCCGGGAAAAGAAGGTGAGCAGCTCTGATGCGGCGATTTCAATACGGGATAGAGTCCTGTTCACCTTCTGGCGAAAGATATGAAAGAACAGAAGTGACGGAATGGCCACTGTCAATCCGGCGGCCGTGGTAATCAGCGCCTGGGAGATACCGCCTGCGAGCAGAGCCGGATCGGACACTCCGGAGACCTTGAGGTTGAGGAAGGACACGATCATTCCGGTGACGGTGCCGAGCAACCCCAGCAAGGTAGCCAGGTTGGCGATGCTGGCCAGGTAGGGAACGAACTTCTCCAGCTGGTCGG
>CAZPPB010000026.1:0-32501 GCA_964588355.1 uncultured Spirochaetaceae bacterium | reverse complement strand
TTACCTCCCGATCTCCAGAGCCTTGAGGAACATGCTCTTGCTGCCGTTCATGATGGCCACGTTCGCTTCGTAGGCCCTTGATGCGGAGATCATATCCACCATTTCATTCACGACGTTGACGTTCGGATACTCTACGTATCCCTGTCTCGGTCCGGATTGAATGGCATCGGGGTGAGTCGGATCATACACCAGCCTCACCTCGGAATCGTAGTCCTTCTCCACGTTTACCACCCGTACCCCCCTGCCGATCTGTTCCTTCAGGAAGGCTGGTAAAAAGGGGCTTCGCCAGTACGGTTGTGAAACCCGGGGCCGGAATATCACCCGGCTGCGGCGAAACGGTCCGCCCTCGGTCGTACGGGTTGTATTCACGTTGGCGATGTTGTTGGCGATCACATCCAAACGAGTGCGCTGAGCCGTAAGCCCGGTAGCCGCCGTGTTAATCGTTGTAAACAGACCCATCTAATCCTCCCGCCTCGATATCGCTCTCATAGCTAGCGAAGCACCAGGTTCACCCGGCTGAACTCGCTGGAGATTGCCTGCGCCATGGTTTGATAGAGCAGCTGGTTTTCCAGTGCCAGCATACCCTCCTCCTCGATATCCACGTTGTTTCCGTTGTTCTTGGCCGTTGTCAGGTAATCCAGAACCAGACGCGGGCGGACCGTCCTGTAGTCGATCGGCTGATGAAAGGGGATGTGCCGGCTGTCCGTTACGAACTGCCGCGGAACCCGCGCCTTCTCGGAGTCCAACGCTCGTTTCAGAGCTGACTCGAAGTTCAGCACGGTCCTCTTGAAATTCGGCGTTTCCGCGTTGGCGATATTGTTGGCGATCACCCCCCGCCGCAGCACGGACACATCCAATCCCCGTTTGAGCAGATCTACGGTTTTGTCAAATCGTCCTGTAAACATCACTCAGGCCCCTCCTCTCCTTTTAGTTTCGGCCTTATGCCAGGGCTTAATTAGAGGATGAAGCGGCTCAAATCCTGGTCTTCCACGATATCCTTCAATCTCGCGTCCACGTAGTCATCGGTAATTGTCACCGTCTGCCCCTGGATGTCGGTGGCTGTGAAGCTGACCTCTTCCAACAGAGATTCCATGATCGTGTGCAATCTCCGGGCACCGATATTTTCCGTGCGGGAGTTTACCTCGTTGGCGATCTCGGCGATGCGATTGATCGCCCGCTCATCGAACACCAACTCCACGTTTTCGGTACGCAGCAGTTCCTCGTACTGCTTGATCAGGGCGTTGCGGGGCTGAGTGAGGATTTCGACGAAATCCCCGCTGGTAAGCGCCTGCAGCTCGACCCGCAGGGGGAAACGGCCCTGAAGCTCCGGGATCAGATCCGAGGGCTTGCTCATGTGGAATGCCCCCGCGGCGATGAAAAGGATGTGGGAGGTGTCGATCATTCCATAACGGGTATGCACCTGGGAGCCCTCGACGATCGGCAGGATGTCCCGCTGCACCCCTTCCCGGGACACATCCACCCCGCTGACGTTCTGCCTGGAGGCTATCTTGTCCAGCTCGTCGATGAACACGATCCCCATCTGTTCGGTCCTCTTTATCGCCTGTTCGGTGACCCGTTCCATGTCGATCAGTTTGTCCATCTCTTCGCTCAGCAGTATGTCCCGAGCCCGGGCCACGGTTGTCTTCTTGCGTTTCTTTCGACCGCCGAAGATGTTTCCCAGGTTGCCGATATTCACGTCCATCTCCTCCAGGCTGGTTCCCGAGAAGATCTCTATGGCGGGAAACTGGTTGCTGGTGACGTTCACCTCGACGGTCTTGTCCTCCAGCTCCCCCGCACGGAGCTTCTCTCTGAACTTCTCCCGCGTGCCCGCTGTAGCAACAGGCTCCGCGGAGCCGGGAGGCGTTTCGAGGCGGGGTGCGGCCGGCTGCCCCCGCAGCGGCCCCGCGCCCGCACCTCTGGGGGCTGCCGGGGTCTTGCCGATCCCGGGAAGCAGAAGATCGAGCAGCGCCTCTTCGGCCCGCTTCTCCGCTTCCTCCCGCACCTTTTCCTGCAGCTCCGTTTTCACCATGGACACGGCCGTGGAGACCAGATCGCGGATCATGGATTCCACGTCCCGCCCTACGTAGCCGACTTCCGTGTACTTGGTGGCTTCCACCTTGACGAAGGGCGCTCCGCAGAGCCGGCTGAGCCTGCGGGCAATCTCGGTTTTTCCCACCCCGGTGGGGCCGATCATGATGATGTTCTTCGGCGCGACTTCATCCCTCATCTCTTCAGAGAGCCTCTGGCGCCGGGTTCGGTTGCGCAGGGCTATGGCCACCGCTTTTTTTGCCTTGGTCTGTCCTACGATATATTTATCCAGCTGCTCCACAATCTGCTTGGGAGTGAGGGAGTCCAGATCTATCTTCATTCCAATTCCTCTACAATGAGCTGCGAGTTGGTGTAAATGCAAATTTCCGAGGCGATCCTCAAGGACCGCTCTACAATATCCCGGGCCGAATAGGATTCCGATTCCAGGAAAGCCCGGGCTGCGGCGTAGGCGAAGGCGCCTCCGGATCCGATGGCGATTGCATCCTCCTCCGGATCCACCACATCCCCCGTACCGGAGATGAGCAACATATGTTTGCGGTCTGCGACCAGGAGCATCGCCTCTAGACGCCGCAGGACCCTGTCCGTACGCCAATCCTTGGCCAGCTCTACCGCGGCCCGGCGAAGGTCTCCCCCGTACTCCTTGATCTTGGCTTCAAAGCGCTCGAAGAGCGTGAAGGCGTCCGCCGTGGCCCCGGCGAATCCTACCACGATCTTCCCGTCGTAGATCTTGCGGATCTTCCGCGCCTTCGCCTTCATGATGGTGTTGCCGAAGGTCACCTGCCCGTCCCCGCCCATGGCAAGCTTGCCGTTCCTGCGGACCGAGATAATGGTGGTCCCGTGGGTTTTTTTCATTCTTTCTCCTCGCGGCCCTTGGAGTCCTCTACGGCCCTGGAGCGGGTCGAATCGCTTTGCGAAGCAGGGGCCCGCGCGTGGGGATGGGCGGAGTCGTACACCGCCTGGAGGCGCTCCATGTCCAGGTGGGTGTACACCTGGGTCGTAGACAGACTGGCATGTCCGAGCAGCTCCTGAACGACCCGGATGTCCGCCCCGTTCCGCAATACGTGAGTGGCGAAACTGTGGCGAAAAGTGTGGGGGGTGGCCGTCTTGTCCAGCCGAGAGTGCAGGAGCAGGCGATCAACGATGTTCTGGATTCCCCGCACCGACAGCCTCTGTCCCCGTCTGTTGATCAGCAGGGCTCTGCGGCCATCCGTATCACCCGCCCTGAAAGCCTTTCGCCTCAGCAGGTACTCCCGCAGCCGCTTCACGGCCGCCTTACCCAGGAACACCAGACGCTCCTTGTTCCCCTTGCCGAGCACCCGGAGGGTGGCCCCTTTCAGATCCAGATCCGTGCAGCCGGCCGAGGCCAGCTCAGAAACCCGGCAACCGGTGGAATACAGCAGCTCGAGGATCAGCAGGTCCCTCAGCTCCCATAGATCCTGCGGCTGCACGGAGTCGAGCAGTTGATCGATCTCTTCCTCGAACAGGAAGCTCGGCAGCTTGCCGTCGATCTTGAGGCTCTTGACCGAGGCGAAGGGGCTGCCCGCCCCTGCGCCGACCCTCTCGAGAAAGCGGTAGTAGCCGCGGAGGGCTGAGAGCACCCGGTTTATCGAACGGGAGGAAAGGCCCCTTCTGGACAGGTGGCCCACAAAGGATCTGGCCTCCCCCGCCTCCACCTGCTGCTCCGTCAAACCCCGATCCTCCAGAAATGCAAAATACAGCTCCAGGTCCCGACGATAGGCCGAAAGGGTGTTCGCAGACAGGTGGCGCACGTGGGTTAAATACTGGAGGTAGCGCTCAAGCACTCTTGTCCTCCGATGAATGGGTGTGCAGATAATCACACTCCGGGTTGATACAGGCTTTATAAGACCCCCTCTGCTTGTCCTCCTTGGCCACCAGAAACTGACCGCAGTGGGGACAGGTCGACCCGGTCGGCTTGTCGTAGGTCACGAAGTCACAGTCGGGATAGTTCGTGCAGCCGTAAAACTCCCGCCCCCTTCCCTTCTGGCCCCTGCGCGCAACGATCTTTCCTTCGCAGCCGGGACGCGGACAGTCGGCCAGGGGCACCGGCTTCGTGTTCCGGCACTCGGGAAATCCTGTGCAGGCGATAAAGTAACCGAAGCGTCCCAGTTTCTTGACCATGGGCCGGCCGCATTTTTCACAAATCATGTCGGTCGGCTCATCAAGCACACCCTTGATCGACTCCAGGGTCTCCATGACATGATCCACCTGAGGTTTGAACTCACGGTAGAACTCCTCTACCACGTTCGACCAGCTCTCGTTTCCCCCCTCGATATCGTCGAGACGTTTCTCCATCTCCGCTGTGAAGTTTTCATTCACCAGTTCGGAGAAATTCTCGGTCAACAGGTTGTTTATGATTCTGCCCAGCTGGGTAGCGGCCAGCTGCCGATTCCTGCGGACCACGTAGTAGCGATCCAGCAGTACGGAAATGATGGGCGCGTAGGTAGACGGGCGGCCGATTCCCTTCTCCTCCAGGATTTTAATGATCGTCGCATCCGTATAGCGCGCAGGTCCGGAGGTGAAATGCTGTTCCGGATGAAAGCGAAGAGCCTCCAGAATCTCACCCGTTTCCAGCCGGGGCAGAGCCTTCTTGGCATTCTTCGGCGCCAGCACGCGCAGTACCTTCTGATACCCCCGCTCGACAACGGTGGTCGAACTGGCCCGGAACATCGTTTGCCCCGCCGTTACTTCCACGGTGACCGTCGAGCTGCGCCCCGGCTTCATCTGGGATGATACAAAACGTTCCCAAATCAGGGAGTAGAGTTTGAACTGATCCGCAGAGAGGGAGGATTTGACATTCCCGGGGGTGTTCTCGACGTAGGTCGGGCGAATGGCCTCGTGGGCATCCTGCGCTCTGGGGCCGGAAGTGTAGATATTGGCTTTTTCGGGCAGCTCCTCCGGATAGTTCTTCGCCAGGAATTCCCTCACCTCCCCAACAGCGACCTGGGAGATGCGGATCGAGTCCGTGCGCATGTAGGTGATCAATCCCACCCGGCCGGAACCGATGTCGATCCCCTCGTACAACTGCTGCGCGATCCGCATTGTTTTTCGGGACGTGAAGCCGAGCCTGTTGGCCGCTTCCTGCTGCAGCTTCGAGGTGGTGTATGGTGCCCGCGGGCGGAGCGTTTTCTGCGTCTCCTTGACCTGGCTGACCCGAAACTCCTGTCCGTGCAGCTCTGACATGATCTTAAGGCAGTCCGCCTGAGTTTTCAGATCGCACTTTTCGCCGCGGTACTCGCTCAGCGCCGCCTGGAAGACACTCTTTCCTTTACGAAGCTCGACATCCAAACTCCAGTACTCTTCCGGCACGAAGGATTCGATTTCCTGTTCCCGTTCGCAGATCAGCCGCAGGGCTACGGACTGAACCCGGCCCGCGGAAAGACCGTTCTTGACCTTTTTCCACAGGATCGGCGAGAGGTGGTACCCCACCAGCCTGTCGAGTATCCGCCGCGCCTTCTGAGCCTCAACCTTGGCTGCGTCGATCTCCCTGGCCTGGCTCACCGCTTCTCTTATTACTTGAGGGGTGATCTCATTGAAGACGATGCGCTTGATCGGCAGCTCCGGCTGCTTGCTGCGTATCGCGTTCCTGAGGTGATAGGAGATCGCCTCCCCTTCGCGGTCATTGTCGGAGGCCAGGAGTACCTCTTTGGATTTGCCCGCCGCCTTCTGCAGCCCCTTGAGGATCTTGGCCTTTCCCCGGATCGTGATGTACTCCGGCTGGAAACCGTTTTCCAGATCAATGGCCAGGCGGGATTTCGGCAGGTCGACCAGGTGTCCCATCGAGGCTTCCACCGAATAACCTGATCCCAGGTACTTCTCGATAGTTCTGGCTTTGGCCGGGGATTCGACGATGATCAAGGTTCCTTTGTTGTTATTTCCCATTTGCGTTTCTCTCGAATACTCTGCCGCTGCGACAGACGATGCGCCCGGCCAGCTCCTCCTCCAGGACCCTGGCCAGCCGTTTTCCCGCTTCCGCACAGCCCTGTGCTCGCTGATGTCTGCTCTCCGGGCCCTGCATTTTCCATCCCCAGTCGGCCAGGATGTCTGCCCCGCCCTCGATGACCGCGGCTCCCTGCTCGGCCAGCCGCCGCGTGCCCGCGCCCCGCTCGCCGGTCAGGCCCACCCGATGGACCACCAGCTCCCGCCCCTGTTCCAGGGCGTAGTCGGCCGTGATCAGTGCTCCCGAGCGCTTCGGGGCCTGTACCACTACAGTCGTACGGGCCAGACCGCTGATTATCCGGTTCCGGGCGGGAAAGTTGCGGGCCAGCGGGGGATCACCGGGGGGATATTCACTGACAAGTACTCCGCCGGCGGCGAGCAAGCTTCGGCCTACCTGTGCACTGGACCGGGGAAAGAGGATGTCCACGCCGTTGCCGAAAACGGCAATGCTCACCGCCCCCGCATCGGAGCTTCCGCGGTGTGCCTCCGCATCTATACCCCGGGCCAGCCCCGAAACGGTGGTCAACCCCAATCCTGCCAGTTCGAAGGCCAGGGCATAGGAACTCTCCCGGGCCTGGCCGGTCGGGTGCCGCGTGCCGACTATCGCCACCAGAGGCTTCGACCAGTCGGGCAGCTGCCCGCGGTGGTACAGCAGCAGAGGCGGATCGTAGATCTCCCTCAGTTGGGGCGGATAACCGCCTGACCAGTAAAAAGTGCAATGGAACTGTCCCCGAGTCAAGCCTTTTTGGTCCCTCTGCGCCGCCTCCAGATAGCGCTGCGCAGGAAGGCCGGGATCGTCGAAGCGGCGCTGCAGAATCCGCTCCATATCAGCCCAGGAAAGTTCGGCAAACTGTTCTACCCGGGGGCAGAGAGCCATCACCCGGAACTTCTCCAGGGGTCTCAGGAAGGGAAGGCGGTTAACCGCCAGAGCCAGCAACTTACTGGGCGCCATACAGCTGTTCCTCGATTTGTTTTCTGCCTCTCAGGGCTTCCTCCCGCGCCTGTTTCTCATCTGTCAGGGATTCGATCTCCCTGTACAGCTCGATAGCGTTCTCCAGCTTGCCCAGACTGAAGTACACCCTGGCCAGCAGAAAGCGTCCATCGATCTCTTTACTCTCCACCACCAACAACCTCTCCAGCAGATCTTCAGCGTCCTGCGGACGATCCAGCTCGAAAACATAGAGCACACTCAAACCGTACAGGGCATCGGCATAGCCCGGATCCAGAACCAGAGCCCGGCGATACAGCGCTTCGGATCTGCCCAGCCAGAGCACCCGTTGTTCCCCGATCACCTGGGCTTTCGCCATACGAGCCGCGCACACCGCGGAGTGGTAGAAGAGGATGGGATTCTCCGGCTGGATGGCTATGGCCTGCTCCAGGGCATCGTAGGCGGCCGCATACATAGCACCCCGCATGTACTCGACAGCCAACATCTTGTAATAGACTCCGAGCTGTCCGGAGGCATCCACTTTGCGCTCCACCTCCCTGCGGTAACGCTGTATCTCCCGCTCGATCTCCTCCACCCTCTGCTCTGACACCTCCCGCTCCGTCCCGCCCTCCATCTCCACCAGCTGATCCACCATGGCATCGTCCCTGTCGATCCTGGAGCAGGCCGCCAGGGCAGCGGCCAGGCAGAGGATCAGCGTGCAGGTGCGGAACCGGGCGGCAAGCCGGGCCGCGGCGCCGGCCGGGTTTACCATAGTCGGGTTTCCCGTCTTTTCAATCCCTCTAACGCCCAAAATGATCCTCCCGATTCTATCCCCGCGGGTGATAGCGTCTGTGCTGGTGGTGCAGCTGACTCTCGTCCACATGGGTATAGATCTGAGTCGTTCCAATGTCCGCATGACCGAGGAGGGTTTGCACAGCCCTCAGGTCCGCTCCCCCCTGTAGCAGATGGGTGGCAAAGGAATGGCGCAGCGTGTGGATCTTCCCCTCGACCCCGGCCAGTGCCAGTATTTCCTTAAACCGTTTCCACATTCCCTTGCGGGAAAGCCCCCCGCCCCTGCGGTTAATGAACAAGGCCCGCTCTTTTTTATCTTTCAGAAGAGCGGGCCGGCCTTCGGCCAGATAGCGCCGCATCCAGAGCAAGGCCTGATCCCCCATCGGAACCAGGCGCTCCTTCGAACCCTTGCCCACGACCCTCAGCAGCGAAGCTTTCGGATAGATCCGGTCCAATGTGAGGGAAACGGCCTCGGAGACTCTCAAGCCGCAGGAGTAGATCAGCTCGAAGAGGAAGCGATCCCTGATCCCCGCCGGTTTCGAGGTGTCGATGGCCTCCAGGATCGCCTCTATCTGCTCGAGGGAATAGACCTCCGGAATACGGCGGGAGCTTCGGGGCAGCTCCAGATGAACACTCGGGTTACTCGGGATCATCCGTTGTCGATGAGCGAAGGTGAAAAATGCCCGCAGCGCACTCACCGCCTTGGCCGTGGTTTTCTGACTGATTCCCTGAAGCTGCCTGTGGATCAGATACTCGATCAGGCTGCCTACCGTCGTGTTCTCCAGCTCCAGCTGTTCCTCGGCCGAGTAGCTCAGGAACAAACGAGCCTCGAGCGCGTATGCGGCGATCGTCGAGGCGGAAAGGCGCAGCTCGGCGGTCAGGTAATCCGAGTACATACGAATCAGATTCGACTGCTCATCCATGGGCTTGTACAGGCCTACCCATCCCCCTGCCGCAGATACTTCTTCTCCCTGAGAACCGTGGGGACGTTCAAATCCGCTTCTTTGGAATTGCGGCCCACCAGAAAATCCCCGGGGCCTTTATGTGCGGCCGAACCCGCCGGACCGGCTGTTGGCGCCCCTGCAGCTGTCGTGCCGGCAGAGGCCGCAGACACCCCCTTGCGCATCTTGATCCACTCGTCGTAGGAGATGATATCCCCTTGCTGTTCATCCTCGGCCTCCTCGGGCTTCACGGTGATCCGCTTGCGTCCGTTGAATCCTGTTGCGACCACAGTCACCTTGATCTGTTCATTCAGGGAGCCGTTGATACTTGTCCCTGCGATGATCAGTGCCTGCCGGTCGGCGCTGGCGGTGATGATCTTCAGCACCTCCTCGAACTCACTCAAGCACAGATCATTGCCCCCCGTAACGCTGACCAGGATCGCCCGGGCGCCCTCGATCTTCGCATCTTCCAGCAGGGGATTGTTGATGGCATTGGTGGCGGCATCCACGGCACGGTTGTCCCCGCTGCCGATGCCAATACCCATCAGAGCATCCCCGTTGCCCTTCATCACGGTTTTTACGTCGGCGAAATCGATGTTGATCTCTCCGGGCTCGGTGATCAGATCGGATATGCCCTGTACACCCTGACGCAGCACGTCGTCGGCCATGAGAAAGGCCTCTCGGATCGGCGTTCGTCGTTCCACTATCTTCAATAGATACTGGTTGGGTATCACTATCAGGGTGTCTACTTCATCCCTCAGCCGGGCGATACCCTCCTCAGCCAGCTCCATCTTGCGGCGGCCTTCGAAATCGAAGGGTTTGGTTACCACCGCCACGCTCAAAGCACCCAGCTCGCTGGCGATGCGGGCCACAATGGGTGCCGCCCCCGTGCCGGTTCCCCCGCCCATTCCGGCGGTGATGAACACCATGTCCGACCCCTTGAGGGTCTCCCGCAGTTTGTCCTCATCTTCCAGGGCTGCCTTCTCTCCGATTTCAGGTATGCCCCCAGCTCCTAGACCACCTGTCAGCTTCGTGCCGAGGGCCAGTTTGGTTTGAGCCTTGGCCATCTGCAATGCCTGGAGGTCCGTGTTGGCGGCGATGAACTGGACGTTTTTCAGCCCCGTCGCGATCATGCGGTTCACCGCATTGCTGCCCCCGCCGCCCACACCGATCACC
This sequence comes from uncultured Spirochaetaceae bacterium, assembly GCA_964588355.1. Classification (GTDB taxonomy): domain Bacteria; phylum Spirochaetota; class Spirochaetia; order SZUA-6; family DRHE01; genus JAFGQJ01. The sequence continues at coordinate 22,658 of CAZPPB010000026.1, read as the reverse complement.
TTGATCACAGTGAGGTTTCCCGAGAGCTCGTCAGCAAATTCTATATTCATGTTCCCCTCCCATGAAAGTTATCGTATCAAAAAGCCGCAACAGCGGCTCGTCGGCTGTTAGAAAAACTCTTTGAACCAACTCCTCATGCGGTCCCACACGCTGGTGAAGGCTTTCTCACTGGAGCTGGTGTCCATGTAGTCCACATCCCGTCTGGACGCACCGGCAAGCACCAACCCTACACCGGTTGCATAGATAGGATTGTAATATTCCTCCACCAGCCCGCCCACCTTGATCGGATAGCCGATCCGGGCGGGCAGGTTGAAGATCTCTGTGGCCAGTTCAGCAGTCCCCGACAATAGAGATCCCCCGCCGGTGATGACCACCCCACCGCCGAGGATATTGAGGTAGCCTTTTTTTTCGATCTGCTCACGGATCATTCCCAGGATTTCCGCCATCCTCGGTTGAATAATTTCTACTAGTTCGCTGCGCATGATCGTTCTGGGTGGGCGTCCTCCCACACCGGGGATGTGGACCTCCTCATCCTCCTGTACCAGCGCTTCGTAGCAGCACCCCGCCTCTTTTTTCAGGTTTTCCGCGGAATCCAGGGGGGTTTTGAGCATTATCGAAAGATCGTTCGTGACTTGATCCCCCCCTATAGACAGCACCTCCGTGTGGTAAGGTGCGCCCTCGAGATGCAGCAGTACATCCGTCGTTCCCCCGCCCAGATCGATGAGCAGGACCCCCAACTCTTTCTCGTCCTGGGTAAGCACAGCCTTGGAGGAGGCCAACGGTTCCAAAACGATGTCGTTTACTTTGAAGCCCGCCCTGTTTACGCATCTGACGATATTCTGGGCGGAGGTCACGGCCCCGGTGATGATGTGAACTTCAGCCTCCAGGCGCACACCGATCATGCCGATCGGATTCTTGATGCCCCCCTGGTCGTCCACGACGAACTCCTGGGGAATCACGTGCAGAACCTCTCGGTCCATCGGAATGACGATGGCTTTGGCCGCATCGATCACCCGATCAACATCTTCCCGGGTTATCTCCCGTCCCCTGCCCGTAACCGCGACCACCCCACGGGAGTTGATACCCTCGATATGGCCGCCGGCGATGCCGGTATAAACGGAACCCACCTCCCGGCCGGACATCATCTCCGCGGCTTCAACAGCGGCGGCAATTGAACGTACAGTGGTCTCGATGTTGATCACCACCCCCCGCCTCAAGCCGCGGGATGGAGTGGTGCCCACCCCGATGATCTCCAGCTGGCCGCTGTCGTTGAACCCGCCGATGATGACGCAGACTTTTGTTGTCCCGATATCCAATCCGACGATCAGATCTTCCCCAGCCACCGGTTCACTCCTCCTCCATCCTGTATACAACCTCTCCGGTTCTCATATCCAGCTCCCTGACCCGCATCAGCAATTCCTGCTCGGCCAGCAGATCCAGGATCACGATCGCGTTGCGCAGCACCGCCGGATCCAAAGCCCCTGCAAGCCGCAGCCGTACGGGGAATTGGACCGGATACAGAAGGATCTCCAGCGTGCCGGCAGCTTTCGGGATCAGGCGGAGTTCAGAAATCAAGCGGAACACCCCCGGATCCTCCTGCCGCAGCCGATTGAGATCATGGAGGATCGGTTGCACTTTTTCCGGAAGTTTGGTACCTACCTCCAGCTGCTTGAACTCTATCCCCGAAATAACCGGCAGGTCCCACTGGCTCAAAGACCTCCCGACCTCGAAGACTACCCCCTGATCGTCGACGATCATCGGGATGCTGCTTCCCTGCGGAGTCGTGAAAAAAAGTATCGACAGAGGGATGCGTCCGTAGAGGGTAATATTCAGGGAATCGGGAAAGGTCTTTTGCACAGCAGCCTTGCGGACCATGGGCAGCTGCTCCAAGGCGGCGCGAATACGGGCAGGATCGATTTCGTAATAGAAGGCATTCTCCTCGGTGCCGGCAATCGACAGGATCTCCTCTTTGCTCAGGGATAGATCGCTCCTGATCACGATGTTGCGAACCGTCAGCCGCGGAGCGATGATGAAATGAAAAATCAATTCCCCGATCAGGAACAGTATCAGACACATCACCAGAACAAGGAGAAGGCGGTTGAACAGCAGTTCCCGCTTCCCTCCCCGGGAGGTGCCGGGTCGTTTGCCGTACTTGTGGAAGGCGAGCGCTTCCGACATTGCGCTAATCCCCCCATCCCGTGTCGAGGCTGATTCTGTAATCCCTCCGTGGCTGTCCCGCGCCCTGGCGGGAGAGATTTATCAGGATGCCTCCCATAACAAGGGTCACGAGCATGGAAGAACCGCCGGAGGAAAACAGGGGCAGGGGGATGCCGGTGGCGGGGACAAGACCGATCGCTACGGCGATGTTCAGCAGCGCCTGGAGGGTGATCGTACTGGTGATTCCGAAGGCGAGATAGCGGCTGAAGCTGTCCCTGCCGTTCACAGCCAGTAAGTAACCCCGCCAGGCAAGGAGGGCGAACAGCGCGAGTATGAGTAAAGCTCCTATAAAACCGGCCTCTTCCCCTACCACAGCGTAGATGAAATCCGAGTGGGCTTCGGGGAGTCCTCCCAGTTTCCTAACTCCCCTGCCCAGTCCCCTGCCCCAAAAACCGCCGCTGACGAAGGCGGTTTGAGCAGCAATCACTTGATAACCGCTCCCGCTGGGATCGGCCAGCGGATTCAAAAAAGCCATCAGCCTGCGCACCCGATGGGCCTTGGTAAACAGAAGCATGCCCCCGACGGGCACAAAAAGCAGGCTCAAGAGAACGAAATAGATGATCCGCACCTGGGCGATGAGAAACATGGCCAGGGCGATCAACAGGATGAAGAAGGCCGTCGAAAAATCATTTTGAAGGTAGATCAGTGTAACAAACAGAGAAACCACCAGCAGAGGCGGCAACAGTGCATTGATAGGATCATTTATACGGTCCTGCTTCTTGCTGAAAATAGAGGCCAGGTACAGCACGACGGAAAACTTAACCAACTCCGATGGTTCGAAGGATTGCCCGAACAAAAATAACCAGCGACGGGCACCCATGATCGACTCCCCGATTCCCGGTATGAAGGTGAGGACCGTCAGAATCAACGCGGCGGCTACGACGACAGGCGTCCCCTGACGCAGAACGGACAGGGGCAGATGAGCAGCGATCGCCGCCGCCACAGCACCCAGGACAACCCAGAGCAACTGACGCTTGAAGAAATAGTAGGGATCGGCAAACAGCCTCTCGGCGTAGTAGGTGGAGGCTGAAAAGAGAACAGATAAACCGATCCCGATCATCGCGACCAGGATGAGCAGCAGCAGAGCATCCCCGCGGGGTTTTTCAATCCTCTCCAAAACTACGAACTCCTACTGAATCTTCAACGTCGACAAACTCAAGATTGCGAACAATCCCCCCAGGATCCAAAACCGTATCACCACCTTGGATTCCGACCAGCCCATCAGTTCAAAATGATGATGAAGGGGGGCCATCTTAAACACCCGCTTGCGGGTCAATTTAAAGGAGATAACCTGTATAACCACAGAGAGAACCTCGATCACAAATACCCCGCCCACGACGAACAGCAGGATCTCCTTCTTGATGATCAGGGCAATAACGCCGAGCACACCGCCCAGGGAGAGGCTGCCCGTGTCTCCCATCATGATTTCCGCAGGGTGGGCGTTGAACCAGAGAAATCCGACGGCCGCTCCCACCAGAGCCAGGCTGTAGACGCTGATCTCCCAGCTGTGCTGGACAAAGGGGATCTGAAGATAGGAGGCATAGTCCGCGCGTCCGGCCAGATAGGAGAGAACTCCGAAGGTTATGGCCACCATGATGACCAGCCCGGTGGCCAGCCCGTCCAGGCCGTCGGTCAGATTGATGGCATTGCTGAACCCCACCAACAGCAGCACGGCGAAGGGGATATACCAGTAGGAGAGGTCCATGATGGGGGTCTTGACGAAGGGTACGTACAAGATGGTGGTATGCTCGTTTCGAAAGGCGAACAGAATAAGTACCACGGCCAGAGAGACCACGGTCTGCCCGGAAAACTTCAAACCCGCTCTCAATCCCTTCTGCTTCTTCTTGAATACCTTCAGATAATCATCCACGAAGCCGATCAGCCCGAATCCCAGGGTCGCCCCCAGCAGGATCCAGGTGTAGTAGTTGTCCCAGTCCTGCCACAACAGCACGGAGACCAGGACCGCAACAATAATCAGGATCCCGCCCATTGTCGGGGTTCCGGTTTTCGACAAATGGCGCTCAGGGACATCCACCCGGATCGAATCTCCGGTTTTAAGCTCCTGAAGCCTGCGGATCATCCACGGTCCGACCAGCAGGCTGAGCACCAGCGCGGTAAGGGCCGCGTAGGCGGCGCGAAAGGTTATATATTGAAAAACATTGAAGACCGTGAAGTACTTCACCAGCGGATACAGCAGTTTCAGTACCATGGCTCACCCTTCGATCAATTCCGGCACAAGTCTTTCCAACTCTGCGGCCCTCGATCCCTTGAGCAGCAACAGATCCCCCTCCCTCAGATAGGAACGGAGACTCGAGGCCAGGAAATCGATATCGGTCATCCAGTTTACGGTGCCTCCAAAAGCCAGGTTTTGGATTTCCCTGTAGGCGCTGCCCATCTCCTCTCCGAAAAGAAACAATCCCTGAAAATCGGCGGCCGTGGCCAAGGCGCCGATCCGTCGGTGGGCGTCCCCGCTCTGTTCTCCCAACTCCTTCATCGCCCCCAGGACCCCGATCTTCCTACCCGGCCAGGGCAGGGCGGAGAGGAAAGCAAACACCTGCGCGAAGGAATCGGGATTGGCGTTGTAACAGTCCTGGATCACCGTCACCGGGCCGCGGATGATCTGGGACCGCCCGAACAGGGGGTGAACTGACTCCAATCCCTCTTTTATATTTTCTTTACTAATACCCAATTGCGCCGATACCGATATCGCGGCCAATGCATTTCTGAGATTGTGCTTCCCAAAAAGGGGGAAGCGGATCCGGAGTCCCTCCCAGTGGATGATGGATCCATCCAGCCCCAGATCCTCACTTCCTTCAAACCCTCTCGTTTTTGTTGGTCCAAAGTGAGAGATTTTACCCCGCACCCCGCCTTTCAACAGATCCTCGTAGTCCTCCGACTCGTAGATAAAGGCTCTCTGGGCACCGTCGAAATAGCTGAAAATCCTGCTCTTCTCCCGGGCTATGGCCTCCCGGGAGCCGAGCAACCCGATATGGGCCGTACCGATATTGGTGATTACGGCGATATCGGGGCGGTAGATGTCCGCCAGGACATCCATCTCTCCCGTGTGGTTGATCCCCATCTCGAACACAGCCGCACGATGTTCAGCCCGAACACGAAAGCAGGACAGGGGCAGACCGATCTCAGAGTTCAGATTTCCCTCGCTTGTAACCGCCGGCCTGTCCAAGGCGACAATGGCGCCGAGGATCTCTTTGGTCGTGGTCTTGCCGTTGCTTCCTGTCACCCCGATCCTCAAAAGGTCCGGGAATTCTCTTAAACGTGCCTTTGCCATTTTTTGAAGGCCGGCGAGGGTGTCCGCCACCTCTATCACGCTTACCGAACCCCGACCGGACAGCAGGCCTTCCAGCTGCTCCCGCCGTCTGCTCCATTGCGAGGCTGCCGTCATTACCGCAGCGGCCCCACGCTGCAAAGCCTGAGGGATGAAATCATGACCGTCGGCCCGCTGTCCGGGAAGAGCTGCGAACAGGAAACCCTCTTCGACCTGGCGGGAATCTACCGCCACCCCGCGGATATCCTGATTTCCTCTGACCGCCAGCCGGCCTTCGGCGTAGCCGCAGGCCTGTTCGGGGCTCAGGGTTGCTCCTCCAACCACCGTATCAGTCAATATCGGCACCCCCCAATTCGATTTGGATGAGGTTGGCAGCCTTGAGAGGTTCCAAACCCAGTGAGTCCTCAGCCAGCGTTCTGATACGCTGCGGGGAGCTCAGCACGGCCAGGGCTGCGATCACCTTCTTGTTTTTTTCCAGCCAGTTCTTCTGTTCCTGTTCCAGCCTCTCCACCCTGCTCTCCAGCTCCTGGTAGCGGAAACCCTGCCAGGTGTTGAGAAAAAACAAAGACAGGAAAGCGAGAATTATGAGGATGAACAAGGGTGATCGAAGCTTCATGCAATCTTCTCCACGACCCTAAGGCGTGCGCTTCGGGAGGCGGGATTTTTTTGAATCTCAGCCTCCGTGGCCATGATCGGCTTCCGAGTCAGCAACCGTGCCTGCCTCCGGCCCCCACATTGACAGATCGGCGATTCCGGGGGGCAGGTACAGGACTTATTGCGCTCCTGAAAGAAGCGCTTCACAATACGATCCTCCAAAGAGTGAAAACTGATGACCCCCATCCTTCCACCTGTTGACAAACAGGCAAAGGCGATCGGAAGGACCGCCTCCAGCTGTTCGAGTTCTCCGTTCACGGCGATCCGCAGAGCCTGAAAGGTCCGCGTGGCCGGGTGAATCCTTCCGTACCGATAGGCGGGAGGAACCGCCTTCCAGATTACCTGAGCCAAATCTTGAGAATCCTGGATCACCCCGCGTTGGCTCTCTTGCACAATCGCGGCGCTGATCCTGGAGGCATAGCGCTCCTCTCCAAAACGGCGGATCAAACTCTCGAGTTCCTGTTCGGAGCTGGCGGTAATCAACTCGGCAGCGGTTCTGCCTTTTTCGATATCGAGTCGCATATCCAGCGCTTCAGGCCTGCGAAAAGAAAAGCCTCTGCCGCTGGCTTGGTAATGGAACATCGATACTCCCAGATCGAAAAATATCCGCTGCGGTGAACTATCCACCAGCTCCGTGACGGAACGAAAAAACTCGCAGTAATTCATTCGGAACAATCTGACCCGCGGGCCGAAACGGTCCAGGCGCTGCCGGGCGCGCTCCATGATGCTCCGGTCCCTCTCTACTCCGAACAGAATGAGTCGGGGATTTCTGGAAAGAAAAGCTTCCGCGTGTCCGCCCTCGCCCAGGGTGGCATCGATAAACACCAGTTCTTCTTTCCGATCGTTCAGTGCAGCCGTTACTTCGTCGAGAAGAACCGGCTTGTGGATATACACTCTCCCCTCCCCACCGCTAAAGAGCAATCTTGTTTCCTATTTCTTCGGCAGCCTCCTTGAACTTGTTCTCGTTTTGGTCGAGGTAGACCAAATAGCTCTCCTCGTCCCAGATTTCGATATAGCTCTGGATACCGAGAATGATACATTCCTTTTTCAATGCCGCGAACTCTTTCAGAGTCGTGGGGATAATTATTCTGCCCGATCGATCGATCTCGGTCTCCTGGGCCGGCGCGATGATCCGCCGCTGCATCAGCCGGGCCTTTTCCTGGAAAAGAGAGGTGGAACCGATCAGGCTCTGGGCGATCTTCTTCCACTCTTCGTGGGGAAACAGCCACAGGCAGCGATCCACGCCGCGGGTCAGCACGACCGAGTTGCCGGTGATGTCGGACCTTATTCGCGCGGGTATCATCAACCTGTTTTTATCATCGAGGGAATATCTGTATTCTCCCGTCAACATACCCTATCTTACCACCTAGATAGCATGATCTCCCACTTTTTCCCACTTTCAGTCTATACTATCCCATCTTCCCCGATTGTCAACATTCTTTTCTCCGTCCCGGCGAGTTTTCTGACCGGGAAAGATTAATCTACTATATATATGTTGGGCAAAACAACGAAATTGACTGAAGGGAAAGAAATCTGTATCTTGAAGAGGATTGAAGGGGGAAGAGTTTTGTCTCTGTATCGAGTTCATTTCAAGTGGAAGGACAAGGAAATACAGCTCACCGCCAAGAGCCTGGACCTGACCCATCCGTATTTCGTTTCGATCAAAGACCTTGTTTTTTCCGACAAGAAAACGATGATCATCAATCCGGCGCAAGACGACATCATGAAGGCCTTCGGCAATTCAAAACACCTGATGATTCCGTTTCAGACGGTACTTCTGATCGAGGAACTGGAGGAACGGGAAGGAGCGGTACGCCGTTTCACCCTGATCGATCAGGACAGCGATGGGGAGGAATGGGAGGATCGGGGAGATGCCCAGTCGTGACGATGGGAGGAGATAATGTTTAGCCTGAAAGAGATCTCAGGAGAGGAAGTTAAACTGCAGGTAACCGGATCTCTGGACAGTCGAGCTGCGGAGCAGTTCCAGATGGAACTCAAGGGTCTTGCCGACGGAAACCACAGTACCATCACCCTTGAACTCAGCGATGTCCCTTCGATCAATTCCACCTGCATCGGGAAGATCCTGCTGCTGCGCAAGAGTCTGGCCGAACAGGATCGATCGATCCGCATCAGGGGCTGTAGCGCCGCCCTGTACAATACCTTCCAATTGATAGACCTGGACAAACAGATCAGCATCGAACGATAGCCGCCGTTCAGGGGGCACAGCAGCTGTAATCGATCTTGCGGAAAACATTGTTCCGTTCCTCCACGCCGAGAAACCACTCCCGCGGGAGACCGCCGCTCATAAGGGATTCGTAGATTCGAGTGAAGTTGTAGATATGCTCCCTGCTGCGCCGCACCGCATAAGGAACAGTCGTTCCGGTTTTCATGATAAATGCCCAGTCCGAGGCTTCAGCCAGAAGCATCTCCCTCAGAGCCTGATCCAGGGCCCTCTTGCGCATCCCCTTCTCCTTCGGAAAGCGCTCAGCCAGCTCGGACATGCGGATAGCCTGCTGATGCAGATGTCTGTACACCCAGTCGTTGCTTCCCTCCAGCCAAACTTCCGCATAACCCTTGTTTCCCCAACTCGAGAAGCAGGGTTGGGCGATCTGCTGACTGGGAACCTCCTCCAGATACTGCCCCGGGGTGATCAGGCGCACAGAGGAAACCGCAGCTATCCCTCTCAGCACCGCCTCCAGCCACTGGGGACCCTCGAACCACCAGTGACCGAACAGTTCAGCATCGAAGGGGCACACGATCAGGGGAGGTTGGTCCATGAGGGCGGACAAACGGGCGCATTGGTCGATCCGCTGAGAAACGAAATGTTCGGCGTCGACCTTGAGCTTTTTCGCCGCAGCCTTGGGATTGTACAGGCGCTTCTCATCCCCCGGTCCGGTAATGGCATGATACTTGATCCCCATGCTCACCCGGATTCCCTCAGCCGGGAGAAAGTCCTTTAAATATCCCAGCGGCAGATCATAGCCGATATCCCGATAGAAGTCCCGGTACACAGGGTCCCCCGGGTATCCATCCCGGGAAGACCAGACCGCTGCCGTGGACTCGGGATCACGGCCAAAGGCGGCAACCATGTTGGGACAGTACAGGGGCGCATAAACTCCGTTGCGGGGGCGCTCATCCGCATAGAGGATGCCGTGGCTTTCCACAAAGAAGTAGGGCAGTCGCTGAGCTTTCAGAAACTCCTCCACCCCGGGGTAGTACCCGCACTCTGGGAGCCAGAAACCCTTTGGATAGCTGCCGAAGTTTCGGATGTGCGACTGGACGGCCACCTCTACTTGAGCCTTTACGGCCTGGGGCACCACCTGAAATACCGGCAGGAAGCAATGCGTGGCGGCCGAACAGATCAGATCCACAATCCCAGCCCGCTCCAGATGAATCAACCCGTCCAGGAGATTGCAGCTGTATCGCTCCTGGAACACCCTCCTACAGTTCCGATAGCGCTCCAGATACATCTCGGCCAGCCTGTTCAGCCGCGGTTCATCTTTCGTGCGCCTGATCTCCCGCCCTGCAAGCTCGATCATACGCTCCAGAAAGGCAAGATATCGGCTTTGAAGCAGCTCATCTTGCAACATCTCCGCCAGCGTCGGTGAGATCGAAAGCGTTATACGGCAGGGAATCCCTTCGCGGTGCAGGCGCTCCAAGAGACTCAGCAGAGGGATGTAGGTTTCCGACAGGGCCTCGAAGAACCAGTCCTCTTCGAGGAAACGAGGATGCTCCGGGTGCCTTACATACGGCAGATGCCAGTGCAAGACCAAGGCCAGATATCCCACCGGCTACTCCCTGCCGACTGTCAGGATTCTTTGAGGGATCGAATCCGAGCTGCCGATCCCGTAGCGGGGGCTAAAATCAGAATACAAATCGGGAGCATTGTCCCCGGATTCCGCAAAGCCCTCCCGGGGTGTGCGGATCGGGTTGGATCTGGCCAGACAGCTGTATCGTCCCTGGCTAATGACTCCCAACTCCAGCAAATAATCACAGTCCTGGTTGGGAAGGTAGATGTACCAGCTGGAATCACCATGCTGGATCGGGATGTCGAATGAGGTGTTGCCGAGGGATTCTGTTTCATGCACCCGGAGAATCAGGCAACAACTCTCCTCTTTGTCCGGAAGCTTCTCACGGGTTTGATTGTCGATGTCCCAGTAGGCGAAAGCCCAGTGGGGATCCCGCACCATTAAGACGATCTTCGTCCTGTTGTACCGAGCCTGTATCGGATAGAGCTCCGAGCCCGCCGGTTCCCCGGATTCAGCATCGGCAATCTTGTACTTGCTCTCCTCCACCCGGATCGATGGATCGTTCTCCTGTTCATTCTCTCTGGCTCGGTCCTGCTGGTTTTCTAGAATGAACTCCGCCAAGGTCGTTCGATCGGCAGCCCCCCCATCTTCGTATCCCTCTTCGCGGGCCAGGGCTGCCAACTCCTCCAGGGGGATCGATTGGAGGCTCTCTTTGTTCATGCAGACCTCGGTCGGTGCATCAGGGCTAATCCTAAGGTGGGGGAGAAAAAAAAGTCAACCCGTCTGTATTTCCCGATCGATTGCCGGTTTGCGGGCCAACATCAGCACCACGTCCCCGAAGCCCATCTTCTTTGCCAAAAAATCAATGGGACGTTTCACCACCCGCGGCACGCTTCCCTTGGCCAGTCCGCCCCAGGTTACGGTTTGCAGGACCTGGTAACCGGTGCAGCGGAGCACTGCCCGCAGGGTCGTCTTCGAGAACAGAGTCAGATGATCAGCAATGGCCGAGCGCCATCTCTCCCGGAACAACCTGGCCTGCAGACCATTGATGTTGGGAGTGACAACTACGACATATCCCCCCGGAGCGAGGATTCTGCGGATCTCCAAGAAGAACGCTTTGGGATCCGGCACGTGTTCGATGAGATGAGAAAAGTGGACAACCGAGAAAGAGGAGGGGGGGAATCCGGCCTGTTCCAAGGTACCGATAAAGATATCGAGCTTCCTGGTTCGCATCCCGTGCTCAGCGGATTCCCGGCACAGCTCTACCCCCTGCACATTCCATCCCCGCTCGCGCATATACCCGAGCAGCATCCCGGTGGCGCAGCCCACATCGAGAAATTTACAGCCCTGGTCCAGGGGGAAGGTGCGCTCGAAAAAGCGGATGTCCTGAAGGCCGAGCTTCATCAGGTTGAAGAAGTTCTCTTCGTTGCGCAGTTCGTATTCGAAGTAGTTCTGCCCGTAGCGGAACTTCAAATCATCGAACACCGGCTGGGGATTCTGGAAGGACAGCCCGCAATCGGTACACCTCACGAAGGTATAATCCCGGGTTTCGAGTATCTTGCGGTGGTTCGCTCCGCCGCAGAGATTGCAGGCAATGAGCTTGGAACGTTCCTGGCCGGGAACGGTTGAGTAGGTTTTCACCCTCTACTCCAGCACGTTCAGGTTGTATTCACTGAAGCTCTCGTTGCCGGCAAAATCCGCCGCAAAAACCGTGAGCGTGGTTTCCCCGGGTATCAGGCTGATATCTCCCAGGCTCAAGAGCCAGGCGGATTCGTAAACATCCGAAAAATCCCTCTCCGTGTTCATCAGGACGAGATTCTGAGATCCCTCGGCTGCTTCCGACGCAGTGTAGAGTGAATCAAAGGTAAAAGAGGTGATCTCTCTTCCGTCCTGCAAAAGGAACACCTTGTAGGGGGCGAGTTTCCAGAGAAAGGTTACATCCTCCCGGAGGTCATAGACGGTTGCAAACAATTGTCCTTCCCTCCGACTCAGGCTCATCCCATCCTCCAAAATGATCCGCTCCTGCCCGCTGTAAAAGAAGACCTCTTTGATCTCCGGAGCCTGGCCGTCGGGAAGGGGCGGCAGCAGCAGCAGGGGATTGATGATAGTGCTCATCTGCGTATCGATGATTGTCAAATGCAGGTGCTTTCCGGAGGAGTAGCCGCTGGAGCCGACCGTGCCCAAAGCCAGGCTGCGGTCGTAGTTCCTTCGAATCGGGTCCATGCTCCCCTCAGCCAGGTGGGCGTAGAGGGATTGGATTCCGCCCTGGTGCTGCAGTACCAGGAAATTGCCCAGACCTGTCGGCAGGGAAGTATAGTCCTCACCTTCCCGGTAAAAAAGCACCAGTTCCCCGGGGGAGATCGGATAAATCTGCTGTTCTCCTCCGCCCAGATCTATCCCTGCGTGAAAGTGATCCCCCCGATGCTCTCCGAAGGTGGAAGTCAGTACGATCTGATCCAGCGGCCATTCGATGGCAAGCAGCAGACAGCCACCGATCAACACTAACAGCAATACGACAAGGGACCTTCTCATCAACCCTCCAGAAGATCGGCGCGCAGCAGTACCCCGTTCAATCCGAGAATCAAGGAGCTGCCCATAACCTTTACATACACCTGATCAGCGGCTATCTCCCGGGACAGCAAAACGGAATCCAAGGGCCGAAAGATCACCAGCTTCGATCCCTCTGCCAGCCGGAAGGCGGCGGCGGAAAACTCGAGCCCCGAGTCCATGGACTGAAGCACTCCCCCTGCGGCGAGTCCAGCGATACTCTTTTTGCGCGCGTCCAGTATACCCAGCCCGTCTTCGACTTCGTAGAACAGGAAGCGCGTGTCCGGGGCGAAACGAACCTGCACCTCTCTGCGGAAATCCGAGTCCAATTCTTTCACGAAATCGGGGACAAATCCCTCGGCCCGTTGCTGCACGACGAACAACATTTGCGGATCGATTCCGCAGATCAGGGCGATCTTGGTCCCATCCTCCGAAATCGCGGCGCCAAGCGCAACCGGGATCCTGCTTGCATCGGGTGTATGCTGAAAGAGGATTTCCCCCTGCCCGTCCAGCAACAGCGCCCGGCCGTCCATCAACCCGAGAAGGCATTGCTCACCGGCCAGGGCGATCGTGGAAAGAAGGGTGGGAAAGGTTCTGGACCAGAGGATCTGCCCTTCGCTGTCGATCCGCTTCAGTCCGCTCCGATCGGTGTTGATCGAATACAGCACCTGACCGCTCGATTCCAAGAGGGGATATCCGTAGCTCTTGATGCTGAACTCGAACTCCCCGCGGGGATTTCTGAACACGATATGGTCGGGAACGCTGCCGTAGTTGATGAAGCCGGCATCCGACAAGCTCAGATTGTGCATCCTCCGCCCCTGGTAGTACAGGTTCCCCCGCAGATCCGCATACCCGAAGCCATCGGCGGTCCTGAAGTACCAGTACGGACCTTCGGCATTCCCGGGAGCCGCAGCACCGCGGGCAAGTTCTCTGGCCCAAATCGGACGTACCAGGCTTTCCCGGCCTCCGGGTTTGGGAAAGAGCAGGAGGTAGATGAACAGCAGGACCGGGAGAAAGAGCCAGAACGCTCTCCCCCCTCTTTTTTTTCGAAAAATACTGTCTGCCATGGACGGGTTATCGAATCTCGAATCACAAGTGTATAATGCGGACAGTTGAAGTGTCAACGAACAGGAGGCTTCGATGACTGATATGTCTGAGCTTTTGGAACAGGCTCGCCGGGCGGCGGAGGCATCCTATTGCCCCTACTCCCGCTTTCGCGTGGGCGCAGCCCTGCGGTGCAAGGACGGCGTGGTAATCACGGGAACAAACGTCGAGAATCGATCGTATGGATTGACCAACTGTGCCGAACGCTCGGCGATTTTCACTGCCATCTCTGCGGGTAGGACCGAGTTCGAGGCAATCGCGGTCAGCACTCCGGACAGCGCGGAGGCGGTGGCTCCCTGCGGTGCCTGCCGTCAAGTCTTGAGTGAATTCGTGAAGGCGGATTTTCCGGTGGTGTTCGCCGGCAGGGATCAGAGAGTGGAGACAACCCTTGGCCAGTTGTACCCCTTCGATTCCCTCCAGGATCTGAAAAAGGGCAGCGGCGGTTAGCCGCCCGGTTTTTTGAGCCTCTCCATTTTCTGAGTCATTTCCTTCTTCTTCTGATCGTCCTCCATTTTCGTCTTCCAGATCTCCATCTTCTTCTTTAGTACTTCCGCTTCCTCGACCTCTCCGAGCAGGGTATGGAGACGCTTGATGGCGGCCAGGAAGAGGATGGCTTTCTTGATGTCATCCAGACGCTGGGTAGACAGCTCGTACTTTTCCCGGTAGCGATCCGCCGACTGTTGCAGAAGTTTCTTGACAAGCTGCAAATGAGCCAGCCGCTCGGAATAGCCTTCGACCCGGGGATCGAGCCGCATGATGAAGGTTTTGAGATTCAGAAGATTTTTTGCCAAAGCGGCATAACGGCCCTGTAGCTCGACGAAGGACCACTTCCACTTCGAACCGGAACCGAAATCTTCGATAACCGAATCTATGGCAAATCCGAGCTTGCGGATAAAGTGATACTTGCTCTTGTCGTCGAAACTCTCAAGACTCTCCAATCCCTGCTGATAGTCGGAGAAGGGGGCATCTATGTAAGGGCTGACGATTTCTTCCATATAAATAATGCTTCTATAGCAGGATTTCCGTCCGTCGTTGAGGAAGCTCTCGTTCTTGATCCCAAGGAGCGACAGGGACAGGGCATTCATCAGGTTGTAGTACGATACGATGTTCAGATAGTGATCAGCCAGATCGAATCGGATCGAGTTGACCTCCTTGAGAGCATCGAGATCGGTGAATTGATCACCCCGGTATTGACCGCTGGTCAACCCCTGGGACTTGCTCGTTTTTGCGATTTGCTCTTCAAGTTGCTTGTTCTTTGCGGTGATCGCATCGATCCGTTCTCTGTATTCTTTTATTCGTTCCGCGTATCTTTTCTTGGCTTCGCTGCTGATCTTTTCCATCCGCTCAACCGCCTTTTCCTACACACCGTACTTCTGAAGCAGCTCCTGGGCATGCTTCAAAGATGTATCCCCGGTTTTATCCCCGGCGAGCATCCTGGCGATCTCCTGCTGTCTCTCGCTTCCCGTCACTGGATTCACTCGGGTAACGGTCCTGCCCGCCTGGGTGACCTTCTCCACTTTTATATGATTATCGGCCTGCACCGCAATGGTCGCAAGGTGGGTGATGCACAAGACCTGTTTGCGCCGGGCCAGCCGTTTGAGCCGTTCGCCGACGGCTATGGCCACTTCCCCGCCGATTCCGGCATCCACCTCGTCGAATATCAGACTGTTGATGCGATCGGACTCGGCCAGTACGGATTTGATGGCCAACATGATCCGGGACAGCTCGCCGCCCGAGGCGATCTGGGCGAGTCGCTTGTAAGGCTCGCCGGCGTTGGGGGAGATCAGAAACTCCACCCTGTCCTTGCCCGTATTGGAGTACATCACCTTCCCGCCCTCGCCCGTTCGATCCTGGATCTGAACCGAAAAGCGGACCTTGGGCATTCCCAGTTGGATCAGCTCCTCTACGATCTTTTCTTGCAGACCGGAGGAGGCCTGCTTGCGCAGGTCGGTGATGTTGGCCGCCCGTTGCTTGATTTCCTTCTCCAGAGCGGATATCTCACTTTCCAGTTTCTTCTGGGTGGCGTCGCTGCCCTGGATACCCTCCAGCTGTTTGCGGCTGTCCTCGCGATAGGCCAATACCGACTCGATCGACCCGCCGTACTTCTTCTCCAGCCGCTTGATCAGATCCAGACGTTCCTCCAGCTGCTCCAGCCGGGAGGGATCGAAATCGATGGATCCCTTGTACCGCCCCAGGTTCTCCACGAAGTCTTCAAGCTCGAAGAATGCATCTTCCAGCTGCCTGCTGGACTGGTTCATACCGGAGTCGATCTTCACGACCTCGGCCAACGCTGCCCGGGCTTGTCGGAGAGCGGCCAGCGCCCCTCCCCTGCTCTCCGCCGTGGCGCTGTAGACCTCCTCGATCAGGTGGATCAGCCGCTCATGATTGACGAGAAGGTTCTGCTCGGTGCGCAGCTGTTCCTCCTCCCCGACCTTCAATTTGGCCTCCCCGATCTCACCGATCGCGTGCTCCAGCAGCTCGACTTTGCGCTCCCGTTCCTGCTGCTCGGCGATCAGGGCGGAGTGCTCCTCCCGCAGCCTGACCAGCCTGTTGTGCAGCGCAGAAAAAGCCGTTACATCCGAAGTGATACCGCCGTAGTGATCGAGGAGTCTCCTGTGGTTCTCCGAGCTCAGCAATGACTGATGTTCGTGCTGACCGTGCAGATCGAAAAGCATTCCGGTAAGCTCTCTCAGGGCGGTGAGGGTAAAGGGAGCCGATTGCACGAAGATAGTGCTCTTTCCGTTTTTCTTGACGACCCGGCGGATGATGATAATCTGGTTCTCCGCCTCGACTCCCTGCTCCTTGAGCCAGGCCTGCACGTCGGGATTGTCCTCCAGCCTGATGATCCCCGATACATCGATCTCCGAAGCTCCGGAGCGAAGCGCCTCCGTATCCGCCTTCAACCCCATTACGAGGCCGAGAGCTCCGATCATGATCGACTTTCCGGCTCCGGTCTCCCCTGTGAGGATGTTCAACCCGCTGGAGAAGCGAACCTGGAGTTGATCGATGAGGGCGTAGTTTTTTACGACTAGTTCCTCAAGCATTCGGCTCCCCCGCCCAATTCAATTTACTCCGCAGCACTTCGTAGAAATTCCGCTTATCCGACTGGATGATGAGCGTGTGCTTCGCGGATCGGCGAAAAACCACCCGATCCTTCGGCTCGAGTTTGCAGACCTGCTGACCGTCGATCACCAGGACGATATCCGTGCGTTGGACGGGCTCTACCTCTAAAATACAGGTCTCCTCTCCCGGTATAACGATCGGGCGGTTCGAGAGTGTAAAGGGACAGATCGGATTGAGGATAAAGGCGTCCATCTCCGGGTGCAGGATCGGACCGCCCGCCGACATGGAGTAGGCCGTCGAACCGGTCGGCGTGGCCACGATCAGTCCGTCGGCACGATAGCGAGCCACGTAGGTGTTCGCAAGATGAACGCGCAGGGCGATAACGCGGGCGAAATCCCCAGCCCTGATGACCGCGTCATTCAAGCCGCTGAAGCTCTGCAAGGTCTTCTCCCCCCTGCGCACATCGGCGTCGAACATAACGCGCCTGCTTACGCCGAGACGGCCCTCCAGATAGTGGGTCAGGACATCCGCCCATTCGCTGCTGGATATCTCGGTTATGAATCCGAAGTCTCCCAGATTCACCGCCAGGATCGGAACGCTGCAGCAGGCCAGGCAGCGGGCGCCGTACAACAGGGTGCCGTCTCCTCCTAAGGTGATGGCCAGATCCGTATTTTCGGGTACGGGAGGTATATGGTTCTCATCCACAGAGATCGTCTCCGAGGCGATCGACAACCGCCGCAGGTACCGCTCCACATCCTTGTGCAGCGCGACCGCCTCCTCTTTAAGAGAATTAACGAAGATAATGACTCTGTGAATTTTCTTTCTCACTTGTTCAGACTATACCGATTCCTTAAAACCCAATCAAGGAAGCGTACTCAATACCTTGCACAGCAGCTGGATATCTTTCCTGGCCAGGGAAGGATACAGTGGGAACAGGACAGTGCGCCTGAGCAGCTGCTCTGCATTAGGATAGGCTCCTGCTGCGGCAGATGGGGGCCCTTGAGCGGATAGGACAGCTTCACCGAAAACGGGTTCAGTCTGGATGCCCCTTTTCTCGGCGTATCGCCTGACCTCGGGTCTTCCCTCTCTGACCAGGATCGGAAAGCCGAAGTTTACGCTGGTTCCCTCCTCGAGCAGCGGGCTGTGGCGGGAGCGCAGCGCAGCCTCGTGGAAAACCTGAGCGATTTCGGCACGCTTTTGGAGGAAGCGCGGCAGCTCCCGGGCCTGATTGATCCCCAAGGCGGCGTTCATATCCGCAAGGAGCTCCCCGCTGTAGTCGCGCTCCACGATCTCCCTCAGGGTCTTCAACCCACGCCGTTCTGTGCTGAATACCGCGCCGCCGCAGCCCGCGGTTATCAATCCGTTGGAATCCAACGACAGCAGCGCCGCCCGGCCGCGGGCACCGCAGGGCTTACCCCCCCAGAACCCGCCCGCCGCCTGAGAAACATCCTCGATCACAGGCACACCAAGGTCAAAAAGCTCATCCCCTGCGGGGAGGGATCCCAGCGTGTAGAACAGTACGATCGCCTTTGCTCCCCTGCTCAGATGCTGCCTCGCGGAGTCAACCGACAAGAGCGAGCTTACCGGGTCCACATCGGCGATCATGGCCACCAGCCCGAGAGCCTCGATCATCTGCAGATATTCTCTGGGTGCGAGGGCGGACAGGATCACCCTATCCCCCTCCTCGAGCTCGAGCAGATCGAAAGCACAGCGGATACAGGAACGATAGCTGGTCAATCCGACTCCGCCCGAGACACCGAGGATTTTGCTGAGTGCGGCTGCAAACTCCCGGTTCAACGGTCCGGCGGCGATCTGGTCGGTGACCAGGCAGTTGAGAACACTGTTGTAGTCTTTGCGGCGGAGGGTTGGACGAAATAGAGGGACAGGCATGATGAGTTCCTTTGTGGTTGCAGGATAGGCGGTTTTCGCCCGCTTGTTCAATACGCCTGGCCTTTGCGCACCAGGGGGACGAAGCGGCAGCCGATGCTCTCTCTGGTTTGATAATGGTTGCCTATCCGACGGACGATCGAGAGAGTTTGATAGGCACGGGCGTCTCCAACCGGAATTACGAGAATCCCGTTATCCGCCAGCTGGGCGGTAAGGGGGCGGGGGATGCTGGATGCGGCCGCCGCTACTATGATTCGGTCATAGGGAGCATATTCGGGCCAGCCGAGGGAACCGTCGGCGCATCGATACGAGATATTCGTATAGCCGAGTTCGTCGAGCAACGCTCTTGCCCGCTCGAGCAGTTCGGAAACCAGCTCAACCGTGTAAACCTCTGCGGCAAGTTCGGCAAGAACAGCGGTTTGGTAGCCGCTGCCCGTTCCGATCTCCAGAACCCGTTCTCTGCCTCTCAATCTGATCTCCTCGCTCATCAGCGCCACCATGTAGGGCTGAGAGATCGTCTGTCCGCGACCGATCGAAAGCGGGTAATCACCGTAGGCTTCGAATGTGCCTGCGCCGGGGACGAAACGGTGCCTGGGAATGCGGGACATCACATCGAGCACCCCCTCGTCCTGGATACCCCGGGCCTGGATCTGGCTGCGCACCATCCGTTTGGCCTGGCGGTTTTCAGGATAGGAGATCTTCACGGGCAGATCAGTAGACGATCAGCACCGGCAGCGGGCTCTTGCGCAGAAGGTGAACCGTGGTGGAACCCAGGATATAGTCCCGGATCTTGTGGGTGCCGTGGGAACCGATCAGCAGGAGGTCTGAACCTTCCCGTTCGGCAACCTCGAGCACCGTGTCGATCGGAGAACCTTTCTCCGTGATCAGCCGGTGATCAATGGCATGCTTGTTCAGGTACTTATGCTCCCGTTCGGTCAGTCCTTGCTCTTCTTCGCTTGACAGGACGATGAACTCTTTCCAGAATGCCCCGAAGGCATTCGCGCAGAACTGCAGGGCTCGTTCGGCCGCCGGGGATCCGTCATAGGGGAAGAGGACCTTCTCCGGAGCCCGAAAAACCTCGGGACAAGCCATGACGGGGCGGGGAGAGGAGCGCACCACATCCTCCGCCGTAGAACCCACGATGGTTCGGGCGAAGCGGGCATTTTCTCCCTTCTGACCGATGAACAGCAGATCTCCGGAACGACACTCCTCAGTGAGGATCTGGGAGGGCAGTCCCTCCCTCCGGACCCCAACAAAGTGGATCTTCTTCTCCTTGCAGCTGGCCTCGAGATTCCTCAGGAAGCCCGCGGCAAAATCTTCCAAATCCTTTTTGATCTTGGTATAGAAGCTCTTCAGCTCCGGATCGGGTGGAATATAGGTCCTGGCGAAGGCATAGTCGAAATGACCCGTGGCGTAGATTATGGGCAGCTCGGTCTTTCTGGAATCGATTGCGAAGACCGCCTTGAGCTCACAACCGAGCCTGGAAGCGCAATTTTCGGCATACTTGAAGGCGGACAGCGAGTTCTCGGAACCATCGATGCCGACGACAACCTGACCTATCAATTCTATGCTCCTTCCTCTCCACTCTGTTTCTTTTTTTTGGGTTTATGATCCGAAGCAAATCGTAGATCTTTGGCGTGAAGCTTGGAAACTTTGTACTGCTTGATCAGCATCCTCAGGGCTTCGTTGACCGCTTCCGTCCGATCGTGGTAGAAACCCTCCTGGATCATTTCATCGATCTCTTCCAGGAGATAGGTCGAGGTTTCTACGTAGGTCCGCGACACCTTTCCACCCTCCTTCACCGGTGTTCACTTGTATTGTAATCCCTCCGGATCGCTCCTGCAAGGTTTCAAGGGGATGAGGATAGAAAGCGTCTTTCCCTTTGCTGAATCGGCAGACCCAATCGCCGGCAATGTGAAATTGGAGACAGAAAGTCAAAGCGGTTACGGAAGCACGTTTTGAGGCAGCCGTTCGACGGCGGCTGGATCCAGCCGCTGCCAGCACTCGAGGAAGTGATCGAACCAGCCGTACTCGGCCAGTACTTGAATGTAGCGATACAGCTCTCGGGCTTTCTTCCTGATATTCGCCCGGAAATCGTTTAAGGCCTGTTCGTTTCCCAGATCCGTGACCACGCGAATGCTCAAGGGGGGCAGACGGTTCTTCAGAGCTCCGATGAACACGCCGGCGCTCTCCCAATTGGCTCCGGAGGCCTGGAACAGGGAGTAGAGGGCTTCCCGCATCGCTTGAGACTGGATCAGCAGCTCCCCGCAGGCCTGGTTGCCCACGCGAACCTGGAAACTCTCGCTGCTGCCGGTTTCCCCCGCCTCCCGCAGCAGCGTTTCCCGGTCGGCAGAGGGCAGCAGGGAAACAGCCGAGGGCAGCTTCATCTCCGGAATGCTCCGCGTGGGAAATCCGCCTCCGCCGATGTCATATTCGTAGCAGTCCCGACAGAGGATCAGCTGGCCCGCGAAGGCACCAGGCTCGGTTCCGGCGCAGGAACCGGTGTCGACGACCAGATGCGGCGTATAGGCCAGGGAACCCGCCACGGTTGCCGCCGCGGCTCTGGCCTTGGCAGGTCCGCTTTCAACTGCAAATACGTCGTTGTTGCCGGCGGTTCCTCTGGCCGCTCGACAGCCGGAGACGGGCCTGGAGTCCCTCAAGCCCAGGGTCTCTCTACAGGCATTGAACTCGGGGGGGAACGGACAGACTAACAGCACTTTCACGGCGATACCCTCGGTTTGTGATTACGGTATAGCCACAACCGGCGCGTGGTCAAGCATATGTTCATCCGGGCATTTTGACACCCTCTGCGGAAGTCACTATGATATGGTTCATGGTAAACAGGTTCGATATCGGTGAAGCATCGATCGTTGTTCTCGGCATAGCAAGTGTACGGCGGGATTTCGATCAGCTGTCGGAGATCTTTCCCTCCGTAGAAAAAGACCAGCTCGAGGAAGCGATTCGAGCGGCGCAGCCTGACGGCGCCGGGCAATATCTCGACTGGAGCTTCAATTCCGTTCTGATGCGGGCTTGCGGCCGCACGATTCTCGTGGATACGGGATTCGGATTCTCCGATGGAGGGCCCGGTGCGGGAATGGCTCAGCTGCTGAACGAATGCGGGGTGCGGCCCGAAGAGGTGAATACGATAGTGATCACCCACGGACACGCAGATCACATCGGCGGATTGATTCAAGCCGGTGCTCCGGCCATGCCGGATGCCAGGGTTGTCATTTCCCGAAAGGAATTCGAGTTCTGGATGGATGGGCAGGCGGAACGCCTGTTCGGCGCTGAGGGTTCCTCGGCGCAGCAGAGCACCTTCTCGATCTGCCGCAGTCAGATCGAGTGCGTCGATATGGATACGACGATCCTCGAGTCGGCGGATACGGTGATTAGGGCTCTGCCCTCACCGGGGCATACACCCGGCCAGATCGGGATCGAGGTTCGTTCTCAGGGATATCGGTTGTGGCTGCTGGTCGACACACTCCACGCACCCTTTCAGTTGGGGCATCCGGATTGGTCACCCCGCTTCGATGTGAATCCGGAGTTGGCCCGGGTCACCCGACGGGAACTGTTGACCAAGGCGGCAGAGCTGGAACTGCCCGTGCACCTGTATCACTTCCCTTTTCCGGGATTAGGCAACATCGAAGAGGCGGGGGATGTATTCTTTTTTAAGCCTATCAGACAGTAACGCGGTAAAATTTCACCTGCTGTCGGGCGCACCATTGAAAAAGGGGATGGATCTGCAGACCCATCCCCTATGCTGCTTTGAGGCATTAAAAGGGCAAGGAAAGGAGGTGAAACTTGCCCGTCGGAATGTTATTCCGCCTTTGGCCGCCTCACCCTATTAAACAACGATAGTCATATTAGGTTACATTTCACGAATAAAAAATATCTCGATCAGCTATTATCACGAAAGCCGCAGGCTGATCGGCTGGAGCAAGAAAACGCTTCATCGTTTTCTTTAGAAGGGTGAACAAAAGATATGGTCAAGCCTCACGGGAAATTAGTACTGGTCGGCTAAACATGTTACCATGCGTACACCTCCAGCCTATCGACCCGATCATCTCTCGGGTCCCTTCAGGGGGGTTAAACCCCCGGGGTTGCCTCATCTCGAGGGGGGCTTCCCGCTTAGATGCTTTCAGCGGTTATCC
>CAZPPB010000025.1:0-33809 GCA_964588355.1 uncultured Spirochaetaceae bacterium | reverse complement strand
GACAGATCACCTCGTAGTGGCTGCTGATATGAGCCCGGGCGGAATACCCCAGCCGACGGATGAACTCCGCGATCTGTACGGCGATTTCCGCGGCCTGGAGGTACCGTTTGGCGGTTTCCATTACCGTACCGGCCCCGGGCCCCTGACGGGTCATCCGGTAGT
The DNA here is from genome assembly GCA_964588355.1 of uncultured Spirochaetaceae bacterium. Taxonomy (GTDB): domain Bacteria; phylum Spirochaetota; class Spirochaetia; order SZUA-6; family DRHE01; genus JAFGQJ01. The sequence goes on along the minus strand of CAZPPB010000025.1, from coordinate 33,647 downwards.
CCATTTCAACGGTGAGAGCAATCGCATACTTGTGATCGTTTTGTACATACTTCCCGTACCACTCCCGGCGGCCTCCGATCGTATAGAGGTGTATGGGCTTCAGCAGCGTGAAACCCACCGAGTGCGCTCCCAGATAACTCGCTAATCCCCGGATGTACTCGGTGATCCGCTCGGGCACCACCCGAACCCTCTTCGGCGAAACCTCTCCGTCGGTAATAAAACGCAGATGTTCCTCTGCGGAAAAGCCTGCTTGCACGGCGGCAAAGGCCAGGGGATCCGCCTCTCGTGATCTCAGAGAAAGGAGTCCCGGCTCCCTTCTGAAGCGATCGTCCGCCTCGAGATTGTGGGGCCGCCGCTGGTAATACTCCCTGAAGCGAGCCGTACCCGGTTCCAGATCCGCCCTGCTGAAGATCGTGTCCCGCTCATCGAACCTGCCCGCCGGCGCCCCGTCCCGAGGAACGGGGGCGATGCGGATCGGGAGGATCAGCACAACCAGCGCCCCCCAGAACAAACCAAAGAGAACCCAGCCTGCAATTCTCTGTCCGGGAAAGTCGAACAGACCAAGGAGCCCGAACGGGAGAGGCAGTATCGCGGCGGCAACCAGGGAGCGGCGAAACGGGACCCCCTCTCCCTCACCTTTGGACAAAATCCCGACGGCGAGCAGGCCTGCGAACAGCAGCACGGCCGTGCTCAGGAGCGGGAGATCGACCGGGGGCATCCGGCCGGAAACCGTGGCGAAGGAAACCGATTTGATTTCCCGCAAGATCTGAAACGACTTCAACTGTTCACCCCATACGGTGCTCTTATTATTTCTTGCCCGTCCCTGTAGAATGCATTAAGGATGGGTGGAGCGTAGCATATAGGGGAACGCAGAGCAATGAGCACCCGGGAGGACAGATTCAAGAAGATCGAAAAACTTCTCAATCCGGAATCCGTCGCCGTTGTGGGGGCTTCGAACACCGAGGAAAAGGTCGGTCACATCATCTTCGAGGGTTTGACACGGAGCAAGGCCAGGTTGTATCCGGTCAACCCCCATGAAGATGTGATTTCCGGGCACAAGAGCTACCCTCGGATCTCAGACCTGCCGGACATCGTCGATGTGGCGGTGATCACAGTCCAGGCGGAAAAAGCGGTGGACATCACCGAACAGTGCGCCCGGAAAGGGATCGACAACATCATCATCGTAGCCGGGGGGTTCGCCGAAGCCGGAGATCGGGGCAGGGCGCTGGAAGAGCGCCTCAGGGCGGTACCGGAACACTCGCGCAGCCGCATTCTGGGACCCAACTCACTGGGGGTCTTTGTTCCGGAGAACAGCTTCGACACGATTTTCGTGGAACACGGCGACCGATCCCTGGCAGGGGGAGGGCGGGTCGCCTTCATCAGCCAGAGCGGATCGGTGGGAGTGGAGGCTCTCGGTCTGGCCAGCAACACCGGTTTCCCGATGCGGGCCTTCATCGGTCTGGGAAACAAGATCGACCTGAACGAGCTGGATTTCCTCGAGTTTTTCGGGGCGGAGGACAAGACCGACTGCGTTGCCCTGTATATCGAGAATGTCGAACAGGGTCGACGGTTTCTGGAGGCGGCCAGAGAGGTGTCCCTCCGTAAGCCGGTTGTCGCCCTGAAGGCGGGAAGAACCCCCTCCGGTGTTTCCGCTGTCAGCTCCCACACGGGCAAGCTGGCCGGAAGCGACAGGGTGGTTAGCGGTGCGTTCCGGCAGTACGGAATCCAGAGGGCCTTCGACGATGAAGAGCTGTGCGACGCGGCCAAAACCCTCTCGTATCTGCCCCCTGCCCGGGGAAACCGGGTGGCGGTGATGACCGGCGCCGGAGGCTTCGGGGTCATGTGCGCCGACTACATAGAGACCGACAATCCCCGGGCCAGACTTCGGATGGCGGAGCTGTCCGCCGGCACGGTATCACGGATCAGGGAGAAAGCCCCTCACTTCGCCTCCTGTCACAATCCGGTGGATCTGACGGCGGGCGTGAACGATGAGATGTTCGTGCACACCCTGGAAGCACTGCTCGAGGACGCCGATGTGGACATCCTCATCTGCATCACCTTCTTCGCACCCCACGCCGTTACCGACAGACTGATCGACAGGATGGCGGAGGTGATCACGGGAAGCGATAAACCCGTGCTCGTATTCACCGAATACGGGCCATTCACCGACACCTATCTCAAGGAGTTCTACAAGAAGCGAATGATCGGTTTCCCCTCTCTCACCCGAACCGTTCGAGCGGCTCGCTTCCTGGTGGAGCGGGGACGAATTCTATCGGCGCTGGGAGAACCACCTTGAGCGGAACCGACATGGCAGCGGTGGTACAGCGGTGGCGTTCCTCCCTTTCTATTCCCGACAAACCGAACGAATGGGAGAGCAAACGGCTTCTGAACAGCCTGGGCATAGCCGTACCGCCGGGGGTTTTCATCGATGCGGGGAGCTGCCTGGCCGCAGACAGTGATGTATTCGTGCTGGGCACAACCGGGCACTGTGCGGTGAAGGTGTGCTCGGGAGACCTCCTCCACAAAACCGAGCAGAAGGGAGTTCTTCTGGATGTCCCGGAGAGCCGTCTTCCAGACGCCGTGGCCGCTCTGCAGAAACGCTTCCCCGCAGCCGGCATTTTGGTCGAGGAGATGGTACCTTACCGGGGAGGGGAGATCATCATCGGGGCGCTCCACGATCCCACCTTCGGTCCCGCGGTCATGGTCGGGGCCGGGGGCATCCTTACCGAGCTGTACAAGGATGTGGCCTTCCGCCTGGCTCCCTGCACGGCGAAGGAGGTCCACCTGATGATAGAGGAGCTCACCATCTACCCCGCCTTGAAGGGTTATCGGGGTTTGCCCGGGGAGGCCGATACTCTGGCGCTGATCGTGTCGAAAGTCTCCGAGCTTGCGCAGCAGCTGATCCGGGAGGGATGCCAGTTGGACATCAACCCGATCGTCTGGAGCCGTGACCGCTGGGTGGCTTTGGATGTGAAGGCGATCATCTCCGGCGACGAGATTACCCGATCCGCCTGAACCGCCAGACCAGGCAATAGAAGTTTATGAGTTGCTCCGGCAGTCACATGGCTGTAGAATGTAACCGGCTCAGGAGATGCAGAGATGAACGCCCAAGGTAAAAAGGTTTCTCAACCCGGCCTGCCCAGGGGATTCGCCGGGTGGATGGTGGCCTGGATGATGCCCCTGGCTCACAACACGATATACAAGCGCGTAGCCAAGGCCTTGAATCTGCAGCCCGAAGATGACCTGGTTGAGGTTGCCTGCGGCAGCGGACGTTTCTTGAAGGTCTTCGCATCTCACGTCCATAGCGTCGCCGGTATTGATCTATCTGAGGTCCAGGTCAAGATGGCAAAACGGAGGCTCAGAGGCCGTATTGCGGCAGGAACGGCACAGATCCTCCAGGGCGATGCCTCCCGGCTGCCCTGGGATGACAACAGTTTCAGTGTGGCCACCACAATGGGTAGTATCATCGGATTTTCCGATCCCCTGGAGTCATTGAAGGAGATGTATCGTGTGCTGCGCCCTGGAGGAAAAGCGGTGGTCAGCATCGAGCACAATGCCGAGGATGGAAAGGACCATTCGAAGGAGGTCGAGAGGTTCGGCATGTGGCTCTGGACGGGCGATGAAGTTCGAGGGCTGATGGAAGAAGCCGGATTTTCGGAAATCTCCATCACCTACGATAAAGGATTCGGGATTCCCAAAATGATACTCGCCCACGGAGTAAAACGGAAGTGAAGTCATTTCAGCCTGATGGAGCAATCCGTCCAGGATATGTTCTTGTAGAGAGTGAGGCATGGAGAATGGTACCCGCGGAGGCACGGAAAATAAAACGGCTGACGGACGACGATTGTCGTGGCACACAACAGATGAAAAAGGTTCGCCGCCCGTCAGCTCGTATTGTCTAATCTGATATGGGTTCGCTTTTTCTACGTTTCTACATATACTCCTGCGAAAGCTCTCCGTTCGCCTATTCGCTCAGCGTGGTCTTGAGAAAGTTCACCATCTGATTCCAGGCCTGCTGCGGAGCACCCCCACTGCGGTAGGTGTTGCTCTTTACGAAAGCGTGGCCGACACCGGGGTAGATGGTAATCGTGTTCTCCACGCCCCGAGCCTCCATAGCATCCTCGAACTTCCTTACCTGCTCCACGGGGATTCCGCCGTCCTCTTTGCCGTAGATCCCCAGCACCGGTCCGGCATCCTTCATGCTGCCCAACTGCGCGGCATCCTGGATCGGTCCGCCGCCGTAGAAGATCACGACTCCGGCCAGCTCGGGATTACGGGTACCCATGTACATCGACTGGGTGCCGCCGAAGCAGAAGCCCATGGAGGCGACCCGGTCTGCATCAACCTGGGGATGTGAGCGCAGGAAATCAAGGGCTGCGTCCAGATCCGCGGCGATCTGCTCCCGCGGGGTTTCCGTGACCTGCTTACGTGCATCTGCGGGAGACTGGGCAACGCTGCCGCGAAAGGCGTCCGCAGCCAGCACCACAAAGCCTTCCCTGGCAAGGGCATCGGCCAGCACCGTTGTGTCATGGTTCAAACCCCACCATTCGTGGACCATCACAACAGCGGGGGACGGCCCGCTGCTTCGCGGTGTAGCCAGATAACCCCGGAGGGTGACCCCGTTCGGCCCGGGATAACTGACATTACGCTCCCCGGGATCCATGGCATCCTGGGCGAATAACATGCCGGCAGCACCCAGCATGAAGAGTGCCATCAGGCCAAAGACCGCCGTTTTCAACTGTTTATTCATAGCAAAACTCCTATATATAAATCTATATCGTCTGAATAGAATATGTTATACATTAGTAATATAGTCAACAATAGTTCTTTGTTTGCAGCTGAAACTGCCTGTCATCAGGGACCGGGGGCAGGCTTGACAGACCGGAGGGGCGCTGATTTCATGTTGACACGTGAAAAACGAGAAACACGGAGGAGCGTTCATGATCAGCACCAGTACCGTAGCCCTGAACAACGGCGTACAGATGCCCCAAATCGGATTCGGGGTTTTTCAGATCCCCCCCGGACAGAAGACCTGCGATGCCGTGCGGACGGCCCTGCAGTTGGGATTTCGGGCGGTGGACACCGCGACGGCCTATGGAAACGAAGAAAGCGTAGGGCGGGCGATAAAAGACAGCGGCATCGACCCGGAGGAAGTCTTTGTCACCACAAAGCTGTGGATCCCGGACCACGGATACGACAATACACTCAGAGCTTTCGAAGAGAGCAGAAAGAAACTCGGGTTGGATAAGCTCGATCTGTACCTCATCCATTGGCCGGCAAAGGCGGATTTCAGCGAGACATGGAGAGCCCTGGAGCGGCTATACAAGGAAGGACGGATTCGCGCGATCGGAGTAAGCAACTTCCTTTCCCACCACCTGGAAACCCTGCTGGAAACCGCAGAGGTCACACCTGCGGTGAACCAGATCGAATTTCACCCTTTCAACGTTCAGCCGGAATTGCTCGAGTTCTGCAGGAATCACAAGATCCAGGTGGAAGCCTGGAGCCCGCTGGTCAGAGGTCAATTCTTCGATCACCCCCTCATCGCGGGGATCGCCGAACAGCACGGGCGCAGCCCCGCCCAGGTTTTGATACGCTGGGACCTGCAGCATGAGGTGGTGACCATCCCCCGCTCGACCCGGGAGGCCCATATCCGCGAAAACTGTGAGGTGTTCGACTTCGAGCTCTCTGCGGAAGATATGACCAGGCTCGATGCCCTGGATGAGGGCAGACGGATCGGTCCGGATCCCGACACGTTTGTCGGGTAACAGGGACCTGCTAGAGGGAAAAGATCTTTCCGGGGTTGAGGGTCCCCCGTGGATCCAGGGCCTTCTTGATCGAACGCATCATCGCTATGTTGGTCTCACCGATGTTGTTGATCAGATAATCCCGTTTGGCCAGGCCGATTCCGTGTTCCCCGGAGATATTCCCCTTTCGCCGGATCACATCGTCGAAGATCTCCCGGCGGACCGCCTCGTGCTTGGCCGGCCAGTCCGGGATCTCCTCCCCCAGCACCCCGTCCTCGATGCGGCTGCGCATGACATTCGTATGCACATTGCCGTCGGCGGCGTGCCCGTAGGTTGGCAGGGGTATCCGGTGTTTCTCCTCCAGGGTATGGACAAACTCGACGTGACCCACGATCTCGGATCGGGGCACGCAGACGTCGAAAAGCTCCACCGTGCCCGGACGCAGCGCTTCGTAAATCATGCTGCGGATGCTGAGGATCTCCTCCTGCTTCTCCCTGTTGTCGGCCAGGAGGATGTCCAGCGCTCCCTGCTGCTCCAGCACCTCTCCGATCGCCTCCGCCTGGGATAGAACCAGATCCTCATCCGGCCCGTCGAGCATTAGAAGCAGAGAGGCCGGTCCCTGCGTCGCCGGCCAGGTCTTTTTAACCAGATGCTCGGCACAGGCGATGGCCGAACGCTCCACGAACTCCACTGCAAAGGGGATAATTCCCCGGTTCAGCACGGCAGGCACGCTCTCGATGGCCGCTGCCACGGTTTCGAAAGGAGCCAGGAGCGTTTGGATCGATCCCGGCTTGGGAAGCAGAGCCAGGGTGACCCTGGTGATGATGCCGAGGGTTCCTTCGGACCCGATCATCAGCTCCATCAGGCTGTACCCCGTGCTGGACTTGATGAAGCTGCCCCCCAGGTCTACGATCTGTCCCGAGGCCAGGACGACCTGCAACCCGAGCACGAAGCGCTTGATCGTGCCGTACTTCACCGCCCGGGCGCCTCCGGCATTGGTAGCCACCATTCCGCCGGCCATGGCGCCCTCATCCCCCGGATGGGGCGGGAAGAAAAGGCCGATCTCCTCCGCCGCCGTGTTGATCTGCTCCAGGGTTACCCCGGCCTGGACCGTGAGGGCGTAGTTGTCCGGGTCCGCCTCCACCACCTTGTTGAGACGTTCCAGGGACAGGACGACACCTTCAGGATCCGACACGCAGGCCGCCGAGAGCCCGGTCCCGCCGCCGCGGGCAGTAATCGGGACACCCGTTTCATCGCAGAGCTTCACGATCTCGGCGACCTGCTGTTCCGAGGAGGGTTTGACCACAGCCTTGGGGATCTGAACGTAGGTTTCTAGGGCGTATTCGTCGTGGCCGTAGGCCTCCAGATCCCCCTCGTCCGTCAGAAGGCCGTCCGCCCCTACGATATCGGCGGCTCGCTTCAACCAATCTCCGTCTACAGCCATCGGTCAACTACCTGCTACGGGAACACCGTACGGTCCGTCCGGCAGCAGCAGTACCCGCGGATCCTTTCCCAATCGGGCTCGAAGTGTCTCTATCGCAGCGTCAACCGCCCGTTTCACCATCAAGGTCATCAGTTCCTCCCGGGGCTTTCCAGATGACCGTTCGACACCCGTCAAGTACCGTAAACCGGGGATTCCCGGCAGGATCGCGTAGGCCTTTTCCGGAATCTCGAGACTACAATAGATAAGGTTCTCATCTCCATCGATCCTGTCGAGGACTTTGCCCCACATCTGGGTTTCCCACTGATCATGAGTAAAGGCCCAATCCTTGGCCTTTATGGTTCGCAAGAACTGTTTCGGTCCGTCCCGCTTCAGCAAAGCCAGAGTCTTCTTGTAGTCCCGGCTGCCGATCGGGTCCTGATCGCTGTGTCGGGCTATCAAGACGATCATCCCCCCGGGCTTCACCGCCCGGGTGGCTTCCACCGCCGCCTTAGCGGCCTGATAGTGGTTGACGGCCACGAACCCCCCAGGTATCACGACCAGGTCGTAAGGGTCCTCAACTCGAACCGTTACGTACTCCCGAATTCTCCGCACCGCTTCACGATGAGAGGCGAAAATGTTCCCAGAATACACGCCGGTTATCCTCTTGGCCGAATCGAGGGTCACATTAACGGAGAAATCACAGCCCGCGAGTCCGGCAGCCTGTTCCGCTTCTTCGCTGCAGGGATTTCCCTCCAGAACGAGATCCGCCGCGGCAGCTGATTCGAGGATTTCGGGACCGTGATAAACCTGCAACGTTTCTTTGCTGGCTATGGCGGGGCAGATCGACTTGCGGCCTCCTGAGGCCCCGGCCATAAAATGACTCTCCACCAGGCCGGTGACGATCTTCAGATCCGCTTCTGCATAAAGCTTGTTGATCCGCACCGATGAACCGCGCATCGTTTTTCCTACGAAGACCAGATCTTCCCGCTTCTGGTAGTCGTGATTGACCACGGGCAGGTCAAATCCGGCCTCCCGGAGTCCAAGCATGACCTCGATCTCCGACTCGCCCATCGGCCGATGAGAGCCGTTACCAATCAGAATCGTGATCCGATCTTTGGTGTAGCCGGATGAAAGCAGAGTCTCGAGCAGCGGGGTCAGGATACCATCAGCCCCCCGATAGGGTACCGGACGGGTGTTGTCCGAAACCACGACGACGGCGGTGGACTCGGCATTTCTCTCCAGCTTCGAGCGAGCCACATCGGCCAAGGACGGCGAATCAAACGGTTGGGTGTAGGATCGCCGGATCGCCTGCGGCGGATTGGGTAGAGGTTCGGCACTGCTCATACCGCGCACATCGCAGGGAATGGGGAGGTCAACCGTCAAATCAAGTGAACCGTATTCGATTTTTACCCGTGACATACCGCTTCGCCTTTCCTCGTATGCCACACAGAATAGCATACGAACTCATACCAACGGTGCGACATTTAACGTACGCGCTTCAGCTGGAAGAAGTAATTCCGACCACTCCTCAGGTCGTCAGTCTACCGGCCTCAGCACCAGGGGTCTGCCGGAAGATTCCTCCACCGCCTCCCGTTCCCACAGACTCGAATGATACTCGATCTTCCGCCAGGGTTCGATGAAGTCGTCGTAGTGACGGTGGGCCGGATGTCCGCTCTGTCCGGTCGGGTGGATCAGAAGGCTGGCCGAAAGATCCCCCAGGTCGTAGATAGCCCTCTGGGAGGCGATGTGGTTGATCTCGAAGGGTTCCTCGAACCTCCAGCCGGCCACGCTGACCTGGGTGTTTCCGCCCCGTACCGGCACCGGTCCCCGGTTGAAGATCCTCTCGATCGGAGCGATCCCGGACTGGCCGAAGGTCTGGTTGCGGAATACCGCCGTGTGCACCTGCCCCCACTCCCAGGAATCGATTTTATCCCCCAGCTGATCTACCGCGGCACGGTATCCCTTCCGCAGGGCCCGCACCAGTATCTGATCCCGCGTCTCCCGTTGGTCCGGGGTCCGCCGGTCGTCCCACCAGGGATTGTCCGGGTCCTCGAGCAGGTAGTACAGGGCGTTTTGAGCCCGCCCGTTGAAATAGACCGGCCAGCTGCTCTCAGGATACTGATCTTTGAAGGTTTCCTCAGAAAGTTTTATGGAGAAATATCCGTACAGCACCGCCTCAGCGCTGTCTATCTCCAGGCGGTTGTCCCAGGCCAGCAGAAGAGCCCGGGCCTGCTCGAGCGCCTCCAACTCCTCCGCGTTCCGTTTCTCCCGCTTGTTGCGCTCCCGCTCGCTCTCCCCCTCGGGGGGATCTTCCGGTTCTCCCCGCAGGTCCAGTCCTTCCAGATAGGGGATGATCTCCGCGGCTGACAGGTCGAAGGTGTCTCCATGGATCAGAGCGATCTGCTCCGCCGTGATTCCCCGGTCGAAGCCCTCGATCATCTCGGCGATTCTGCGCGCCCGGTAGCCGTAGGCGAACTCGCTTCCCTGGGGAAGGGGGAAATTGGGCGTGGTCACCGGATTGTTGGCCGTGACGATGTAGCCCTTTTCGGGGTTGAAGACAAAGGGAAGCTGTTCGTAGGGGATGTATCCCCGCCACTCGTACTCATCCGTCCAGCCGGGGACCGGCGCCAGGCCGTTGCCCCTGGCCCGGATCGGGTACAGCCCGGGGACCTGATAGCCGATATTACCCTCCACGTCGGCGTAGACGACGTTCTGAGCCGGCACGTCCCAGTAGCGAAGGGCTTCCCTGAACTCCTCCCAGTTCCGGGCTTTGTCGATCATGAAAACCGAGCGATGCAGCTGCCCCGGCTCCAGGGCGGTCCAGCGCAGGGCCAGGGCTGTGAAACCCATGTTGTCGGGAAACTGCCCTTCCGTCTCCGGAAGCACGAAGAAGGTGCCCAGCTTCTCCCAGGAGGCCAGATCGGTGAGGATCGGGCCGTGGCGGGTGTGCCTGACCCTCAGCACGTACGGCTGCTCCTCTTTGTGGATCCTGATCGTTTCGTAGCGGATCTCCATGTCCACCCACTCGCCGTTCACCTTGTACTGGTCGGGATTCTCCGGATTGATGCGCTCGATATACAGATCCTGCACGTCTCCGGCCAGATTGGTGTGCCCCCAGGCGATGCGGTCATTGTGGCCGGCGATCACCCCGGGCACGCCGGGGAACGAATAACCCCGCAGGTGGAAGGGACAGTCGCGGGTCCTGCCTACAAGCCCATCCTCATCGATCCCGTGCAGCCCGACCTCGTACCAGATCGAGGGCATCTGCAGGGCCAGATGCATGTCGTTGGCCAGAAGAGGCTTGCCCGAAGCGGTTCGGGAGCCGGAGATCACCCAGTTGTTCGAACCGACCCCGCTGGACCCGAACACCCGCTGGGGCTCACCGCTGCCGGTCAGCTCAAAGCCGGAGCGCAGCAGCTCCCGATCGTTGATGATGACCGGCATATCCTCGCGATAGGGAGAAAAGATATCGAACCATTTGTTTTTTCCCACCGCTTTCAATACATCCAGGTTCAGCCGTTCCCGGCCGAAGTTGCTCCCCAGATCGTAGGACATCATCTTGCCCCAGCTGACCGTGTCGGCGGGCTGCCAGGGCTCGATCTGCAAGTCCACCCCCTGCAGCCCGAGCAGGAAGAACTCCAATCCCAGCCGGGCGGGGCGCCGGTTGAGGATATAGGCGTTCACCCCGTCGGCGTACGCCCGCAGGTAGGCGCGGGTTTCTGCCTCGTACTTCTCATACTGCTGCTTGGAAACCTCATAGAATCCCATGGTGCGCAAAAACTTGTCCGTTTCCAGCAGATCTTCACCGAACAGCTCGGAAAGCCGCCCGGATCCCAGCCGGCGCCAAAACTCCATCTGCCAGAACCTGTCCTGGGCGTGCACGAACCCTTGGGCGAAAAACAGATCCTCCGAGGTTTGAGCGTAGATGTGGGGCACCCCGTAGCGGTCGCGGAAGATCTCGACCGGAGCACTGAGGCCCTCCAGGGTGATCGATCCCCGGGTTTTCGGAAAGGGTTGGCGGGTCACCCACAGCCAGGCGCAGACCAGGGCTGCCGCGAGAAATAAAACAATACCCCCGGCGATAATCAAATTGCGAAGCCACCGTCTCATGCTGTCCCCCCTTGTACTCTTTTTGTCTTCAGGGATGCGCAACGGCCGGACACCCGGCCGGAAAGCCATTTCTTCGAATTATTATAGCTAATCCTGCGGCTGTCAAACTCAGTTTCCAGAGGAGGTACACCAAGCTGGTTGCCTCACGTAATATTCTAACCATAGGCCAAGCTGATTTTTTTCGGATATGGGGATATATTTCCAGAAGGGTATATAATTCCAGAAGGACAGCAGCGGTTACGGGAAGAGGTGATACTATGAACAAGAGAATTTTCTTTTTAGCCGCAGCGGGACTGATCCTGCTCGGTTTTCTGATGTCCTGCACGTTATCGGGGATGAGCGACGTGGAGTTCGCCAAAGAACTGATGAAGGAATCGGCGGCCGCCACCGGGTTGTACGCCGAACCGGTATCAAGCAAATCCGGCAGCTCAGCGGGGGAGGGACTCACCTTTACGATCTCTCTGCCCGACGGGAATCCGCCGGAAACCGGACCCTATATCGTCACCTTCACCTTTGACGATTATACCCCCACCTGCGCGCCGAACTCATTGGTCAACGGAGAGCTGACGCTGGAAGTCACCCTTGACCTGGACAACGCACTGGTAACGATCCTGTTCGACGGTGAACTTGTAGTTGTGGGGGAGCACGCAGGAACCTATGAATACGATGCCAGGCTGATCATCGATCTATCAACCGGGGAATACAAGTACGCCGAGGACATCATGATCGACGGCAACGTTCACAAGACCGGCTGAGCCCGAGAAACCGCTCAGCGCTTCCACACCTCCCCGGCAGCTGCCTCCCGAGTACCTGGGATCGGGGTATCTACAGCTACCAGCTCTCATATCGAACGATCGTTTCCAGGGCAAGCCGGGACTTGACGAGGGCTTGAGGATCCCTGGGATATCCCAGTGGCAGAAGCTCCACCACGACGATCTCCTTAGGAATCGCCAAAATGCGTCGCACCACCTCCGGATCGAACGATCCGATCCAGCAGGTACCCAACCCTTCGGCCACGGCGGCCAGGGTGAGGTGATCGATGGCGATCGCCACATCGATCGGGTGGCAGGGCTGCCCGCAGCGCATGATCTTGCCGTCGGTCTGGGCGCAGGCGGCGATCACCACCGGCGCTTCGGCTATGAACCGCTGACCCGCCGCCTCTTCGGCTAGGCGGCGGCGTTTCTCCGGATCGGTTACGACCACGAAGCGCCACTCCTGGCGGTTGCTCGCCGAAGGAGCCATCCTGGCGGCCTCCAGCACACGTTCGAGCTTCTCTTTCTCCACGGCCCTGTCGAGATACGAGCGAACGCTCTTGCGGCTGCGGATCGCTTCAGTCACATCCATCGTGTTGTCCTTTCAGCTCTTGCACTACTGCGCCTACATCTTCAGAAAGCGGGCACTTGCCCTGGCAACCACCTCTTGCGCTTCGTCGCGCACTTCGGCCTCGGTCTCGATGATCCGGGATTTTGTCCGGGTGATGCGGCCGGAAACCCGGATGTGTTCACCAACCTCCACCGGCTTGAGATAGCGAACCTGGATATCCACGGTGACCCCGTTTTCCGCTTGACTGATGCAGGAATGGGCCATGGTCTCATCCAACAGCATGGCCAGGAATCCGCCGTGGGTCATCCGCTTCCAGCCGGTGAAGTAGGCCGGTATGACGCACTCGGTTTCCGCCTCTCCCTCCTGCGGATAGCGAAACTCGAGCTGCAGCCCCCGGTCGTTCTGTTTGCCGCAGCAGAAACAGTTGTCATCCCGTACAATTCGTTCAGCCATCATCCACATCCTCGAGCCATCATATAGCAATCTGCCGTGATAATCTAAGGGTCAACGGATTGCGGACAGGTTCAGGACATTCGCGGTCCGGACAGCCTACTCCTCCTGCACCGGATTGCGCAGGACCCCGATGCCTTCTATCTCCACCTCGACCACATCTGCGGCCTGCAGCGGCCCCACCCCGCTGGGCGTTCCGGTGCAGATGAGATCCCCCGCCTCCAAAGTAAAATTCCTGGAAACGAAGGAGAGAGTATCGGGGATCGAAAAGATCATGTAGCGGGTGGAGGAGCTCTGAACAGTCTTGCCGTTCAGTCGGCATTCTATCTTCAGCTCCCCCGGATCTCCCAAATCCTCGAGACACACCACGCAGGGACCGATCGGTCCGAAGGTATCGAAGGACTTGCCTCGAAACCACCCGGAACGATCCGAATTCTGGATATTGCGCTGGCTCACGTCGTTGAAGCAGGTGAATCCGTAGATATGCTTCCAGGCGTCTTCGGGCTCGATATCCTTGCAGCGATCAAGAACAAAGAAGGCCAGCTCCGCCTCATAGTCCACACGGAAATCCTCGAATCCGTAGCTTCTGGCGATGGCGGGTATCACGATAGGCTGTTCCGTTCCGATCAAAACATTCGGTGTCTTGGGGAACAGGACGGGTTCCTGAGGTATATCCTTCGTGAATCCCTGAACGGTCAGCTTATCGCTTTCGGCGATGTGATCCCGATAGTTCATCCCCAGGGCTATAATCTTGCTGGGCGCTACGGTGTAGGTTTGGCCGCTGTCGGCTCCTGAACAGTAAATCGGCAGTTCAATCATTGGACGAGTTCCTCCAGCTCATCCCGCCAGAGCTGCTCCAGATGATAACGAACGATATCCTCTCCCTTTAGACTCTCCGTGGCAATCCGGAAAACCCGGTAGACGATCATCTTGGCCGTGGGGAGAGGAGTCCTCAGGGGAAAGCCGTTGATGTCGACCAGCTGATTGATGGACAGGGCATGTTCGATCTCCCGGCTGTCCCCCTCAGGATACATGATCTGGCGGGTCGTCAGATGCATAGTGGATGCTACCCGGATTTCAGTTGCGGTTCAAGCGTTTCCGGGACCGGCTCTTCCGGGACCAGAACCGACTTCCACCAAGGTGTAGCCGGTAATACCGAAGTGACCACAGGCAGCCGCCAGGCAATCGCTTCGGATCACGACGTAGAGCTTCCGTTGAAGGGGGGAGGCCAGCACCGCACGCAGGCCGGGGGACAACCCGCCCCCAGACAGCTCCAGGGGTCCGATCTCGTCGATGATGATGTCCGTAGACCCGGCCGCCGCCTCTGTCAGCCAGGTATTGACAGTCTGCAGACCGGCCGCGGAAATCGAAAAGCGTCCGACCCGCTCGCCGGTGATCCACCCCGGGGACTCGTGTCCCCCGATTCGGGCGAAGGGAATGCGTTCGCCGGCGGGCAGACGCAGGGCATCGTAGCCGACTCTCTCTCCGTGAAGGTATACCTTGAGAAGCAGCACGCCCGCGCACTCGGGATCGGCGGCCGCCAGTTCCCCGCACCAGCTGGTTTTTCCCGAGTCGATCGGCCCGGTAACGATGGTCAATTGTCGGCGTGACATCACTTCTGCAGTCGGTTCGTACGCATGGTACCTGAGATTTGCTCCCTTGCCTACAAGCGTTCCTGGAGCATCCCCGCGGGCGGCCAGGCCGAGTGGTGCGTCACTGCAACGCCCAGCTGGGCCGAACAGGCCGGGGCGACCGCCTTGTAACCACGGCTTGCCGCCCTCAACACCTGCGGGGTATCATCCCGTAGAAAAGGAAAACCATGATCCGGAACGTCCTCCGTGCCCTCCCCAAGGCGGAGCTGCACCGTCACCTGGACGGCAGCATTCGACTGGAGACGGTGGCCGACATCGCGGCCCGGCACAAACTCGATTTGGGAATATCTACGGAAGAAGATCTGACCCGCAAGGCGCGGATCACAACACCGATGAAAGACCTTCAGACCGTGCTCGATTCGTTTGCCACCATACGGAAGGTGCTGTGCAGCTACGAGGCGATCGAACGGATCGCCTTCGAGAACGTGGAGGACGCCTACCGGGACGGGATTCAACTGATCGAGCTTCGTTTTGCTCCTCCGTTCATTGCTGCCGGGAAAAAACTCGGTAACGACGAAATCATAGAAGCGGTCCTGGATGGAGTCACCCGGGGGATGAACTGTTACCCGATTCAGGTCGGCTTAATCGGTATCCTGGTTCGGACCATGAATCTGGAGATCAACCGCCGGGCGGCAGCGGACCTGAGCCGCTACGCAGGCAGCCGCTATCGGAACGCCGATCGGATCTGCGGCTTCGACCTGGCTGATGCGGAGGACCGCACCAATCCCGAAGATTTCCTGCCAATGGTCCGGCAGGCCCGGCAGGCGGGCCTGGGCATTACCATCCACAGCGGTGAAAACACGAGCGCCGCCGCAGTGCGGCGGACCCTCGATCTGTTCGAACCGGCGAGAATCGGGCATGGAATCAAGTCCTGGGGTGACGAGAATCTCCTGCAGCGTATACGAGAGCAGCAGGTAATGCTGGAGGTGTGCCCCACTTCCAACTGGCTGACCAGCTCTGTCGGTTCGCTGGAGGACCATCCCCTTCCGCACCTGTACCGGCGCGGGGTTCCGGTGTCGATCAACTCCGATGATCCGAACCTGTTCGGTATTGATCTGGTTCACGAATATAAATTGTGTGCCAGGCTGTACGGCTTCACCGAGGAGGACTTCATGAGCATCAACAGGCAGACAGTGGAGCACTCCTTCCTTCCCCCGGATATCCGCACAGAGATCCTTAGAAGACATTTTCCAGCCACGGAATAGCGGATTTTTCGCAAGAAACCAATATTATGCTGACGCCCGAAATTCTTGTATTTCTACTTGTGGCTTCGCTGTAATTTGGACAAGATTTTCGGGCGTCAACAGACGTCGCAATCTTCATTTCAGTTGTTGTTCGAAGATTGCGATATATTAGATAGCTGATGAAATATGGCCGCCTGCCAAACTACGTACTCTCCGGACTGCTGATCGTGCTGGGAGCCTGCGCAACCGCACCGCAGCGGGGGCGGACGGAAAATGCCAACCCGGCGGCAAGAGGCAACGAAGAGATCCGCCGAAAGCTGGCAGAGGGCGGTCGCTACGTAATGGGGAAGCAGGAGCTGATCATTCGGGGCAGGCGCTTCAATATGGACTGCACCGGAACGATTTTGGCCATCTACTACTACGCCGGCATCGATTTAGCCCGGGATTTCAACAAGTTCACAGGCAACGGTGTGACCCGTTTGTACAAGAGCCTGGAGGCACAGGAGCTTCTCTACGAAACTCTCTATCCGGTTACCGGGGACATCATTTTCTGGGACAACACCTACGATCGCAATGAAGACGGACGGTGGAACGATCCCCTGACTCACGTGGGGATGGTTATGAGCGTCTCAGCGCAAGGAGATGTCGAATACGTGCATCTCAACTACCGCAAAGGAATCATCATCGAGCATATGAACCTCCGGCAGCCAAGGACCTTCCAACGGATGGAGAAGGGCCACATGAGGATCATTAATTCCCCGATACGGATGAAGCAGGCGGGCAAGGCGCATCCGGAAAACTGGCTGTCAGGGCAACTGTTCAGGATCTTCGGAATGGGGTACCTGTTCTAACGACACTCTTGCTGGTTCTATTCACCGTCCAGCAGCTCCCGTACCTTTTGGACGAGTACAAGCGGCGAAAATGGCTTCTCCAACAGGTGCATCCGAGCTTTCGATCTTTCCTTTGAGAAAAGGCTGCCATCTGCGTAACCCGAGATATACAGAACTTTCATCTCGGGCCGTGTTTCCACCATTCGATCGGCAAGCTGCTTTCCGTTCATTCCGCCCGGCATGATCACGTCGGTGATCATCAATTGGATCGCATCCAACTGCTGAGCGGCCAGCTGCAGCGCCTCGGTTCCATGGGAGGCAACCAGTACCGAGTATCCGTAATCCCGCAGAACCCGATCGGCCAGCTGGCGGACCATGTCTTCGTCTTCGACCAGGAGGATCGTCTCGGATCCATGGAGTTTTTCCTTGGGCGCGGCCTGCTGCAGGGAAGTCTCCTCCTGTCCTTCTTGTCGGGGCAGGTAAATGGTGAAGGTTGTTCCCTTTCCCGGTTCACTGTCTACGAAAATAGTTCCACTGCTCTGGTGCACGATTCCGTATACGGTAGCCAGACCCAGCCCCGTACCCTTCCCCGTGTCTTTTGTCGTAAAAAACGGTTCGAACAGCCGTCGACGGGTTTCCCGATCCATACCGCTGCCCGTGTCGCGTACGGTGAGCACGGCGTAATCACGAAAACCCATGGCGGATACCGCCTTGGGTATCCGCATCCCCGCGGAAACGTTCGCGGTCTGCAGGCTCAAGGTGCCGCCATCGGCCATGGCGTCCCTGGCGTTGACCGCCAGGTTGAGAATGATCTGTTCGATCTGCCCGGGGTCCGCCAGCACCAGGTGCAAATCGTCCTGGAGTTCCACCACCAGCTCGATATCCTCACCGATCAGCCGCTGCAGCATCTCCTGCATCTTGATGACTATCTCGTTCAGATTGATGATCCGGGGCTGCAAGACCTGTTTTCGGCTGAAGGCCAGAAGCTGGCGGGTCAGGCGCGCCGCTTGGTCCGAAGCCTTCTTGATCCCCAGGAGATCACTATGGGACGGATCATCGCTTGAGCTGCGCCGCAGGAGCAGCTCGGTAAATCCCTTGATCGCGGTCAGAAGATTGTTGAAATCGTGGGCAATCCCTCCAGCCAACTTGCCCACCGCCTCCATCTTCTGGGCCTGCAGGAGTTGTTCCTGAGTATCCTGCAGTTCATCGAGACTCTCTCTGAGATCCTCGACCAATCTTGTCTTGCGCCAGGCCGTAGCCATCTGATTGGCAAAGGCGGTTACCGCGGGAGTATCCTCCGGGGCAAGATCCTCGGATTGAACGGACAGCATACCCAAAACCCCATCCTCCGGTACCAGAGGAGCGGAGATGGCTTTGGTGATCCCCAGCAGATCGATCACCCTGTCGACAGACTCCGCCTGAAGTGCAGGGAAATTCCGCAGAAATGACTCCTGGGCTGTGCTGAAAACCGTCTGGCTGCTTTTGACCACCCGATCCAGAACCCCTCCATCCACCATGGGCATGGATAAACCCTTCCACTCGATCCCGGCCAAATTTTTGAGTTTCTCCAGAATCGAAACATCATAGCTGGTGTAGTGGAGCCTTAGGGATTGCTGGTCGTTTTCCAAGAGAAAAACGACCGAATCAAACCCGAACTGTTTAAATTTCTCACCGGCGGCGGCGAATACCACGTCGGGGGATTGTGCCTGCTCCATGGCCGCGCTGGCGCTGTTCAGCGCCTGAAGCAGACGTTCGGTGCGCTTTCTGGCACTGATATCGGTGATGATGCCGAGGAGAGCCGGCTGATTTGCGAAATTGATGAGCTTCGTGGTGATGATCGCATCCAAGCGCTGCTTTGACCTGGTAATCAACCCGTACTCGTAGGGGAGAACCTCCTCCCCGGCCAAATGCCTTTTGAAAGTCGCCTGAATCCGCTTTGTGTCCCTGGGATCGATCAGGCTGAGGAAGTCGAAATCCTCGGCATAGAATTCTTCCCTGCTGTAGCCCATCACCTCTTCGCACTTGCGGTTGGCATATACCACTCGACCTCGAGAGTTGATGAAAATCATATTCGGAGTCTGCTCCGCCAGATTACGGAATTTTTCCTCCGATTCCCTCAAACTCCGTTCGGTATGACGGCGCTCGGACAACTCCTGGGCTACGGCTTCGTAGAGCCGGGCGTTCTGCACGGCCACCGCGACCTGATCGGCTATCGTTGCCAACAGCAGCTGCTCCTCCTCGCCGTACGGACCGGATTGGTAGGTCTGGATGCAGATCACCCCGATGGCCTTATTCCCGGCCAGCATCGGCACCCCGAGCCAGGATGACGGCATCTTCAGGGTTCCGTAGAGTTCCGGCTTGGGAATGCTCTCAGGGATGTGATCGAAATCGCTGATCAACAGCGGTTTCTTGTTCTTTATGACCCAGGAGGTGAGACCGGTGCCCAGGCGCTGCCGATCCGGCGGCTCCCGCTTTCCTTCGTCGACCTGAAGACGGAACTCCAGTTCGTTGGTGTCCTCTTCGTACAGGGCTACGAAGAGAGCATCCGAGCGGAACAAAGGGGTTACTTCCTGATAGACAGTTTCCATCAGGACGTCGATCTCCAGGGTTCTTCCAACGGCAGCGGCGATCTTGTTGACCACTCGAAGTCGGGCCTCCCGCTCGCGCAGCGGATTGAGCAGCTGGCGGGTAATCACCCCGAATCCTATCAGAGCAAGGCCGATGGTGTTGGTTATAGAGAGAAGGGGAAAGGGGGAATTGAGGATTCCTCCGGCGAGGAACCCGAAAAGAATGACGAGCACACTGAGGGCAAAGGAGCGTTCTCCTCCGCGACGACGATTGCTCCAGAAGAGGATCAGAGACCAGATCAGGAAGATGACCGGTACCGAAGAAACGAACAGGGCTAGTCGGCTGAGCTGCAAGTTGACCGTACCGTTGGGCAGCAGGTAAGGATTGAACACCAGACGATGCTGAAACAGGAAGACCGAAAACACCGCCACAATCACTACTCCGGCCAGACAGGCAATGTCGGGCAGGCGCCTGGATCGACCGACGTAGCGGGTGGCGAATCCCAGCACGGTTATACTCATCAAGCTGATCCCCAGCGTGGCCAGCTCCGTAAGCAACTGGGGTGAACCGATACCCAACCAAAGCGACAGGCGCAGCAGCAGAGCAGAAACCGCCCAAAACGCCTCCATCATGGCGAACACGGCAAAGGACTGGTTGAGGGAACGCCGGAGTCCCGTTCCCAGCACGGTGAAAATCAGGGCAATGGCAACAACCGCCGAGGAACAAAGGGCAATGACATCGATCCAGTACATTGTGGTCATGGATAGTTCTATTTTCGGAACATTCAGCTTGAAGCTTCGCTATCTTAAAGTCAAGATTGACAGGCAAAATGTGCCCCGGTCTATACCTAATTAGAACAATCGGGTTTGTTTATCCGGGACGCTCGTAGTACAATGGATCCAGAACTTGGAGGCAAAGCATGGGAAAAATCTATGAAGACAACTCATTGGCGATCGGAAATACACCGCTGGTCAGACTCAACAGACTGCCGGAGGGGTACGGTTCTGGGCCGGGTGCCCCTCGGCCGGGCACCCCTCGCCCGGGCACCCGTATTTTGGCAAAGATCGAGGGCAGAAATCCGGCCTACTCGGTAAAATGCCGCGTCGGCGCGTCGATGGTATGGGACGCGGAGCAGCGGGGTGTGCTGGAACCGGGCAAGGTGATCGTGGAGCCCACCAGCGGCAACACTGGAATCGCTTTGGCCTTCACCGCCGCAGCAAGGGGGTACAAACTGATCCTCGCCATGCCGGAAACCATGTCCGTCGAACGCCGCAAACTCCTCAAGGCCTTTGGGGCCGAATTGCATCTGACCGACGGAACCAAGGGGATGAAGGGGGCCTTGGCCAAAGCGGAGGAGATCGTAGCCGGGGATCCGGATAAATACGTGCTCCTGCAGCAGTTTAAAAACCCGGCCAATCCACGGATCCACGAAACAACCACGGGTCCGGAGATCTGGGCGGATACGGACGGGAAAATCGACGTTTTGGTGGCCGGGGTGGGCACCGGCGGCACCATTACGGGGGTGTCCCGCTTCATCAAGCACAAGCTGGGC
This sequence comes from uncultured Spirochaetaceae bacterium, assembly GCA_964588355.1. Lineage (GTDB taxonomy): Bacteria > Spirochaetota > Spirochaetia > SZUA-6 > DRHE01 > JAFGQJ01. The sequence continues at coordinate 12,811 of CAZPPB010000025.1, read as the reverse complement.
AAGAAGATCACCACCGTGGCTGTCGAGCCCGCCGGAAGCCCGGTGATCACTCAGACCCTGGCGGGGCAGGAACCCAAACCGGGGCCGCACAAGATCCAGGGAATAGGCGCCGGGTTCATCCCGGACAACCTCGATCTCAGCTTGATCGACCGTACCGAAAAGGTGGAGGATGAAGAGGCAATCGAGTATGCCCGCAGATTGGCCCGGGAGGAGGGCATCCTGGCCGGATTGTCCTGCGGAGCGGCAGCAGCAGCGGCGGTGCGAATCGGCAAGCTGGAGGAGTTCGCCGGCAAGACGATCGTGGTCATCCTTCCTGATTCCGGAGAACGTTACCTCTCCACCATCCTCTTCGAGGGACTGTTCGACCCCCGGACCGGTCTGTAGGCAGATTGAGCTTTTCTGCGCTTTCCTCCTGTATCAGGGCCGCCGGCGAGCTATAATAGAAGAGATGAACAAAGTCACGATGCATCTGTCTATCAGTATTCTCATTTTCACCCTCTTTTGCTCTTCGGCGTTTGCCTCCGGCCGGGGGGAGGAGCCCGCGGACAAGGGGGAGGTCCGGGTGTTCTGGGTCCTGGACGGCTCGATGAGCGCGGAAAGCGCGGGGATGTTCCTGGAGCGTTTCCTGTTTCCCACCTCCCTGACTGTCATGCTCTGGACGGAGTTCAGCCTGGAGGGGGACGAGGTCCGTTTCGACACTCGGGGAGGATACCGGATAGTTCGCAAGCAGCGGGTGCTTGCCGAATCCATCGGTGCGTACACCGTGTACGGCTATGATATGATCATCGATTTGACCAATTCGGCTGAGCCGCGGGCACCAAAAGGCCGCACCCAAAAAACCTGCCTCGTTCAGTTCTCGTATCCCGAATCAGCAGACCCCTCATCCGGCTCTCCGACGCAGGCTGTGCTTCCCCAGCCCCTCGAGCAGGCCCTCCTTGCCGGAATCAGAGAGGACGGCCGCACCAGCGGGATGGCTCGGGTAGAGCAAGTCGAATATCTGGGGGCAGGACGATTCACAGCAGCGGTGTTGGTCGGCGACTGAAGTAATCTATACTGTGGCTTTTCGCACGCGCTGAGCCAGAAGGATCTGGTTGCGCAGTTCCTCCGTGTTGCGCAACCGCGGCCAGGTCGACAGGAATTCCGGATTCTGCACGATCTGGGCGATCGCCATCAGCGCCTGGAGATGAAAGTTCCGTTCGTCTCTGGTACCGGCCAGGGCGAACACAACCTTCACCGGATCGGTGTCGGGTCCGAAATCGATGCCTTCCCGACAACGTACCACGACGATCTCGAATAGTCGTGTCCCGGCGACAACGATATGCGGGATAGCCAGTCCCGGATGTATCACCGTGGTGGACTGGGACTCCCGCTCAGCGAGAAGTCTGTGGATCTCTGCAGGCTGGCAATCAAACTTACGGGCGAGGATCTCCGCGAGCTCCTTGAACAATCCCTCTTTGTCTACGGACTGCGTTAAATCGATGATCTCGGCTGACTTGATGATCCTGTCGAAACGATCCTCCACGATCTCGTCCCGTTCGATGAGGATCTCCTTGAGCTCCTCCGACAGGGTGTCGCTGCGCAGTTCCCGGTTGGTTATGCGTTCCACCACGTGAAGCAGCGCGGACTCCCGGCGATTCCGGGAGCGGGAGTAGAGGAAGTACCACAGCAGGCTGGCGGCAAAAAACGCCCCGGTAATTAGCAGCGGGGTGATGCCCATCTCGACGATCAGGAGAAAATAGACAACGGTTCCGCCGATCTGCAGAACCGGGTAGAGGGGAGAGCGAAAAGAGGGCTTGTAGGAGACGATCTTGCTCTCCCGCATCAGAATCACCGACAGATTGACGAAAGCGAAGAGCAGCAGCTTCATGGTGGAGGCCACTTTGACCAGGCTTTCCAGATCCAGGAACATGATCACGGCGACCATGAATGCCGATGTGAACAGGATGGCGACTACCGGGGTCTTCAGCCGTACATTCACCCGGGCGAAGAATGAGGGCAGAAGATTGTCCTTGGCCATGGCCAGAGGATTGCGGGAGGAGGCGAGCAGTCCGGCATTGCCGGTAGTGATGAAGGCCAGCATGGCCGCGATCGAAAGCACCAGGAAACCTGCCTGGCCGCTGAAAGTCGCGGCAGCCGTAGACAGTGGAGCCAGGGTATTGCGAAACTCTGACCGCCCCAGGATCCCGACGGTAACGAAAATCGCCAGCAGATAGAGAACAGAGACGACCAGAAAGGAGGCGAACATGGCGCGGGGGATCGTTATCTGAGGTTTGTCGATCTCTCCGGCCACAGCGGCGATCTTGGTCAATCCGCCGAAAGAGACGAAGATCATGCCGGTAACCGTAAAAACCGCCGGCCAACCTTCCGGGGCAAAGGGCGCGTAGTGCTGCGCATCGACCTGCCGGATACCCGCGGCTATGTAGACGAGCAGGATAGCCAGCAGGGTCATAACCAATACCACCTGGAATCGTCCGCTCTCCTTCACACTCAGGATGTTGAGCACCGTGAACAGCAGGGCGACGGCAACGGCGATCAGCTTTACCATGTATCCGGGGAATATCGGAACCAGAGGAGCGAGAAAAATCCCGATGCCTACCAGGGCAAAGGCGCTCTTGAGGCTCAGTGAAAACCAGGAGGCCAGGCCGGCGAAAGTCCCGAACAGCGGTCCCAGGCTCCGGTGCACGAAGAAGTAGGAACCCCCGGATTTGGGCATCGCCGTGGCCAGCTCCGCCTTACTGAGCATTGCCGGTATAACCAATGCTGCCGCGATGAAGTAGGAGAGCAGGATTGAAGGTCCGGCTTTGATGTAGACGACGGCGGGGAGGACGAACAAACCGGAGCTGATCATGGCTCCGGTAGCGATCGAAAAAACCTCCAGGAAGCCCAATCTCCTGTCCATCTTTATAGTCAAATCCCGACTCCTATTCTATCATAGAATCCCTTTGCTTGAGCGACAGATCCCCATATGCCTTGTCCGGAGAAGCACAATTTTCGCTCAAGCCGGTCTGGCCAACAGGTCCAGCTGGTGGACGATCAGGGCCAGGCTATTGTCTCTCAGAGCTTCGAGCCGCTCGGCGTACCAATCGGCCAGCATCGTGGGATCGACAGCGGTTTTCCCGGCTCCCGATCCGGTTCCAAACCGGCTCGCTTCTCCTTCGATCATCGAGAGAATGGCGGTGAGGAAGAGCTTCTGCTGTTCAGCATATGAACCCCCTGATGGAAACACGTTCCAATCGCTCGATCCCATCCCAAGTATCGCAAAGCCCCCCTCCAGCAACTCCCGGTACAAGCGCCGGCCGCTCAGGGACCCTCCCGTTTTACCGCCGCCGCTGCGCCTGTTCTCCATGGAGCGGTCGTAGATCTGAAGCAGCCGACGCTCGAAGCCCCCCTTCCCGTACTCGGGCAGCAGTACGGTCAGCCCGTCGTAGTTGAGAGTCGAGTAGAACACGCCCTCAGCACCCAGCAGCCTGCGAATGATCCCCACGGCACGTTTGAGGGGCATCAGGTCCATAAAGGCGTGGGCGGTGATGAAGTCAAACGATCCGAGTTTGTCGGTTGTGTGTCTATCCAGCAGATCTCCCTGCTGGAACTCGATCCGGAGTTCCCTACCCCCCTTCTCCCCCCGGATAGATTTCACTTCCGGACTCTGCCTCTTTTCTCCGATGCTGTATCCCCGAACCAGCAGGGCATGCTCCATGCGCTCGACGCCGGCAGCCAGATTCCGCTCCTCCTGATCCAGTCCGATCATATGCACACGCCCCGGCAGTTCCAAATCAAGAATCCGGCGGAGCATCGCACCCGTACCGGTTCCCAGATCCAGGACTCGGGGATCGAGGGTACGCCTCAGATGATCCCTGAACCGAGCGTAGAGAGGCGCGTTCAGGCTGGCTGAATCGATGGCATACTTGGCCTCCAGATAGGCGGCAAAATCGAAACCCCGCGGTCTTCCTCTTTTCACTTCCGCTGATTCCTTTCAGATGATCGCTTTAATGGCCCGTAAGAAAGTTACTCCTGTCTGCTTCCAGGTCGGCAACTGCGCCGCCAGGCTGCAGGAAAGCGCGGCTGACTGCTCTCTGAACTCCGAATCGGCGATCAGCCGCCGCAGGTGGTGTCGAAAAATCCCGAGGTTCCCCGGAGGCACGAGCAACCCCTGACCGCCGCTGACCTCGGGGACCGCCCCGGAAGCAAAGGCAACGAAGGGCAGTCCCGCGCGGATAGCCTCGGCAAGGGAGATTCCGAATCCTTCGTAGCGGGAGGGAAAGACAAAAATATCCGCCTCCTTGTACTGTCGGCTCAGGGCTTCCCCGGCCAGAGCCCCGGTGTAGATGATGCGATCTTCCAGCCCATAGCGCCGCACGAGCCGCTCGACCCGCCTCTTGTAACGGCGATTGGCCACAGCCCCGACGATCCGCAGCTCCCACCTCAAATCGGCCAGGTCTGCGAGCATCCGGATCAGCAGATCATGCCCTTTGCGGGGGATGATGTTGCCGGTTACGAGGAGGCGCACGGGCCTTCTCCCAACAGCCGCAGCAGTCTTCCCTCCGCCGGGACTCTCTCCCGGGAGGCTTTGAATCAGGGTGTCGCTGCCCGGAGGACACACGTAGACCTCCGCCTGCGAGCCGATCAGATCACGCACGGTTTGTCGTGTGGTGTCGCTGTTCACGACAACTGCCTCGCAGCTGCGAAGCAATCTTCGCTCCATGCAGCGGGCGATGATCCTGATGAGCGGACCGACCCGTTCCTGGATCTTGAGGTGGTGCAGCAGAACGACCACCGGCGGGCCGGGACGAAACCGCCGGCAAACCGGAAGAAACACAGACGGATGGGTGAGCTCGTCGATAACGACGCAATCGTAGCCGCCGGGTTGGTGAACTCGAAACAGCCTCCGCAGGGGGGGGTAGAGAGATTGAAAGGGACAGAGGAGATAGGAACATGCCGGCAGCTGCAGGCAGTCTACCTCAACTCCCTGACCCTCGAGGTACTCGATGACCTTCCGGTCATACAGATAACCACCGGAGATCTGCTGGAGAGAGCCGTAGATGACGAACAGCAGCCTCATCCGTTACGAATGGATGTAGGCCGCCCAGGCGGTTTCGGATTCCCAGATCTTCACCTGAAACTCGATGACCGATTCCAGAGAAAAACTGCGTCGGTTCAGAGCATCCACAAGAGCCGTGTGTATGTAGTGGGCCATGTTCTCCACGCTCACCTGGCGGTCTTTGAAGAACTCCAGATCGTTGATTAGTTTCCCCTGCATCTCATCGATCAGGTTCTGGAGCTCCTCCTCCATAACCGCGATGTTGACGGAAAAACCGTTCTCATCGAGCACATTGGTCGCGCAGGTCCACTCCACCACGTATTCGTGCTCGTGGGGATGGGTTTCCTCGGCAAAATCTCCGATTAGAAAATGTCTCGCCGTGAACGTGTTTTTGATTCCGACTCGGTACATAGCGCACTCCTTTATGGTTCCAACACTATCTGAATGCTTCGCTCCGGGTGGTTTTCCAACAGCTCATACGCCTCCTGAGCTCTGCCGAGGGCAAAGCGCTGGCTGATGTAGCGGGAGGGCCGGATCTCCCGAAGCAGCTCCAGGACCCGGTCCAGGCGGCGGCGCTTGTCCCACCTGCCGGTCAGGGCGGGATCGATCCGGGACACCTGGCTACTGCGCAGTTTGAGCCGTTTTCGATGGAATCCTCTGCCCAGATCCAGGGTTACCGGCCGGTTGCCGTACCAGGAAGCCTCCACCACCGTTCCCTCGAATGCCAGGTTGTCGATGGCCAGCTGCAACCCCTCCGCCGAGGCGCTGACGTTGATGGCGACATCCGCGCCGCGCCCCTCCGTGTGCTCGAGAACTCTCTCACGCAGCTGCACTCCCGTCTGAAGCGCCACGCAACCGATCGCCTCCGAAGCCCGGCGGCGTTTGGCATAGGGCTCCACGGTGATCACCTTGCCGGCGCCCCCTCGCATCAGGATCTCGGCTGTAAGCAAACCTACGACCCCCTGTCCGATCAACAGCACACATTCGCCGAAACGGGGATTGGCATCGTGCACGATGCTCAGGGCGGTTTCCATGTTCGCCAGAAATACCGCGTCGGCGAAATCCAGTTGGGAAGGAATCTCGATCAGGTGCCGAGGTTCGGCGTAAAACAGATCCTGATGGGGATAGAAAGCAAATACTCTGCGCCCGGTTTCGGTCTCCCCCGTGTTGATGTAACCATATTTCAACGGATAGTCGAGGGTACCGGCCAGACTCTCCAGGGCGGTGTCCGCTTCCAGCCCTCGGGGCATCTGGCCGCGAAAGATCAGCATTTCGGTGCCGTGGCTGATCCCGATCAGACGAGAGCGGACCAGGACCTGCTCCCCGGAAGGCCGGCATTCTTCCTCCCGAAGCTCGATGGTTCGGGGAGCTGTGAAGTACAGAGCTCTAGCCTTGACGACTCTTGCCCCGAGCGCTTTGTCCTTAAGGTCCATCGAAAACAAGCTCCCACACCCGGTCGCTTCCCAAACGCCTTACCCGGCTGCGCCGAGGCCGCAGCGCCTGATCCAGAGAGGTGATCCCGAGCTCTCCAACCGCCTCCACCCCCCGACCGATAATGACCGGAGCGGTTACCACCAGCATCCTGTGAACCAGGCCGGCCCTCAGAAAGGAGGTGATCACCTCAGCGCCTCCCTCGACAAAGATACTGCGAAACCCCCGATTCGCCAGGTCCTCCACGACTTCTGCGATCGAAACCCGGCCCTGGGCGTCCGCTGCGGCTTCGCAAACCTCGATCCCCGCCTGCTCGAGATACTCACGGCGATCTCCTGCGGAACCCGGGGCCGCTGTTCCAGACAAAAGATCGACCACCGCTGCATCGTCTGCTCCGGTACCGGCTTTGTCCGCGAGGGTGTATACGATCGTCCTGTAGCTTTTACAGGTACGGAGGATGGTCGACTCTGGTGGAAGGCGCAGACGGGAATCCAGGATCACCCGGACCGGTGAACGGAAGCTGCGCTTCAGACGGCAGCTCAGCTCCGGATCGTCCTTCAGTACGGTCCCGATGCCCACCAGGATCACCTCATGATCCCGTCTCAGTCGGTGTGCCAGGGTCAGAGTCCGGGGACAGGAGATCCAGCGGGAATCCCCGGTAGAGGTAGCGATCCGCCCGTCCAGGCTCTGCGCGTAGCTTATCGTGATCCGAGGCGTCGGTTTCATCAGGAAACACTATACACAAGCAATTCCCCGGCTGACAAGATTATGAAGGCAGCGAAACTGGTCGAGGGCATCGTAGGCCTCATCTCGATACTTGTGCGGGGCTCGCGATCCTGCGAAGGACATCGCGACCGCAGGGCTACCAGCTCTTCCTGAAAAAGCTTTTGACCCGGGCCGGACATTGTCCGTATTATATATACGACATACCGGCGAACAGATAAAAAGACCATAGTGGGAGAAAATGATGGCAGCCCGCGGAAACGGAACGGCGGCGGCTGATTATGAGCTGATTGGCGACGCCGAAAAGGTAATTCTCGAACCTACACCGGAGAGAGCGAAAAAACGTAAAATCGGTTTCATAGAACTCGTGAGCAAGGCGAAACTGCCGACGCGTTTCGGGATTTTCACGATCTACGGTTTTCTCGACCATCGGGACGGAAAAGAGCACACGGCGATGGTCCGCGGAGAGGTCCGGGGCGCGGAAGCCTGCCCGGTTCGCGTCCACTCAGAGTGCCACACCGGAGACATCTGGTTCTCCCTGCGCTGCGATTGCCGGGAACAGCTCGATGCGAGTTTGAACTACATAAACAGTCAGGAACGGGGAGTAATCATCTACCTCCGCCAGGAAGGCCGCGGTATCGGGTTACTCAACAAACTGAAGGCCTATGATCTCCAGGATCGGGGGCTGGATACGGTGGAGGCCAACAATCATCTGGGGCTGCCTGCCGATGCCCGCAGCTACGAAGCGGCGGCAGAGATCATCCGCCTTCTGGGAATCGAATCCGTGGCTCTCATAACCAACAACCCCGAGAAGATCAAGGGCCTGCGGATGAATCGCATCACGGTGATTGACCGCATCCCAGTGGTAATACGATCCAACCTCCACAACGAGCGCTACCTGCGGACCAAGAAAGAGAGAATGGGTCATCTCATCGATACCTGATCCCTGAGGATGCAGGACCAGGCCGGCGCAGTTCGGCGTTACTACAACAGAAATACCTTATGGATGATCCTCTTCGGTCAAGGCCGGGGAGAAGGGGTGATCCATCGCCCCGTCTGGACGGAGAAAGAACGTTCCCGCAGGGAAGCGGTGCACACGGTAGAGCGCCTGATCGCCGAAGCTGTTCTGGCGAAGGAGCGTTCCAATCGGACGGAAAAACATCTCCTGGACCTGGGCTGCGGGGTGGGCGGCTCCGCTCTGTGGCTGGCAGCCCGCTATCCCCTCAAGCTCACCGGCATCACCTTGAGCCCCTTTCAGGCGCAGACGGCCCGGAGGCTTGCACAACGCCGCGGACTGAGCGGCCGCTGTCGTTTTCAGGTTGCCGACTTCACCCGGCTGCCTGAAATGGAAGGGATTACCGACGCTTATGCGATCGAAGCCTTCACCCATGGGAGCGATGCGACAGCCTTCTTCACTCAAATCGGCAGTCAGCTGCCGGCGGGCGGCCGGCTGATCATCTGCGACGATTTCATCACTGCAAAGGGGCAATCCGACTCGAAACAACGGGAGTCGTGGCTGTCCCGATTCCGAGAAGGCTGGCACCTGCGCAGCCTGATGACGGCGGAGGAAGCCCTGCGCATCGCGGTCCGCCGAGGCTTCGATCCGGTCGAAAGAACAGAACTCACCCCCTGTCTTCGGCAGACCCCTGCTTTCATCCGGCGATTCCAGCAACTGGCGGGAAAACTGCTTCGGAAAAGCGCCTGGGCAGCGAGCATGTACGGCAGCAGCGCTCTGCAGATCTGTCAGCAAAACGGCTGGAGCGAGTATCTGTTTCTCGTCCTGGAAAAACGGTAGACTGATCGGACAGCCTGAGGAGAGTGCAAGGTGCCGGACATTGAAGGGCAATCTTATCAACGCAGCTTCCGTCGCGGATTGACTGCTCTGGGGCTGATCGATCTTCTCATCCTGATTGCCGGATTCATCCTGACCTGCCGTTACCGGGATCTCCGCCACGGAGGCATCTGGGCTCTCAAGGTTGCGTCGGTCATGGTCTATCAGCAGCTGTTTCTGCTTCGAAATCGGAAAACTATCCTCAGCGGTGCCAATCCGGACCACCTGTGGGGCACGGCCAATATCGTGTCCCTTGCCAGGGGGTTGATGATCGCCATCCTGGCGGGATTTCTGTTTGCAGCGAAACCTACAGGGATCGTCGGTTGGCTGCCCGCTGTCCTCTACACGTTTCTGGCCGTTCTGGATTTCTTCGACGGGTACTGGGCGCGGAAGACCAACACCCAGACCCGCATGGGGGAGCTTCTCGATCAGGAGTACGACGCCCTGGGAATTCTGGTCGCCGTGGTCCTGGTCGTTCAGTGGGGACATCTTCCGGCAGCCTTTCTCTACATCGGGGCGGCAAAATACGTGTTCGCCGGAGGGTTCGCCTGGCGCAGATTCCGCGGGAAGGCCGTGCACCCCCTGCCGCCCAGCTACATGCGCCGCCGGCTGGCGGGGTTCCAGATGGGCATTCTGGCCGTATTTCTCTGGCCTATCGCCCGACCGCCCGGTACGGTTCTGGCCGGGCTGATCGTCGGGGTCCCCCTGCTGCTCGGCTTCATCCGGGACTGGCTGCTGGCAACCGGCTCCCTCGATCCCGAGGATCCAGACTATCGGAAGATCAAAAAGACCTTCTACCGCATAGGGAGAAATTGGCTTGCTCCGATCGTGCGGGCCGTTCTGGTCGGGGCGGCAGTGAGGATAGGGATGACGGCGTTTCGACCGGCTGCGCTTCCCGCGCCCTGGCTGCCCGCCGCTGTCCCACAGGCCGAGCTAGCAACTGTGCTTTATGCCGCGGTACGGCTGCTGCTCCTGGCGCTGCTTATTACCGGCCGATTTACCTCCCCCGCCGCCCTGACGCTGTTGCTCCTCGAGGGGTTGCGCATCTTCCTCTCCCGGCTGGATCCCTGGGCAGCGGTGATCGTGAGCGCAGCGCTGCTTCTGTACCTCTTCGGGCCGGGTCCTTTCCCTCTGAGCTTTCGCTTTCCGGCACGACCGACCTCGGATCAGGCGGGCTCGTAGGGCGTGAACAAGCTCAAGTTCCTGCTCTGGATTCCCGTCCCGTTTTTGCTGTATTGGGCCCTGAAGGAAATCCGCTTCCAGGAACTGTTCGCGAACCTGGGAAATCTGACAGCCCTGCAGGTCGGCATACTGCTGGCCGTGAACCTGCTGTTTGTTCTCATACTTACCCTTCGCTGGGCCGTTATCCTGCGGGGACTGGGTGCCTCTGGGGGCCTGTTCCGGCTGCTTTCCTACCGGCTGGCCGGCTACGCGGTCAGCTATCTGACCCCCGGACCTCAATTTGGCGGGGAACCGCTGCAGATGTATCTGGCCAACAGGCACAGCGACCTGGGCTACGATGTGGGATCCGCCTCGATCCTTCTGGACAAGACCTTCGAACTGCTCGGCAACTTCGCTTTTCTGGGACTGGCCTCTCTGGCGTTCCTTTCCCCTGGACTGCTGCCCTCCGGCGGTTTGAGACTGGCCATTCCGCTCCCCTCCCTGCTCATAGCCCTGCCCGCGGCCTATCTGGCGGCGGTATTTTTGGGGGTCCGTCCCCTGTCCTGGTGCATGAGCAGGCTGCCCGCCGGATTTCTGGCCCGGCCGCGGGTTCAGAAAACGGAAGCTCTGATCCAAGCCAGCGAAACCAGAATTCTGGCCTACTGCCGGCTGCGGGGACGAACCATCCTGCAGATCCTCCTGTTCTTCTTGCTGGTATGGACGATCAGCCTGGTGGAGATGCGGTTGGTGCTTCACTTTCTCGGTGTGCCGGTTTCCTACAGTGAAACACTGCTGATCCTGGCGGGGGGGAAGTTCGCCTTCCTACTGCCCTTCCCCGGTGCCCTGGGCGCCCTGGAGCTGACCTACGTCGGCTTGTTCGAGCTGCTGGGCCTTGGAGCCGAGACGGGTATGAGCCTGGTCTTGTACATGCGGGCCCGGGACCTTCTGTTCGCGGCGGCCGGGCTGATCACCGCCTTTGCCGGATTGAGACGGGCAAAACCGGTCAGTTCGTAGTTTGCCCGCTTTCGACCGCGGCGGAACGTCGGCCCGAGGCCGGATCTGCGGAGCTGAAGCTTTCCAGCAAAGTCGGCAGAAAGGTCTCCAACCCGGCGTGAGGGAGATTCTGATTGGGGATGAGGCCTTCTGAATAGCCCCGATCTAAGAAGGGCGTGAGGAAATCCTCCCTCCTGCTGATCACGTGCAGCGGCACGGACCAGGGTTTGTTTTTGCCGGTGATCCCGCTGAAGGGCTGGTGATCTCCGACCACGATGATCAAGGCTTCCCCTTCGACGAAGTTGCCCAGGTACTCCCGGATGAGCTTCAGCTCATAGGTCATGGCCGCGACGTAGCCTTCCGCTCCGGCTGTCTGGTTTCCCGCTTTGATGGGAAGCACATCCACCGAATCCTCCCGGTGATAGATGCTCCCGGCCCCGATCCGGGACCAGTCCTCGAAGTATCTCGGGATCATGTTGAAGGGGTAATGGCTGGAGATCAGCACGTACTGGATGAACAGCGGCCGGCTTGCACCCTGGACTTCATTTCGGTGAATGAAGTCCAGCACGTACTGATCGGTCATCGGCGCCCACTTCAGGTTCGGTCCCTCATAATCGAAATCCTTGTAGTAGTACTTCTGTTCGAAGCGGTAGAACTCCCCCTCCGCCCAGGCGTAGGTGGTTGCGGGCATGGCTACCACCGTACGGTAGCCGATCTCATTGAAGAACTGGGCGATGGGTTTGACATCCGAGTCGTGCAGCAGCTCATAGGCAGCCTCGTTGTCGATGCGGACCCCCGTGGCCAGGGTGGAATCGGCCAGCCAGGAGTTTCCCCCGAAGGCGGGAGAATCCAGGAAGGTGGAGGCGATCCGGAATCCCGCCTGGGCGAGCCGGTCCTGGAACTCCCGGAGCTCCGGCTGGATCAGGTCGAAGTGCTCGGGTTCGGAGTAAAGGGTGTAGCCGTAGGACTCGACGATGAACAGATACACGTCCGCGCCCTCCAGCCCCTCCAGAGGCCGCATCACCCGGCTCGAGTCCCGGACCTGCCTGCTGAAGGCCTTGCGCTGCTCCTGAACGAACTGCTCCCTGTGCGCGATTTTTCCGACCTCTTCAGCCAGGCGGGGTGCGGCGGTATTGGCCATGAAGCGCATGGGGCTGGACAGATCCAGGACCAGCAGAACGGCCAGGAGGATCAGAAAGCCGTATCGAGTCCTTCGGTCCCGAAACCCCCGCCGGAGATAGCGAAATGCGATGTACAAGCCGATGGCCAATCCAACTAGTCCGGCGGTCAGCAGAAGCAGTGCGGGATAGAACAGCCAAGCGGACATCGTGTCCCGCAGCAGGGCGTAGAGGTCGGGGATGTAGGTGATGTCGGTAAACAGCTCGAAGGGCCGGTTGAAGAACAGGGGGATCAACGCATCCGCAGCTTCAAAGCTAAGTACGGTCACTCCCAGGAACGCCAGCACGACCCCGAGTATGGTGAAGCCGGGGATTCCCGCCCAGGTGTACAGGCAGACCGCCAACGCGAGGACCGCCGCGTCCAGGGAGGGTGAGACAAGCCGTCCGAACCCGCCGCCTTCAACCAGGCCGGGAAGGCGAAACAGTAGGCTCAGCAGGATCAGCACGGCCGGAACC